>DASYID010000001.1:0-6501 GCA_036252775.1 Solirubrobacteraceae bacterium
CGGCCGCGGAAGGTTGCGGGAGGGGGGCTTGACCCCCTGCGTACCGAGGAGCTGGGTGATGAACTCACGAAACTCCACCGAACCGCCGTCGGTGACGAAATAGCTGTTCCCCGGCCGGCCGCGCCGGGCGCCGAGCACCAGGCCCTCGACCACGTTGTCGACGTGGGAGGTGGCGGTGCGGTGGCGGCCGCCACCCACCCAGGCGAAGCGACCCGCCCGCACCGCCGCCATCAGCCCGGGCAGGATCGTCGTGTCCCCCACCCCCCACACCAGCCGCGGTCGCACCACCACCGTCTCCAGGCCCGAGCCGTTGGCACAGATCACCGCCTCCTCGGCGCGAGCCTTGGTGGCGCTGTAGAGGGCGGGCGAGTCGTAGCGAAGCGGGGCGCGCTCATCGACCTCGACCAGCGCCTGGCCGGCCATCAGGGCCGCCTCGGTGCCCACGTGCACCACGCGCCTGACCCCCGCCTCACGACAGGCCCCCAGCACGTTGCGCGTGCCCTGGACGTTGCCCCGCTCGAAGTCCGCGGCGGCTCCCCACTGCCCCAGATGCGCGGCGGCATGAAACGCGTACTCGGCCCCGTCCGCTCCCGCCCGCAGCGAGGGGAGGTCCTCGAGCTCACCGGTGACCGGCTCGGCCCCGGCGGCGCGGACCTGCTCGGCCGAGCGCGGGGAACGGGCCAGCGCGCGCACGTCCCAGCCGTCACCCACCAGCCGGCGAATCAGGGCGCCCCCGATGAAACCCGACCCGCCGGTCACGAACGCGCTGGGCCCGGTCGAGCTCATGGGCTGGAATCTACGCCCTCGCCGGCCGCGGGGCCCGAGGCGCTGTCCGCCGGCGCCCGGCCCAGCCGCTGGGCGACCACCGCGGCCTCGAGCGCCCCGGGGCGAAGGATCCGCCACTCCCCGCTGCGGTGCAGGCGGTGAAGATCGACCACCGTCGACGGGCGGCCCGACAGCGCGCCGGCGTCGAGCACGAGGTCAGCACCGGCGAGGATCGGCGCCGCGATGTCCGCGACCCGGGCGGGATCGGGGCCCCCGGTCGGGTTCGCGCTGGACTGGGCCAGCGCGACGCGCAGCGTGCGCAGGGCGGCGAGCGGGCCCGCGAGTGCCGGCACCCGGATCCCGACGGTCGGCCGTTCCCCCGAGGCGTGGGCGAAGCGCCCGCGCGGGTCCGCCACCACGGCGGTCACGGGGCCGGGCAGCAGGGCCTCCAGCGCCCGGCGGGTGGGCTCGGGCAGGTCTCCCAGCGTGTCCAGGGCCGCGGCCAGCGAGCCGAACAGGATCGCCGCGGGCTTGGGCTGACCGCGACCCTTAAGCGCGTGAAGGCGCGCGAGGGCCGCCGGGGAATCAGCGGCACAGGCCAGCCCGTAGACGGTGTCGGTGGGGATCACGGCCACCCCCCCGGCCCCGGCGCAGCGCTCGAGCGCGCGGACGTCGCCGTCGCTCAGCGCCGCGAGGCCACGAGCACCCCCGTCGCTCAGCGCCGCCACGCCACGACCACCCGCTCGACGCCCGCCAGATCCCGGCGCTGCTCCTGGCGGGCAAAGCCGGCCACGGCCAGCAGCTCCCCCACCGCCGCGGCCTGGCCCTGGCCCACCTCCAGCGCCACCATCGACGGGCCGTCGGGCGCCGGGCGCCGGCCCAGCGCCTCGGCGATCGCGCGCAGGGCGGCCAGGCCGTCGGGGCCCGCGAACAGCGCCTGCGGAGGCTCGTGGCGCAGCTCGGGGGCCAGGCTCGGCCGGTCGGCTTCGGCCACGTAGGGCGGGTTGGCCAGCACCAGCTTGGCGCCGCCGTCCAGGCCCTGCTCCCAGTCTCCGGGGTGCAGCGCCACCTCCAGGCCCAGGCGCCGGGCGTTGGCGCGAGCCACCTCCAGCGCGTCGGGGCTGAGGTCGCTGGCGCTGACGATCAGATCGGGCCGCTCGTGCTTGAGCGCCAGGGCCACCGCGCCGCTGCCGGTGCCCAGGTCATGCACGCGGGTGCCCGGCGGCGCCTGGAGGCCGACCTCCACCAGCAGCTCGGTCTCGGGCCGCGGAATGAGCACGCGCGGGTCGACCTCGAGCTCGATGTGACGAAAGGCCTTGATCGCGGTGATGTAGGCGACCGGCTCGCGCTGCGCGCTGCGACGGCGCACCGCCTCGGAGAAGCGGCGCACGGCGACACCCTCCACGGGCCGGTCGGGGTCGAGGACCAGCGCGGTGCGGGTGACGCCCAGCGCCCAGGCCAGCAGCACCTCGGCGTCCAGGCGCGGCGTGTCCACACCGGCGGCGCCCAGGGCGATGACGGCGCTGTTCAACGCGCCGGCCACGGCCACGCCGGTGAACGGCCCGGGCCGCCCCGCCGTGGCCGTCACGGGGTCTCGCGCTCGGCCTGGGCCTCCAGGCGACGGCGCTTCTCGTCGGCCTGCAGGGCGTTGGTGAACTCGTCGAGCTCTCCCTCGAGCACGGCGTCGAGGTTGTGGGAGGTCAGCTTCAGCCGGTGGTCGGTGACCCGGCGCTCGCCGTAGTTGTAGGTGCGGATCTTCTCGGCGCGATCGCCGGTGCCGACCTGGGCGCGACGGTCGGCGGCGAGCTCGTGCTGCTGGGTGGCCAGGGCCTGCTCATAGAGGCGGGCGCGCAGCACCCGCATCGCCTTGTCGCGGTTCTGCAGCTGGGACTTCTCGTCCTGCATCGACACGACGATGCCCGTCGGCTTGTGGGTGATGCGCACGGCCGAGTCGGTCGTGTTGACCGACTGCCCGCCCGGCCCCGAGGAGCGGTAGACGTCGACCTGCAGATCGGAGGGATCGAGCTGCACGTCCACCTCCTCGGCCTCGGGCAGCACCGCCACGGTGGCGGTGGAGGTGTGGATGCGTCCCTGTGACTCGGTCACCGGGACGCGCTGGACGCGGTGCGTGCCACCCTCGTACTTGAAGATCGAGTACGCGCCCTGGCCCTTGACGGCGAAGGTGTACTTGCCGTCCCCGGCGCTGAGCGACTCGGGGGCCAGGCCCAGGCGCTCGGCGTAGCGGGTCAGCATGCGGTGCAGGTCGCCCGCCCACAGCCCGGCCTCGTCGCCCCCGGCACCCCCCTGGACCTCGATGATCACGTTCTTGTCGTCGTTGGGGTCACGCTCGACCATGGCCAGGCGCAGTTGCTCCTCGAGCTCTTCCACCCGCGTCAGGGAGGCGGCGAGCAGCTCGCGCAGCTCGAGGTCCTCGCCCTCCTCCAGCAGCTCGCGGGCCCCCGCGGCGTCGTCGACGGCCCGGCGCCAATGCTCGGCCAGAGCGGCGGCGGGCTCCAGCTCGGAGAACTCGCGCCCGATGGCGGCGAAGCGGTCGCGGTCGGCGATCACCTCGGGGTCCGAGAGCTGGCGCTGGACCTCGGCAAAGCGCGCTTCTATCTGCTCGACGAGCCGTTGGATCATGCCGCGGCCAGGCTAGTCGCCCCCAGGGGTGCGCGGGGCCCTACGCGACGACCTCGACGCCCAGCAGCGCGTCCGCGCCCTGAGCTCCGGGAGTCTCTACGGCCAGCACCGCCTCCAGCGCCGCGATCGCCACCGCCAGCTGGGAGGGGTCGGGCTCGCGCGTGGTGAGCTTCTGCAGCGCCATCCCCGGGGACATCACGATCTGCACCCAGCGCCGGCGACGGTTGCGCCCGGCGAACTTGATCAGCTCGAAGGACAGGCCGGCGATCAGCGGAACACCCAGGATCCGCGTGGCCAGCAGCCAGTACCAGGCGGGCAGGCCGATCGGCGCGAAGACGAAGATGGCCACGATCATCACGATCAGCAGAAAGCTCGTGCCGCAGCGCGGATGCAGGCGCGAGAAGCGCGTCGCGTTGGCGGGGGTCAGAGGCAGGTCGGCCTCATAGCAGGAGATCGTCTTGTGCTCGGCGCCGTGGTATTCGAACACGCGGCGCAGGTCACGCAGGCGCGACAGGATCACGATGTAGCCGAGGAAGATCGCGGTGCGCACGACACCCTCGACCAGCCAGAACAGGACCGAGGAGCCGAGCTGACCCTTGATCAGGCTGGTCAGCCCGACGGGCACCACGAAGAACAGCCCGACCGCGAACGCCAGCGCGACCACGATCGTGCCGGCCCACATGCCGCCGGAGATCTCCTGCTCGTCCTCGGGCAACTGGGCGTTGGCCGAGATTCCCAGGGCCTTCAGGCCGATGGCCAGCGACTCGCCCAGGGCCACGACGCCCCTGAGCACCGGAATGCGCAGCCAGCGGTGGCGCCGCAGCACCGAGGTCAGCTCAAACGAGCTGACCGAGATCTCGCCCTCGGCCTCAGGCGTTGACTCCGGGACGGGCTTTCGCACCGCCACCGCCCAGGTCCCCACCCCCCGCATCATCACTCCCTCCAGCACCGCCTGGCCGCCGACCGGCGCATCGCGCTGCGCGGTCAGCGCTTCCGGTGGCAGTGCCGTGTCGGGGGCGGGCCCTTCCGGCGCCAACCCCGGCGCGGGCGCGGTGGCCATCGCCGCTACTTACCGGCGGAGCGCTGACGGCCGCGGGCGACGCGGCGCTGGAAGCGCTCGACGCGGCCGCCGGTGTCGACGAGCTTCTGGCGACCGGTGTAGAACGGGTGACAGTTGGAGCAGATCTCGACGTGCAGCTCGGCCTTGGTCGAGCGCGTCGTGAACTCGTTGCCACAGGTGCAGCGCACGTGGGCCTGCACGTACTCGGGATGGATGGCACTCTTCATGTGGGTGGCAGTGTAGCGACGGCGACGCGCCCGTCAGGGGCTTGGCTTTATCAGCAGGCGACGCGGCGGCTGTTGTCGGTTCTGGTGGTCTCGTCGATGACCGCCCGAGGATCGACGGTGGCCACGATCGTCGAGCTTGGCTGACAGGCGGCGGCGACGAAGGTGACCGTTTCGGCCTGACCGGCTCCCAGCGACGCCACGCTCTGCGCCGGCTGGGCGGAGCCGTTGACGCTCAGCGCCACGTCAAACGGTGACCGCACGTCGGTCAGGCCGTCGTTGCGGATCACCACCGCGTAGCGGGCCAAGCCCGGCTCTTCGGCCGACAGCTGGGCGACGCGCCCGACGACCAGGTTGGGGCGCACGTCGGCAAGCTGGCAGATCGCGCTGCGCAGACGCCGGTGGCGGATCAACCGTCCCCGCGAGTCATACCAGCGAAAGCTCACCTCGACGCGAAAGGCGCGGGGCGCCGGCAGGTTGGCGACGACCTGGCGAAACTCGAACCCCGCCACCCCGGACTTCGAGCGCTCCCAGCGGCCCAGGCCCGGAGCCGGCACGTGGTGAAACACATGCCCGCGCAGGGTGGAGGCCAGCAGCTCGAAGCGCACGCCCATGCGCGTGGCGCCTGGCACGGCGGTCATCTGGGCCGAGAAGGCGGCGTAGCGGTGGGAGGCCGCCAGCGCGTCCTGGCAGTGCTCGAGGGTGGCCGCGGGGGCGCTGCCGGGAGCGGGCGTCACCGCCGCCCAGGAGGGCCGGTGCGAAGGCGCCGCGGCGGCCGGGAGGGTGGCCAGCGCCAACGGGTAGGCGGCCGCCGCCAGCAGCCCGGCGGCCAGTGCCCGCCGGAGGGCCCGCCGGGGGCCTCCCGGGGGGGGATGGGGGTGAATCTGGGTCATCGCCGGAGCCATAACCCCGGGCGGTGACCAACAGTTGCGCCAGCGGCGGGGGCCTCAGGTGATCTGGTAGAGCGGGCCGTCGCCCCCCTCGGGGGTCGTCAGCCGGCCGCCCTTGGCGGTGATGGCGCCGCACTGCACGCAGTTGGTGTAGTTGACGATCACGTCGACGTTGCCTTCCTCGGGTGCGTCCTCGGGGATCTCATAGACCCCCGCCGGGCACATCCACCGCCATGTCTCGGCGATCTCCCGCGGAACCTTTGTCCTGACGCGGATGTGGTTGGGGGCGTCGTCGCGGGTCGCATTGCCCGAGACGTACACCGATGAGAGCTTGTCGAAGGTGTACTTGCCGTCGGGCTTTGGATAACCCTTGTTGGTGTCGCCGATGAACATCGGCTCCGCATCGTCGCGATGCCACTCCTGGCGGCCGGGTGGCACCTTGCCCCGGGACATGATCGAGGGCCCGGCGAGCAGGCTGCCGACGATAAAGCCCCGCTGGAAGGCCTGGCGGGTGTTGCGCACCTGGTAGAGCTCCTGCCCGATCGAGGACTCCTCGACGGCCTCCTCGTAGGACTCGAGCGACTCGCCGTTCTTGAGCGACTTGTAGATCGCCTCCGCCGCGAGGATGCCCGACTTGATGCAGTGGTGCACGCCCTTCAGGGCCACGGTGTCGACCATCCCGCCGGCGTCGCCTACCAGCAGCGCGCCGGGCATGCTGAGCTTGGGCATCGACCAGTAGCCGCCGCCCGGCAGCGCCTTGGCCCCCCAGGCGACGCGCTCGCCGCCCTCCAGGATCCCCTTGACCAGCGGGTGGAGCTTGAACTGCTGGAGCAGGTCATGGGCCGAGGTGGTGGCGTCGCGGTAGTTGAGGTCGACGACGAAGCCGATCGACACGAGGTCCTCCCCGGTCTTCTCGTCCTTC
>DASYID010000002.1:0-6928 GCA_036252775.1 Solirubrobacteraceae bacterium
GTCATGCAGATCGCCATGCTGCTCTATGACCGCTTCACCGCGCTGGACATAGTCGGCCCCTACGAGGTCCTTAGCCGCCTGCCCGGTGCTCAGACCACCTTCGTGGCCGCGCAGCCGGGTCCGATCACCAACGACTCGCGCAGCTTCGTGCTCGAGGCCCAGGACGCGCTGTCTGAGGTCAGCGCCCCCGACATCATCGTCGTGCCGGGCGGTCCCGGCCAGCGCGCGCTGATGGCCGACGGGGAGCTTCACCGGTGGCTGCGCGAGGTGCACGAGCACACCACCTGGACCACCTCGGTGTGCACGGGCTCGCTACTGCTCGCCGCCGCCGGGCTGCTCGACGGCCGCCGGGCCACCTCGCACTGGCTGGCCCTGGAGGAGCTCGCCGCGCTGGGGGCACTGGTCACGCCCGAGCGGGTGGTGCGCGACGGCAAGCTCATGTCGGCGGCCGGCGTGTCGGCGGGCATCGACATGGCGCTGGCCCTGGCCGCCGAGCTGGCCGGGCCCGAGGTCGCCCAGGCGATCCAGCTGGGGATCGAGTACGACCCCCAGCCGCCGTTTGACGCGGGCTCGCCCTCCAGCGCGCCGGCCGCGATCGTGGACGCCATGCGCGCCAACAGCCGCTTCGTGCTCGAGGGCGCGTAGCGGCGGAGCCGGCCATCCCAGGGCCGAGGGTTCAGCCGAGGATCGAGCGCCCGGTCGCGGTCAGGTGAGGATGTTGACCGCGCGCGAGACGACCAGCGCCACGGTGATCAGGGCCGCGAGGGACTGGACAGACATCATCACCTTGGCCGTCTGGGTCAACGGCATCGTGTCCGTCGGGCTGAACGCGGTGGCGTTGGTGAACGACACGTACATGTAGTCGATGAACCCGGGCATCCAGTTCTTGGGCGCGAACTCGGTCGCCTGCATCTGGGGAAACAGGAAGTCGGGGCTGGCGTCGTGCTCTCTCGCGCGCGCCACCGGGCCGCCGCGGTCGGTCTCCCAGTACCACAGCCCGAACAGCAGCACGTTGTTGACCCACAACAGGATTCCGGCGGTGATCAGCGGCCGGCCGTTGACGTGCCCACCCGCCGTCAAGTAGTGGGCGAGCAGCACGAGCGAGACGAGGTTGACCACGCTCACCATCCCGATCAGGGCCATGGCCATATAGCGGCGCAGGGGCCGGTAGCGCACGTCGGGGTGGGGGGTGGCGAGCATCAGGGCGCCCAGCAGGGCCCCCTCGAGCGCCGGGATGACCCAGGCGGGGCCGATCACCAGGTTGTCGGGCAACAGCAGGTTCAGCACGATCGCGACCGCCACCGTCAGCTGGGCCGGCCAGAAGGGATCGCGCAGGGCGATCTTGTGCCCAGCGTCGGCGGCCCGACGGTTGGCACCCGAGACGCTCATCGCGTGTGAGTGTAGGTGTCTAGTTCAGCGAGGGATCGAGCGGCATGCGGGCCAGCAGCGAGTACTGGCCCCCCATCCGCTCCAGCACCGCACTCCACAGGCGGTCGGGTTCCTCGGTGAAGATGTCGCCTTCCTCGGGAGGGTGCACGATCCAGTCCGCGCGCTCCAGCTCGGCCTCGAGCTGGCCGGGCCCCCATCCGGCGTAGCCGGCGAACACGCGGGTCTCCACGGCCTGATGGCCCAGATCCTCAAGGTCGGTCTCGGCCGACAGAAACCCGATCACCTGGCCCTCCAGCGTGCCGGCGTCCTCCGGGTCCGACATGCGGGCCAGGACCATCACCACCGATGGCGCTACCGGACCGCCGATGAAGAACGTCGTCCCCATCTCGACCAGGCTCTCCAACGCCGGCACGGCCTCGACCACTTCGGTGGGCGACGGGCGGTTGAGCACCAGCCCGACCGCCCCGCGGTGGGAGTGCTCGCCGAGCAGGATCACCGTGCGCCGGAAGTTGGGATCGTCCAGCGCCGGTGAAGCCACCAGCAGTTGTCCTCGCAGCGAGTCCACAGACGCGGTTTGCCCGTACCGGCTACTCCTGTAACCCAGGGCTCTTGCTCGCGGTCGCGCGCAGTGCCGTGAGCCCCTACAGCCCGGGCCAGTGGCGGGCGGTGAAGCCCGAGTCAGAGCGGGCTGCTGTCTGCCAGCGTGAGCCCAGGGGACCGCTGCGCCCGCTGGTGTCAAAGCGCAGCCCGGCCACGTACATGTACGTGTGCCCGACGTTGGCGAGCACGGTGATCCAGCGGCCCGGCCCGGGCACGCCCCAGTGCTCGAAGTCCCCCGAGGTCAGGGGCGCCGACACCATCGCGCCCGCGGCCAGCGCGTAGCTCAGCGACCCCGAGCAGTCATAGGCATCGTCGACGAAGGAGGCGTGACCGCCCCCGAAACGGTAGGGGAACGTGGCGATCGCGTTGGCGCCGGCGATCACGCGAGCAACCGCGACCGGGGCCCCCGGCGGAGGCTGCGCGCTGCCCTGGACGTCGATCGCGGCTCCGCCCCGTGCGGTGGCCACGCGGGCGTGCTGGGCCCTCAGGGCGGCGCGCATCTGGGCCAGCTCCTGGCGGACCTGTGCGTCGGACGGAGCGCCCGGTGCCACCGATGTGCTCGCGGCCGCCTGCCCCGGCGTCTGGGCCAGGGGGTGGGGGGCGCCGGCCGAGGCCTCGGGAAAGCTCTGGGCCGCCTCGGGGTCGGGCACCAGCGTCACGCCGCCGGCGTGGGGCGATCCGGCGAGCGCCGCGGCGCTCCGCGGCGGCGCCGACGCCCGGAGGTGGGCGGACGCGGCGCCGGCGGCGTGGCGACCGGGGCCCGAGGCGGCGAGTCCGGCGATCAGCGCACAGGCCGCCAGGCCGGCCAGCCCGCCGGCCGCCACCGCACGCGGGCGCAGGCTCCTGACGTAGGTCACGGTGCCCGGCAGGCTAGCGACGCCTCCGTGCGCGGCGCGCGCCCGGGGGCGGCTAGCGCTCGGAGGGGTCGACCACCGGCTGGTAGGAAGCCTCGGCCGTGCTCGGGGTGCGGGGAGCCGAGGCTCCACCGGAGGGCCCGTCCGAAAGCAGCGCGCCGAACAGCGGGCGGCCGAGGATGACGAGCGCCACGATGCCCAGCGGCACGAAGATGATCGGCGTCAGGCCAACCGCGACCAGCACCACGACGACGGCAACGAGCACGATGCCCAGGACTGCTCCCATGGATGAATCGCCTCCTGGCGTTCAGACGACGGTAGCTGTTCAGTGCCCGTTCCTGGGCGTGGGGAAACACCGGCTCGGACTCGCTTGTGGTCGTGTTTCGGCGGCGCAACAGCGGGTAGCTCGCAGGTGAGTGTCACCGGACCCTGTCGGGACGCGACGGCGAGGCACACCCCATCAGCCGCGGCCGTCGGACACGTTTTGGCAACCGCACACAAGGAGGAGCAAATGGGTAAGACAGCTCGTGAGGTGATGACCGGAGGGGCCGAGTGCGTGGGAGAGGGCGACACCATTCTGGATGCCGCCAAGCGCCTGGCCGAGCTCGACGTCGGGGCCATGCCGATCTGCGGTGAGGACAACCGCCTCAAGGGCATGCTCACCGACCGCGACATCGTGGTCAAGGTTCTGGCCCAGGACCGCGACCCCGCGCAGACACGCGCTCGTGACATCGCCGACCAGGGCGAAGTGGTCACCATCGGCGCCGACGATCCGATCGAGGAGGCGCTCGAGACGATGAAGTCCCATCGGGTGCGACGCCTGCCCGTGATCGACGGCCACGACCTGATTGGTGTGGTCAGTCAGGCCGACCTCGCCCAGGAGATTCCCCACGAGAAGGTGGGCGAGCTGGTAGAGGCGATCTCCGCCGGCGGGTAAGGATGAGAGCCGGTGCCCGGCGCGTGGGCCCTGCCCACCCGCCGGGTGGCTCGGCTCGCCCACCACCCTGAGCCAGGCTCCCCGGTCCACCGCTAAGCCCAGGCTCCCCGGTCCACCGCGCCGTCCATCGGCGATCATGTGGACATGAAACGTTCCTCCGGCCTGCTGGCCACCCGCAGCCACAGCTGGCGCGAGGTCGGGCTGGCCCGTCAGCTCAACACCAAGCTCGCCCGTCGCGCCCGCGTGGAGGCCGTGATCCTGGTGCCGCTGTTCGTCGGCGTGCTTCTGGCCTACACCTACCGCCGCGAGCTGCTCGGACTCGACACGCCGGTTCGCATCGCCAGCGTGATCGTGCTGGTGGTCCTGGGTTGGGCCATCGCTCGCGACGTGGGGCGGGCGGCGGGGCCGGCCCTGTTTCGACGGCTCGATCCCGGCACCGCGGGGACGGTCGGCTTCCTGATTCGCCTGGTGACGATCGCCACGGCGCTGATCGTCGCCCTGCGGATCGCCGGGCTGGACCCTCGCACGCTGGCGGTGGGCGGTGCTTTCACCGCGGTCATCTTCGGGCTCGCCGCCCAGCAGACGCTGGGCAACCTGATCGCCGGCACGGTCCTGCTCAGCGCGCGGCCGTTTCGAGTCGGTGACCGTGTCCGTCTTCAGGGGGGAGCGATCGGCGGCCAGATCGAGGGGGTGGTGAGCACGCTGGGGCTCCTCTACACCACGCTGGCCACCGGTGAGGACGAGGTGCTGGTGCCCAACAGTGTGGTGCTGAACATCGCCATCGCCCCCCTGCGCGAGCCCGACGCGGTCAACCTGCGGGCTCGGCTGCGTCCCGGCGTCACCCCCTCGGACCTGCACGAGCTGCTCAGCCAGGAGATCTCCGTGGCCATGCGGGAGGAGCCCAGCGTGACGCTCGAGGAGCTGGACGGCGAGGAGGTGGTCGTGCGCATCTCGGCCACCCCGCAGCTGGACTCCGATGGCCCGCAGCTCGCCTCCGAGGTGCTGCGCGTGGTGGCGCGCGAGACTCGCTCGGCCGAGGACGGGTCGGCGCCAGCGGCGGTGGAGAGCCCAGATGAGTGAAGGACCGGTTGACCCAGCCGTGTTGCGGCGCCGCCTGGCCCGCGAACGCGCCGCGCGGCACGAGGCGGAGCGGATCGCCGAGACCGCCACCCGGCGCCTCTATGACCGCCAGCGGGAGCTCGAGCTGATCGGCGCCTCGGCCCAGGCGGCCAACGAGGCCGTCTCCATCGAGGCGGCGCTGCGCGATACGGTCGAGCTGGTCTGCCGCCACACGTCCTGGCCGGTGGGCCACGCCTTCCTTACTGATCCGGGCGACGCGCTGCTGCATTCGGGCCCCGTATGGCACTTGGCCGGCGAGCGTTTTGATCCCTTTCGCCGCCTGAGCGACAAGCTGGTGTTCAAGGCAGGTGAGGGCCTGCCCGGACGCGTGGTGCAGGATGGCGCAGCGGTCTGGCTCTCCGACCTCGCCGAGGCGCCGGAGTTCCAGCGCCAGCAGACCGCGCTGGAGTGCGGCCTGCGGGCGGCGCTGGGCGTGCCGGTGGTTGTGGCGGAGCGGCCCGTCGGGGCGCTCGAGTTCTTTATTGAGGCGGCGGGGCCGCCCGAGCCCGGGCTGGTGGCGGTGCTGACCCAGGTGGGGACCCAGCTGGGGCGGGTGGTCGAGCGCGCCCGCGGTCAGGCCGAGCTCGAGCGCCTGGCGGGTGAGCTGTCCGTCCGCAACGACGCCCTGGCGCGGTCCAACGCCGACCTCGAGGTCTTCGCGTCGGTGGCGTCGCACGACATGGCTGAGCCCCTGCGCACCGCGTCGGGGTTCCTGACGCTGCTCGAGGAGCGCCATGGCGAGGGCCTCGACGCCCAGGGACGCGAGTTTTTGGCCTTCGCCCAACGCGGGATACAGCGGCTGCAGGTGATGATCAAGGACATGCTCGAGTACGCGCGGGCGGGAACCCGCCAGCGCGGCGAGCTGGCGGTCGAGGCCGGCGCGATGCTCGAGGAGGCCATCCGGTCGCTGAGCACGCGCATCGACGCCAGTGGGGCCACGGTGCGCTTCGACAGGCTGCCCGCGCTGAGCTGCGACCAGGAGGGGCTCACTCGGGTGTTTCAGAACCTTCTGGCCAATGCCCTCAAGTACGTGGCGCAGGACACACCGCCGGTGGTGACCGTCTCGGCGGAGCGCAGCGGGGACGCCTGGTGCTTCTCGGTGGCCGACAACGGGATCGGCGTGCCCGAGGCGGCGCGGACCAAGATCTTCGAGATGTTCGGGCGCGGCGCCGACTCCCAGGACTACGAGGGCAGTGGCATCGGGCTGGCCGTGTGCGCCCGGGTCGTCGACGCCCACGGGGGCCGGATCTGGGTGGATTCGGGACCCGACGGGGGGAGCGTCTTTCGTTTCACGGTTAAGGACCCGTAAGCTCTGTGGACGAATGTCCGATGAGCTTTAGCCGCCGGCTGGTCGACCATGTAACAGACAACGGGCGTTAACCGGGCGATTTCGGGGGAAATGGGGAGCGATGAACACACTTTTGATCATTGGGGCCGGCTGGGTGGGGCTGATGCTGATCTCGCTCGCGGTCATGTCGGCCCTGGGCCTGCACGCCCGCTCCGCAGACGCCGCGGCGGACGAGCAGCTGGCGCCCACGAGGATGTCGGGGGCAGCGCCCACCGCCAACGAGGTCTCCGTGGGCCTCGAGCGCAAGCCTGTGCTGCAGGCTTGCCGCGACTGCCTGTCGGTGATCTCGGGGGCCTATGAGGACTGCCCCGCCTGCGGCGGCGTCCTGGCGCCGACCCGCGAGCTCGGCTCGCCTCGCCAGGCCGGCGAGATCGTCAGCGGCGTTCACTCGCCGCTGCGCTCGTCTCCCTCCTAGCCCGCTGCCGACCCGCGCAGCGGCCCAGGCGGAGCTTTCCTGCAGGCTCGACCGTCTCTAGCGTGGCAAAGGCGACCACCATCGGGGGCCCGGATGGGCGGTGGCGAACCTGCTGGGCATGGCCCCCTCGCACGATTACGGCATCCGTGCAGGCGCCGTTCTGGCTCCGATCGTGCTCCTGTGCCCGCAATGCCTCGGCTGCACCGAGCACCTGGCCCTGGGCTCCTGCCCGCGCTGTGGCACCGAGCTGTTGGCTCGGGTCCCCT
>DASYID010000003.1:0-12277 GCA_036252775.1 Solirubrobacteraceae bacterium
AAGGAGTCGCGCGGCGCCCAGTTCCGCACCGACTTCCCCGAGCGCAACGACGAGGAGTGGCTCCAGCACATCGACATCCTGCGGGGCCCCGACGGGGAGCCCCAGATCGACTACTCGCCGATCACCTTCACGCAGTGGCAACCAGAAGAGCGGCGATACTGATAGGGGGCTAGCCGCCCCCTAAGGACCCCACCCCCACCTTCCTTCATGCCCGACTTCACACTCAAGCTCCGCCGTTATGACCCGGAATCGGGGCAGGCCCCGTTCTGGCAGGAGTACACCGTCGATCTCGAGGGCCACCGCTCGGTGCTCGAGGGCATCCTGCAGGCCAAGGCTCGCCAGGACGGGTCGATCGGGATCCGCTGCTCCTGCCGCGCGGCCATCTGCGGCTCGTGCGGGGTGCGCATCAACGGCCAGCCCGGGCTGGCCTGTCACACCCACCTGGACCAGGCGCTGGCCTCCGCCCGCGACGGCATGATCGAGGTCGAGCCGATGGGCAACATGCCGGTGATCAAGGATCTGATCGTCGACATGGACGCGGTCCACTGGAAGAAGGTCCAGCGCGTCACCCCCTGGCTGATCGCCAAGCAGCCGGTGCCCGAGCGCGAGTACATCGTGCCCCACGAGAACATGGTCGACGTGACCCAGTCGATGGCCTGCATCCAGTGCGGAGCGTGCGTGTCGGACTGCCTGTCGATGGAGGTCGACCCGCTGTTCATCGGTCCGGCCGCGTTGGCCAAGGCCTACCGCTTCGCGGGCGATCCGCGCGATGACCAGCAGACCGAGCGCCTCACCGATCTGGCCGAGGACCCTCACGGCATGTACGACTGCACCCACTGCTTTAAGTGCATTGACGCCTGCCCCAAGGGGGTGGCGCCGATGAACCAGATCATGCGCCTGCGCCGCATGGCCGGCGACGCCGAGATTGACGACCGCAACAACGGCCACCGCCACGAGATGGCCTTCGTCAACAACATCCGCCGCAACGGCCTGCTGCACGAGGCCGACCTGCTGCCCGACTCCTACGGGGGCAAGTTCCACCCGCGGGCGATGCCCGTGCTGCTGAAGTCTCTGCCCGTCGTGCTGCGCGCATTGCTGCGCGGCAAGGTCACCCCGGCCAAGGCGCTGCTTCACCCCCACAAGGCCGACGCGAGCGTCAAGCGCATCTACTCAGACATCGAGGACCGCGACGAGCGCGTCGAGCTCAACCTCTACATCTCCGGCTACGACGAGGACGAGCCGGGCGCGGCGGCGGCGGGTGCGGCGGTGGGCGGCGAGGGCACTCCCTCGGCCTCCGGCCCGGAGAGTGGGCACTGATGGCCCGGCGCGTCGCCTACTGGCCGGGTTGCGTGAGCCGCGGCTTCACCCCCGAGCTGCATGGCTCGATGGCCGCGGTGGCGCCGTTGCTGGACCTCGAGCTGATCGAGCTCGACCGGGCCAACTGCTGCGGGGCCGGGGTGATCGCCGAGCACAACCAGGAGCTGGCCGATACGCTGAACGCGCGTACCTTCGCGCTGGCCCAGCAGACCGACGGCGAGCTGATGATGAACATCTGCTCGACCTGTCAGGGCGCGCAGAGCGAGTGCCAGGAGCGCCTGGATGCCAGCGCCGAGTACCGCGCCCACATCAACGAGAACCTCGCCGCCGACGGCCTGAGCTACGACAAGGGGCTGACCAACAAGAACTTCCTGTGGATGCTGGTCGAGGAGATCGGCCTGGACGAGCTGCGCTCGCGCGTCAAGCGACCGCTGACCAACCTGCGCGTCGGGCCCTTCTACGGCTGCTACATCGTGCGTCCCTCCGACCGCATCGGGATCACCCCCGAGCGCCCGCGCGACACCTACTTAGACCAGGTCATCGACGCCCTGGGCGGGACCGTGATCGAGTACGCCGGCTCGCACAAGTGCTGCGGCTTTCCCATCATCACCATGAACCAGGAGGCCTCGCTGGCCCAGGCCGGCCGGCACCTGGGCGACGCCACCGACGCCAGCGCCGACTGCCTGGTCACGCCCTGCCCACTGTGCCACCTCAACCTCGACCTCCAGCAGCCGCTGGCCGCCAAGGTCGTCGGGCGCGAGCTGTCGATGCCGGTTCTGCACCTGCCCCAGCTGGTGGGCCTGGCGCTCGGCCTGGAGCCCTCCGAACTCGGGCTCAACCGCCACGTGGTCAAGCCCACCGCCGTGGTGGACTGGAGCACGTCGGTCGTCGGCGCGGCCGCCTGACCGCGGTCGGCGCCGCCACTGACGAAGGCGGTCGCACCGCAGGCCGGCCTCCCAACCGGCCCCGGTGCACACCACCGCATGCGGCCCTCTCCCTCAACCGCCGCCTTAACTGGGAAAGGGCCCGAAGGCCCAGTCCCGTCCCACTGCAGTACCCCTATCGTCCTGCGGAAAATTTGAGTGCCGGTCCCCCAACCGGCGCGCTCTCACAAGCTGAAAGGCATGTTGACGGCGCGGAGTGCGCCTGTCGTCACCCGGAAGGGGTGATCTTGGGGGGAGGCGGCGGGTGATATTGGGGTGAGCCGGGCCTCACCCTTTTGACCGGGTTTGCCGATACGATTCCCGTGGCCACCGGGGGGCTCGCCGCCGCCCTCACCGCAATGAGACCGCAGCCCCCCATAACCCTGGCCCTGACTCGCTTCGAGGACCTGGTCGGACGGGGACTGCTGGCGCTGACGGAGGAGGACCCCAGCGTGCTCGTCGTCGCCCACGACGTCTCGATCGAAGATCTTCCGCCCACCCTCGGTGAGCACGAGCCCCAGGTGGCGATCGTCAACTACGGCTCGCTGCGCACCCCGATCGAGATCCATGAGCTGTACGTCGCGCACCCCGGCACCCGGCTGGTGGTGCTGGCCAACCGCCCCACCCAGGCCGAGTGCAACCAGATGCTCGCCTTTGGCGCCACTGCGTGCCTGTCGAAGTCGACCCAGGGGCGGGACATCCTCAACGCCATCCACCTGGCCTCCCGAGGCCTGCACGTGCTGCCGCGCACGCCCGAGGAGCTCACGCCCCTGGACTCAGGCCCGGATCTGCTCACCCCGCGCGAGGCCGACGTGCTCGAGCTGCTCCAGCAGGGCCGCTCCAACGCCGAGATCGCCGCCACCCTGCACGTGGGCATCGAAACCGTCCGCACCCATGCCCGCAACGTGTTTCGCAAGCTCGGGGTGCGCACGCGACGCGAGCTGGCGGGGCTCACCTCGCGCTCGAGCTCGCCGATCAGCGCTGCTCGGTAACGCCTAGGGCGAGGCCAGGTCAGTCTCGGCGCCCGGGGCGAGGCTGGGCGAGGGTTCGCTTCGCGCCGCCGGCGACCCATCCGGGGAGCTGACATGGTCGGCGCTGGAGGAGGTGCGGTCGCCGTGGGCAGCGTCGCTGGACGCGGACTCCGTGCTCGCCGCGGGTCTCGTCGCCTCGGTGTTTGAGCCCGACGACCGCTCGGGCTCGCCGGCGGGGCGGTCCGTGGTCTGGGAAGGTCCGGTGACCGACGAGCCTCCGTCACCGGAGCGCCCATCACCCGAGCGCCCGTCAGCTCCTGCGCGACTCGATTCGTCGGAGGCTTGCCGCTGCCCCTGGCCGCCGGCCTGGCGCCCGCTGCCTGCCCGATGCTGAGCACCCGGGCCCGAACGCTGCCCACGGGGGCCCGCACCGTCCCATCGCGCCGACGCCTGGCCGTGGCGCGATGACGATGGGCCGCCGGGCGGAGTGACGGCCATCAGCCGGGAGGCCCTGAGCGTGGCGGTGCGGTCTCCGGGGCCCAGCGCAGCCGCCTCACCGGCCGAGCCCGAGGTCCGCTGGCCGGGCGGCGCATGAGGATGGGAGCGCAGGGCGTGTCCGGCGCCCAGCGCCGTGGCGCCCACGCCGATCACCACGGCCGCCTTGGCCAGCACAGCGCCGCCACTGCCAGCGGCGCCGAGGCTCACGGCCATCGGTGTGGCCGAGCCGCCCGTACCGCGCACCGCCCAGGAGATCAGCGGCACAGGCACCATCGCGGTGGAGGCGGATCGAAGCCCGTTACGCGCGCGATGGACGAGCTGGCGCACCGCGCTCTCGCTCACCCCCAGCGACCGAGCCGTCTCGCGGCCGCTGCGACCCTCGAGCGCGGTCATGGTCAGCGCGCGACGCTGAGGCTCGGGCAGGGCGGCGATCTCCGCCAGGGCCTGCACGGCGCTCACGCGTCGCTCGACCAGATCCTCGGTCAGGCCCGGGGCCGCCGCGGAGGGGGGCAGCTCGCCATCGTCATAGCCGCGCCGGGCGACCGTGCTCAGCGCCGTGTTGTGGACAATGCGGTGAAGCCACGCGCGTATGTCCTCGACCTCGCGGCCATCGAGCAAAGCGCTCCACGCGCCCAGCATGGCCTGCTGGACGACGTCCTCGGCACGATCGCGGCGCACGATGCGCCCGGCGTGCGTGCGCAGCTCGCGCCCGTAGCGCTCGATGATGGCCGTGAACGCCTGGGGGCTTCCGTCGCGGGCCAGCGCGGTCAGCCGGGCATCGGTCTGGGTGCGCAGCACCACCCCCGACAGCAGCGGGCGCAGTCCCCGGGGAGCAGGCGAGGGAGCAGGTGCAGGGCTCCCGGTCACTGACACCACGCCCGGCGCGGACGGGCCCGCCAGCGACGGCCGGCGAGCGACAGTGGGTGAGCCCGGGTGTGCTCCAGCCATGCCCTGGCCATACCCGGGGAGCGCGCCGCCCAGACGGCGAGGCTCCACGGCGTGACCGCCGTCGCCACCCGTCGCAGCCCGCTGGCTACCCGCTGCCCGCGCGATGGGAGCAGAGCGTCGGACAGGATCGACGTGTACCCGGGCGCGGACGCGAGCGCCGCGGCGACCCGCACGGGCCGTTGATGTCCCGCGGGACAGGTGGTTAGGGGAGCACAGGACATGGCGGTGGGGCGGGTGCCCCGGCCGGCAGCCGGGGCACCCGTGCCGCTTCGGTCAGTCGCCGTGGGCGCCAGACGGGCCGCTCGGGGCCTGGCCATCGTCGGCACCGGGGACGTCGCCCTTGTCCTGGTGGTCGCCCTCCTGCTGCTGGTCGGCCTGCTCGGCGTTGGCGTCCTTGCGGGCAGCGTTGTCCTCGTTGCCCTCGACCTTCTGGGACTCGCCCTGCTCGCCGGTCTGGTTCTCGTCACCCTCCTTCTGGGCCTCCTGGACCTCCTTCTGCGCGTCGGCGCGCTCCTTGGCGGCGTCGGCGTTCTCCTTGGCCTCCTCGGCGGGGTTGGGGGCCTTGTTGGCCTCGGCCTTCTCGTCCTGGAGGTCCTTGTTGGCGTCGGCCACGTCCTTCTTGGTGTCGATAGCGTCCTTGCGCTCGTCGGCCTTCTTGGCCTTGGGCGCCTTCTGGGCCTCCTGGCCATGGCCATCGGAGGCCACCGCGATCGTCACGCCGCCCACGCCCAGCACGCAGCTGGCGACGGCGAGGGTGAGAAACTTCTTCAGTCCAGTCATAAAAGAGCCTTTCTGACCGCCCTCGGGGGAAGCGGCGGTGTCAGCCGTAGGGGTCTGTTCTAACAGGGAAGACCGCGGCCGACACGATTTGTGACAGATCCGGGCACCCGGGGGTCAAACGGCGGAGGGCACGTCGTCGCCCACGCCGGTTCCCAGCAGGTCCCGCTGATGCAGCAGCTCTGCCAGTTGCACGGCGTTCAGCGCGGCGCCCTTGCGCAGGTTGTCGGAGACCACCCACAGGTTCAGGACGCGCTCGCGGCTGGGGTCCCGGCGGATGCGACCGACGAATACCTCGTCGCGCCCGGCCGCGTCGACGGCCAGCGGGTAGAGCCCGTCGCCGGGCCGATCGATGACCTCGATCCCCGGCGCGGCACTGAGCAGCTCACGCGCACGCGCCGGGCTCAGGTCCTCGGTCGTCTGCAGGTTGATCGACTCGGAGTGTCCGGTGATGACCGGCACCCGCACGCAGGTGGCGCTGACGGGCAGATCGGGCTCGGACAGGATCTTGCGCGTCTCGTTGATCATCTTGCGCTCCTCGGTGGTGTAGTCATCACCGTCGGCGAAGCGCTCCACCTGGGGCAGCACATTGAAGGCGATACGGTGCGGGTAGACGGTGGCCGGCTCGGGCTCCATCTCGTGCAGCAACGCGTGGGCCTGGCTATTGAGCTCCTCGATGGCCGCCATCCCGGTGCCCGAGACCGACTGGTAGGTGCTGACCACCACCCGCTCGATGCCGGCCGCGTCGTGCAGGGGCTTGAGCGCCACCACCATCTGCATGGTCGAGCAGTTGGGGTTGGCCACGATCCCGCGATGGCCGTCGAGCGCCTCGGGGTTGACCTCGGCGATGACCAGCGGCACGTCCTCGCTCATGCGCCAGCAGGAGGAGTTGTCGACCACCACGGCCCCGGCGCGAGCGAAGCGCGGAGCCCAGGACTCAGACACCGTCGAGCCGGCCGAGAACAGCGCCAGGTCAAAGCCCTCGATCGCCTCCTCGGTCAGCGCGCGCACCGGCGCACTGGCGCCCGCCAGCTCGCGTCCGGCCGAGCGCTCGGACGCGAAGGGCACGATCTCGGCGGCGGGAAACCCGCGCGCGGCCAGGATCTCCAGGATGACCGAGCCGACCGCGCCGGTGGCTCCCACCACCGCCGTCCGGGGTCCCCTGCCGGAGCCGGAGGCGGAGGCCATCAACCCATTCCCCGGAAGGGCTGCTCGGGGCGAATGGTGTCCTCCCCGGCCAGCGCGAAGGCGGAGTGCAGCGCGCGCACGGCGGTGGGCACATGGCCAGCGCCGATCACGCAGGAGATCTTGATCGGCGAGGTGGAGATCATCTCGATGTTGATCCCCTCCGCGCCCAGCGTGGCAAACACCTTGGCCGCCACGCCCGGGTGGCTGCGCATTCCCGCCCCCACGATCGACACCTTGCCCATGTCCTCGTCGGCCGCCACCGCGTCGATGCCCAGCTCGGAGGCCAGCGGCTCCAGCGCGTTGCGGGCATCGCGCATGTCGTCCACCGGGACGGTGAACGACAGCTCGGCGCGGCGCCCCTCCCCCACCGGCTCGTTCTGGATGATCATGTCGACGTTGACGTTGGCCTCGGCCAGCGAAGTGAAGATGCGTCCGGCCACACCGGGCTCGTCGGGTACGCCCAGCAACGTGACGCGGGCCTCCCCGGTCGAGTGCGTCACGGCGGTGATCAGCGGGTGTTCCATCGTCTCGTGCTCGCCCACCACTACGGTACCGGGCGCGTCGGTGAACGAGGAACGGCAGTGGATGCGCACGCCATGGTTGCGGGCGTACTCGACCGAGCGCAGCTGCAGCACGCCGGCTCCGGAGGCCGACATCTCGAGCATCTCCTCAAAGGAGACGACAGGTAGCTTGCGAGCCTCGGGCACGATCCGCGGATCGGCGCTGTAGACCCCCTCGACGTCGGTGTAGATCTCGCACACCTCGGCGCGCAGCGCGGCGGCCACCGCCACCGCCGTGGTATCCGAGCCGCCGCGTCCCAGGGTGGTCACGTCGTGGGCGGTCGAGACGCCCTGGAACCCTGCTACCAACACGATGTGGTCGGCCTCCAGCGCCTCCCGGATGCGGTCCGCCCGCACGTCGAGGATCCGCGCCTTGGTGTGGGAGGTGTCGGTGACGATCCCGGCCTGGGAGCCGGTCAGCGAGATCGCCCGGTGGCCGAGGTCGTGGATGGCCATCGCGCACAGCGCGCAGGAGATGCGCTCGCCGGTGGACAGCAACATGTCCATCTCCCGCGCGACGGGCGCTGGAGAGACCTCGTGGGCGGCGCCGATCAGCTCATCGGTCGTCTTACCCCGAGCCGACAGGACGGCGACCACTTGGTTGCCCTGCTCGCGCCGGGCCACGATCCGGCTGGCCGCCCGCTTCAGGCGCTCGGCGTCGGCGACCGAGGTGCCCCCGAATTTCATCACCACGATTGCCGACATGGCCGAGGAGGATAGGCCGGTCAGAGCGCGCGGCGGCCCGCCAGCGCCTTGCCCAGCGTCACCTCGTCGGCGTACTCCAGGTCGGCGCCGACCGGCAACCCGCTGGCCAGCCGTGTGACCGAGAGACCCGGGGCGCGCTCGCGCAGCCCCTGGGCGATGTGCAGCGCCGTGGCCTCCCCCGTGGTGGTGGGGTTGGTGGCGAGCACCACTTCGCGCACCGGCGGCTCGGCCGACGTCACGCGCTCGAACAGCTCGGAGATGCGCAGATCCTCCGGGTCCACCCCGTCGATCGGCGACAGTGCTCCCCCCAGCACGTGGTAGCGGCCGGCGAACTCGTGGGTGCGCTCCATCGGAATCACGTCGGAGGGCTCCTCGACCACACAGATAACCCCCGCGTCGCGGCGCGGATCCTGACATATGCGGCAGCGCTGCTCGTCGGCCAGGTTGAAGCACACCTCGCAGAGTCCGATGCGCTCCTTGACCTCTCGGATCGCCTCGCCCAGCGCGTTGGCGTCCTCGGGCGTGGCGCGCAGGAGGTGAAAGGCGAGTCGCTGGGCGGTGCGCTGGCCGATCCCGGGCAGCTTGCTCAGCTCGGTGATCAGGCGCTGGACGGGAGGGGCGTACACACGCGGCTCTGACTGGCTGGAGCCCGAGGCCGGCTACGCGCCGGGCAGGCCCAGGCCGCCCATGCCGCCGCCGAGCGGACCCAGATCCAGCCCTCCGGCCAGGCCGCCCATCTTGTTGGCGGCCAGCTCCTGGGCGGCGCGAAGAGCCTCGTTGGTGGCGGCCAGGATCATGTCGGCGAGCAGCTCGACATCCTCGGGGTCGACCGCGGACGGATCGATCTCCACCGCCCTGACCACCAGGTCGCCCGAGACCTTGACGGTGACCATGCCGCCGCCGGCCGAGGCCTGCACCTCCTCGTCCTTGAGCGACTCCTGGGCGGCCATCATGTCCTGCTGCATCTTCTGCACCTGCTTGAGCATCTGCTGCATGTTGGGCTGGGGCACGGTCAGCTCTCCTGGGGTTGCGGGGCGTTCGCGGCGAGCTCGGGTGAGGCGGTGACCTTCGGCGCGACGGTCTCGTCCTGCTCGAGCTCCTCGGCGTCGAACTCGACCAGGAAGCGCGCCACCCACTCCTGGTCGGTCAGCGCCACGGCGGCGGGCTCATGCTCCTCGTCGATCTCGCGCAGCTCAAAGGCCAGGCGCAGAGAGTGTCCGCACAGGGCCTTGAGCACCTCCGTCACCACCGAGCGGCTGGCCTGGTCCTCGGCCCGCCGGCGCAAGAAGGCGTCCTCGGGACAGAAGGCGACGATCAGGTCCTGGCCCTCCAGGGCCACGGGCCGGGCCTTGACCATCACGGCGGCCAGCAACGGCTGCTCCTCGGCCAGGGTCTCGACCACCCCCTTCCACAGGTCCGCCACCGTCTCCAGATCCAGAGGCAGGTTGGCGGCGCCGGCGACCGGCACCGGGGCGGCCACCGCACCTCCCACCGCGGCGAGTGCGGGCCGGGGCGCGGGATCCGGGGACGCGGCCGGGGCCGGGGCCGGTGGCGCGGTTGGCGGTGCAGCGGTTGGCGGTGGCGGGGTTGGCGGTGGCGCGGTTGGCGGTGCAACAGGAGTTGCCTCGAGAGCCGAGGGGGGCGCCGTGACGGCGCCGGCCTGAGTCTGGGGCCCCCCGGAGAGCAGGCCCTCGAGACGCTCGATCCGGGCCAGTAGCGCGCGCGTGGAAGCATCGACCTCGGGGGCCGCCGCCTTGATCAGGGCGAGCTCGAGCTGGGTGCGGCCGTCGGCCCCCGCCTTGACCGCCTCGAGCGCGCGCGCCAGCGCCTCGAGCAGGGCGACGACATCGGCGGGTGGGATCCGCTGCGCCTGGTCGGCCAGGCGGCGATCGGCATCGGGGGTGATCGACAGCTGCGCGGGCACCTGCCCGTCCAGCGTCTGAACCACCATCAGCTCACGCGCGTGAACCTCGAGGTCGCGGATCAGCCCGACGGGCTCGCGCCCCCCGTCGGTGCCGCGCGCCACGGCCAGCAGGGCCCGCCGCGGGTCGTGGGAGCCCACCGCCTCGATCGCCTCGTAGAGCAGCTCGGACTCGGCCACGCCCAGCACCGCCACCACGTCTTGGAGAGAGATCTCCGCGCCGCTGTAGGTGATCAGCTGCTCGAGGGTGCCGAGCGCGTCGCGGAAGCTGCCCGTCGCCGCCCGGGCGATCAGGGCGATCGCCTCGGAGGGTATGCGGATCGCCTCGGCCTCGGCGGCGCGGCGCAGCACGCCGGCGATCTGCTCCACCGTGGGCCGGGCGAAGTCGAAGCGGTGGCAGCGGTCGACCACGGTGGGCAGGACCTTCTGGGCCTCGGTGGTGGCCAGCACGAAGATGGTGTTCGGCGGCGGCTCCTCCAGAGTCTTCAGAAACGCGTTCCAGGCCTGCGAGGACAGCATGTGCGCCTCGTCGAGGATGTAGACCTTGTGGCGCCCGGAGACCGGGGCGTAGGCCACGGACTCGCGTAGCTCGCGGATGTCATCGACGGAGTTGTTGGAGGCGGCGTCCATCTCGATCACGTCCAGCGAGCTGGCCGAAGCGATCGAGGTGCACGAGTCACACCCACCGCACGGATCGATCGTGGGTCCGCGCTCGCAGTTCAGGCAAGCGGCGAGGATCTTGGCCATCGACGTCTTACCCGTGCCCCGCGAGCCGACGAACAGGTAGGCGTGGTGGACCTTGCTCTGCTCAACCGCGTGGCGCAGGGTGCGTACGACCGGCTCCTGGCCCACCACCTCGGCGAAGGTCCTCGGCCGGTGGCGACGGTAGAGCGAGGGGCCGGAGGACACGGTTGGCCAGTCTAGCCCGCCGCTCGGCGTGGGTGAGGAGGCCCTCGGCGGATAGCGTGCCGCGCCATGAGGCCCCTGCGTCTGGCTGCGCTGATGGCCGTGGCGGCCGCCGCCCTGTGGGCCCTGGTCGGACACGGCCTGGTCAACTACGACACGCTCTACGCCCTCGATTGGGGCCGCGACCTGGGCCACGGGCGCCTGCCCGACTACGGGGTCCCGGTGGCCCCCACCCCCCATCCGCTGGCCACGCTGCTGGGCTTGGCCCTGAGTCCCGTGAGCAGCCTGTCCGATCACGGGGTGCACGGGGAGGCGGCGACCGACGTGATGCTCGTGGTGGCGTTCCTGTCCCTGGCGCTGGCGGGGTGGATGGTCTACCGCCTGGGCCGGCGGTGGTTCAACGCGCCGACCGGGGTGCTGGCTGCGCTCATCTTCCTCACCCGCCAGCCCGTCCTGGACTACGGCGCGCGGGCCTACGTGGACATCCCCTACGCGGCGCTGGTGCTGGGGGCGCTGCTGTGTGCCTCCCCCACCATCCGTACGGATCCCGGGGGCGCTGGCCGGCCACCGGGGGTCGGGGCGCCCCAGGACCCCGCCGGGGAGGTGCGGGTGCTCGCGCTGCTCGCCGTGGCGGGCCTGCTGCGCCCTGAGGCATGGCTGTTCGCGGCGGCCTACGTGCTGTGGCTGATCGCCCGGGGGGAGCGCGAGCCGACACGCCTGGCGCTGCTGGCCGGGCTGGCCGCGGCGGCTCCGGTGGCCTGGCTGGCGTTTGACCTGGTGGTAACCGGGGATGCTCTGCACTCGCTCAGCGGCACCCGTAATACCGCACGGGTGCTGGGTCGTCTGACCGGGATCACCCACGTTCCGGGCGGGCTGCCCCCCCGGCTGGGGGAGATCGTGCGGGAGCCGGTCCTGCTCGGCGCCGCGGTGGGTGGCGCGCTGTCGCTGGCGTGGCTGCGCGCTCGCGCTCTGCCCGGGGTGCTCGCCACGGCCCTGGCCCTGGCCGCATTCTCCGTGCTGGCCGCCGCGGGGCTGTCGATCCTCACCCGTTACCTGCTGGTCAGCGCTGCCCTGCTGTGCATCTTCGCCGCGGCGGGTGCGCTGGGCTGGCTGGAGCTCGCCACCGGGGATCGCCGCCGTCGCTGGTGGCAGGCCGTGGGCGCCGTCGTGGCCGTGGCCCTCCTGGCCTTCGTCCCCGCCCAGTATGACCGCCTGTCCCGGCTGCGAGACACCCTGGAGCGCCAGGCGGCCATCCAGGGAGACCTCGCTCAGCTGGTACGCGCGGGCACGATCGGCGTCCGCTGCCCACCGCTGGTCGTCCCCAACCACCGACCGGTGCCCCTGCTGGCGCTCTGGCTGGACGTAAGGCCGGCAAGCATCATCGGCGCCCAGGAGCAGGCATCGACCAGCGGCTCCTTCATCACCCCAGCCACCCCCGCGGTGGCTCGCGACTACATTCTCGATCCCCGCGACCCCGTCCAGCGACTTGCCGCCCCGCCGGTGGGGTTGCGTCCCGCGGGCCAGGACCGTTCCTGGCGGGTGCTCACGCGCTGCTGATTGACC
>DASYID010000004.1:0-7324 GCA_036252775.1 Solirubrobacteraceae bacterium
AAGATCGCGGCGCTTGCGATCACCGAGCCCGACGCGGGATCCGACGTCGCATCGATTCGGACGCTCGCCAGCAAGGTGGACGGCGGCTACATGGTCAACGGCTCGAAGACGTTCATCACCGGCGGGGTGCGCGCCGACACGCTCGTGACCGCCGTGAAGACGACCGAGCAGGGCGGTCACCACGGGCTCTCGTTCCTGATCATCGAGCGCGGGCCGGGAGTCGAGTCGCGGGCGCTCGAGAAGCTCGGCTGGCACGCGTCAGACACCGCGCTGATCAGCTTCGACGACGTGTTCGTCCCGGACGAGAACCTGCTCGGCGAGGAGCACAAGGGCTTCTACCTGATCATGGCCAACTTCCAGTGGGAGCGCCTGCTGATGGCGCTGGGGTCGGTGGGCGCGATGCAACGCGCGTTGGACTCGACCATCGCCTTTGCCCGCGAGCGCCGCAGCTTCGGGCGCCCTCTGACCGGCCATCAGGCCATCCGCCACCGGCTCGCCGACCTGCACACGGTGATGCACACCGGGCGCTGCGTGACCTACGACGCCCTGCGGCGCTTTCACGCTGGCGAGAACGCCATCCAGCAGGTCACGGCGGCCAAGCTGGCCACCCAGCGCGCTGCGTTTGACGTGATGGATAGCTGCCTGCAGATCCACGGCGGCGCGGGCTACATGACCGAGTACGACATCGAGCGTGCCGCCCGCGACGCCCGCCTGGGGCCGATCGGCGGTGGCACCGACGAGATCATGCGCGAGATCCTGGCCAAGAGCATGGGGATATAACTCCCCCCCCCACCCCACCAAGGAGAAGCCAACGACATGGGAGTTCTTGACGGCAAGGCAGCGATCGTGACCGGTTCGGCACGCGGGATCGGACGCGCCACGGCGGAGCTGCTCGCCTCGCAGGGCGCACGCGTCCTCATCAACGACCTCGACGCCGACGTGGCCGAGCAGACGGCGAGCGAGGTCCAGGGGGAGACTGTCGTCTTCGGGGGCGACCTGACTCAGGGCGACGCCCCGGACAAGCTGGTCAGCGCCGCCATCGACGCCTTCGGCCAGCTCGACATCATCGTCAACAACGCGGGCTACACGTTGGACGCACCGATCCACAAGATGAGCGACGAGCAGTTCCAGCGCATGCTCGACATCCACACGATCGTCCCGTTCCGGATCATCCGGGCCGCGGCGCCCCACCTGCGCGAGCCGGCCAAGAAGGAGCGCGAGGAGGGCCGCGAGGTGTTTCGCAAGATCGTCAACGTCAGCTCCATCTCCGGCACCATGGGCAACGCCGGGCAGGCCAACTACTCCTCGGGCAAGGCGGCGATCGTGGGCCTGACCAAGACCCTGGCCAAGGAGTGGGGCCAGTTCAAGGTCAACGTCAACGCCGTCGCCTTCGGCTACATCGAGACCCGCCTGACCGCCTCCAAGGACGAGTCCAACACGATGGAGATCGGCGGCGAGAAGGTGCAGCTCGGCATCCCCGACCAGCTGCGCGGCATGGCCTCCATGTTGATCCCGCTCGGCCGGCCTGGCACACCGGAGGAGGCCGCCGGCGGCGTGTTCCTGCTGTGCTCGCCGTGGGCCAACTACATCCACGGCCAGGTGATCAACGTCACCGGTGGACAGTTCACCGGGATGACCACCTAGAGCCACCCGTTGGGGACCCGCCGAGATGGTGGGTCCCCAACGGGGCATGTCGACGGGCGCCCGCTCGAGGCGCGTTGACGCTTGAAGGGCCGTCAGCGCCGGCGGTGAGACAGGTGCTGCCACGCCGCCCGCAGGAACGGGGCGATCAGCAGCGCGCTTAACAGCAGCCCAGCAAAGAACGCCAGCGCCTCGACGCTCTCGCGTCCCTGCTTCTCCCAGTAGACATCGCGCAGGTTCAGCCACAGCGCGAACTCGTCGAGGATCAGCGCTGCGGCCGCCCCGTAGGCGAAGCCGGTGATGCGAAACGCCCGCCGCCCGGCCTGGTGCTCAGCGCCGTAGAGCAGCAGCCACATGTAGCCGATCAACAGCAGGCCGATGATCCCGAAGGCCATGTGGTGGACGTGCACGCCACCGATGACGATGCCGCCGTTGGCGCCGGCGCCGCGGTAGTGCAGGAAGGTGGTGATGCCGCGGGTCAGGCCCAGCGCGACGATGAAGCCCAGCGCCGCGAACATCGCCCTCTCGCGGCGAGGGCTGAGGTGGTGATGCAGGTGTAGCCCCTTCTCGATGTCCTCGATCAGGTGGTGGCCGCGGCCGGGCGGTTCGTTGCCGGTGGTGGGCGGGTCGCCGCCGGTGGCTGACGATTGGCTCATGGGCCGGACGGTAGCGCCCGCACCGGAGGACCGCCGACCGGCGTCCCTGAGCCCACGTCGAAGCGACACCCCGAGTAGTAGTCGCCCGCCGGTGAGGCCAAGAACAGCGCCAGGTCGGCCACGTCGACGGTTCTCACGCCCGGTGCCGGCAGCAGGGCGGTCAGGCGGATCGCGTGGCGGGCCCACTCGATCGACAGCGTGCGAGCCATGTTCTCCAGCCCCGCTCGGGTGCCGTCGCGCCCGGGATCGGGCTCCCCGCCCGCGGCCGGGGCCGGGGCGACCAACACGATCTTGCCGCCGTCGGGCGCCGGGATGAACGCGCGGTTGGCGACGGCCCGGACGACGTTCCAGGACCCGTCCAGGGTGCCACGCAGGGCGTCCAGCCCGTCGCCGGTCTGCGTCAGCGCCTGCTCAAAGCACTCGCCGCCTTCGACGACCAGCGTGCCCAGCGGACCGGGCGAGGAGTCCAGCGTGATTGCCACGGCCTGCTCGACAGCGTCCTCCTCGCCCCGGACCTGATCGAGCTCGAGCACCGCGGCCCCCAGCTCCGCCGCGCGGCCGCCCACCACGCCCCTGATGCCGTCGGACGGTCCGCCCGCGCCGGCGAGCAGCACCACCGTGCCCTTGAGCAGCCCGGGGCGCAGAAGCACTAGGCCGTTGCCGTGCGCTTGGCGCGGCGCTCGGCCTGGCGCTGCTCGCGCACGCGCGCGACCATTCCCTTGCGGCCCAGCTGCTCGAGACCCGCGTAGAGCCGACGGATCTCGGCGAAGATCTCGTCGGCCACGACCTGTTGCTGGTGGCGGGTGGGCGACTCGACGGTCTCCCAGCGCATCGGGTCGCCGTACTGGACCGTCACCTTGGGGAACTGCAGCCGCTTCCAGTTGCGGATCTTCTGTGAGCCGTAGATCGCCACCGGGACGACCGTCGCCCCTGTTTCGAGCGCCAGGCGCCCGATGCCCGGTTTGGCGCGCTCGTTGAGCTCCCCCGTGCGCGACCGGCCGCCCTCGCAGTACATGGCGATGGTGCCGCCGCGCGCGAGGACCGAGTTGGCGGTGATGAACGCGTCCTCGTCGCGCACCCCCCGGCGTACCGGGAACACCCCCCCGTGCGTGTAGATGAACTGCATCGGGCGCCGGAACAGCTGGGACTTGGCCATGAAGCGGATCTTGCGCCGAATGAAGGCGCCAAGCAGGAAGTGATCCATGAACGAGAAGTGGTTGGGAGCCAGGATGACCGGGCCGCTGGCGGGCACCTTCTCGGAGGAGATGCAGCGCCCGCGGTAGAAGGTGAACGTGACCAGCGTGGTCAGCAGGCGCACCAGCTCATAGGCCCAGTCGGGGTCACGGGTGCGCGAGCGCTCGTGGAAGCGATCGAAGTATTCCTTGGGGCGCGGGTCGCGGTAGACCTGCTCTTTCATCGGCGCCAGATCGGTCATCTCGGTGCGCGTACTCCGGTCATCGGCCGATGTTACGCGGCCCAGGAGCGTGCACGCGCCAGCGCCTCACCCCAGCGCGACAGCAGCCGCTCGCGCTCCGCGGCGGCCATCGCCGGCTCATAGCGCGAGCGCTCGCGCCAGGAGCTGCGCACGCCGTCCAGGGTGCTGACTCCCGCGCCCACACCGGCCAGCGCGGCGGCGCCCAGGGCGGTGGTCTGCTGGACCTCGGGCACGACCACGGGTACGCCGAGCACGTCGGCCTGAAACTGCATCAGCCAGCCGTTGGCGCTGGCCCCGCCGTCGGCGCGCAGCTCGGCCAGCTCGGCGCCGGAGACGCGTTCCATGGCCCGCACCGCGTCGACGGTCTGGTAGGCGATTGCCTCGAGCGTGGCCCGGGCGATGTGGGCGAGGCCACAGCCACGGGTCAGGCCCACCAGCGTCCCGCGGGCGTAGGGGTCCCAGTGCGGTGAGCCCAGCCCGGTCAGGGCGGGGACGAAGTAGACATCGTCGTTTGACTCGATCGAGCGCGCCAGCTCCTCGGTCTCCGCCGCCCCGGCGATGATCCCCAGGCCGTCGCGCAGCCACTGCACGGCGGCGCCGGTGACGAAGATCGCGCCCTCCAGCGCGTAGACGATGCGCTCGCCGATGCCCCAGGCCACCGTGCTCAGCAGGCCGGCCGGAGAGGCGACGGGCACTGACCCCGTGTTGAGCAGCACGAAGGACCCCGTCCCGTAGGTGTTCTTGCCCAGGCCGGGATCCAGGCAGGCCTGTCCGAACAGCGCGGCCTGCTGATCGCCGGCCACCCCGGCCACAGGGACGCGGTGCCCGTGCAGGGCCTCGGCCCGCGTAGTGCCGAAGGAGCCGATGCTGGGCCGCACCTCGGGCAGCGCGGCGCGCGGGACGCCAAAGAGCTCGAGCAGCTCGTCGTCCCAGTTGCCGCGGTGGATGTCGAGCAGCATCGTGCGCGAGGCGTTTGAGACATCGGTGGCCTGCTCACCGGTGAGCCGGTCGATCAGCCAGGCGTCGACGGTGCCGAAGCGTGCACGCCCCTCGCGGGCGCGCTGGGCCAGCCCGTCTACGTGGGCCAGCAGCCACTCGATCTTGGTGGCCGAGAAGTAGGGGTCGAGCACCAGCCCGGTGCGCTCGCGCACCATTGGCTCGTGACCCTGCTCGCGCAGCTCGTCGCAACGGGGCGCCGTGCGGCGGTCCTGCCAGACGATGGCCGGGGCGAGCGGCTCGCCGGTCGCGGGATCCCAGACGCAGACGGTCTCGCGCTGGTTGGTGATCCCCACCGCGGCCAGCTGGCCCTCCCCCACACCCGCGTCGTCCAGCGCCCGCCCCGCCACCGCCTGGGTCACCGCCCAGATCTCGCCCGCGTCGTGCTCGACCCAGCCGGGCCGGGGGAAGGACTGGGTGAACTCCGAGTAGGCCTGCCCCAGCAGCACCCCGTCGAGGTCGAACACCAGGCAGGTGGTGCCGGTCGTGCCCTGGTCGATGGCGAGGATGGACTCAGACATGCGGCGGGCCCGGACTCTACGCGCCGCCGTGCGCGCGCCGGCGACTGAGGTACACGCCGGCGAAATCCGATAGCTGGCGGGCACGGTGCAGGAAGCCCGCCGCCGTCCGGCCGGTCGCGGCATGGTGCAGGTCGAGCTCGATCTCCTGCACTCGCAGCCCGCCGCGCACCGCGTCGATGGTCATCGCCGTCTCCATTCCGAAGCGAGCGGCGAAGGGCAGCAGCCGGTCCAGGGCGCTGCCCCGGATCGCGCGTTGACCGGAGATCGGAGCCTGCATCCGCAGCCCGCACCGTCGCCATACGGCCCAGCGGGCGAAGCCCACCGCCAGGCCGAACCCGCCCCCCAGGCGGCGGGCGAACGCGGCCACGGCCAGGTCACATCCCCCCGCCCGGACGAGCTCGGCCAGCTGACCGAGCTCGCGGGCGCTGAGCCCGAGGTCGCCGTCGCACAGCACGACGACCGCGGGCACCGGCCCGCTGAGCACGTGGCGGGCAGCGCGGGTGGCGATCCCCCCCTTGCCCAGTGGGCGTTCGCTGCGTACCACCTCGACGCCGGCCTCGCGGGCCAGCTGTCCACCGTGGTCGCGCGAAGCGTCGTCGGCCAGCACCAGCCGGGCGGCCCCGAAGGCCTCGCGCAGCCCGATGAAGGTGTCGCCGAGATGAGCGGCCTCGTCGCGGGCGACCACGATCACGGCGATCTCAGGATCGGTCGGCATGCGCCTCTATTGTCTCGGAGGTTCGTGGCCGCAGCACCGAGGAGGCTTGGACGTGACCGATATCGAGGCCCACATCACGGGCACCGTGTGGAAGATCGAATGTGAGGTCGGCGACGAGATCGCCGAGGGCGACACCGTGGCCATTCTCGAGTCGATGAAGATGGAGATGCCCGTCGAAGCCGAGGATGCCGGCAAGGTCAAGGAGATCCTGTGCGAGGAGGGCCAGGCCGTCAACGAGGGCGACACCCTGGTGGTGCTCGAGTAGCCCGATGAGGTTAGGCCGGGCTTGTCGCCCGGACGGTCATGGGGCGCGGCGGCTAGCCTCTGGCCGGTGGACGAGCCGTCGCCTGTGGAGTCACTCGCCGACGGCAAGCTGCTGCTCGACTACCCGCGCGACGGTGTCGCTCGCCTGACCATCTCCAGCCCGGCCAAGCGCAACGCGCTGGACCATCCGATCCTCGACGCGCTCACCGTGGCTCTGGGCGAGCTGGACGCTCGCTGCGTGATCGTGACCGGCTCGCAGGGCATGTTCTCCTCGGGCTATGACATCGGCGAGATTCCCGACGATGTCTTCGCCGAGCGGGCCGAGGCTCTGGTCGCCCACCCGTTCACCAACGCCCTGCAGGCGCTGGAGGCCTACCCCTACCCGACGGTCGCGGCTCTGGGCGGCCACACCATCGGCGGGGGCCTGGAGCTCGCGCTGTCCTGTGACCTGCGCGTGGCCGCGGAGGGCATCCGGCTGGGCATGCCCCCGGCCAAGCTCGGCCTGGTCTACTCCCACACCGGTCTGCGCAAGTTCATCGACGCCATCGGCGTGCCGCGCACGCGCGAGCTGTTTCTGCTCGGGCGCAACATCGACGCCGAGCGGGCGCTGGAATGGGGCCTGCTCAACCGGGTGGTCGCCGGCGAGCAGCTGCCCGCCGCCTCGCTGGAGCTCGCCGCCGAGCTGGCCGCCAACGCGCCCCTGTCGCTGCGGGGCAACAAGCGCGTGATCGCCGCCCTGCTGGAGGCCCAGGGGGCCCTGGAGCCCGACGTCGAGCGCGAGCTGATCGAGCTGCGCGAGGCCTGCTTTGCCTCGGAGGACATGCGCGAGGGCGTGCGGGCGTTCGCCGAGAAGCGCCCCCCGCGCTGGCGCGGGGCCTAGCGCCACCGGCGCCGTCCGGCCCGGGCCCTAGCTTCCCGACCTACCCCGGACAGGAGGCTTGGTCGCCGGATGCCACCGCTCATCAGCCGCGAGGAGGCCCGCCAGCTCGGCGAGCTCGAGGACCATGCCGAGATTGAGGCCCTGATCGAGCGGGCCTGGCGGGTGCGGGTGGAGCGCTTTGAGGACTCCACCGACATGTGCTCGCTGGTCAACGCC
>DASYID010000005.1:0-23199 GCA_036252775.1 Solirubrobacteraceae bacterium
GTGCGCAGGCGGATCACGTTGGGACCGACCTGGGCGTGCTCAGGGAGGAATGGCTCGGCCGCGAGCTTGTACCGGGCCATAGCGGCGTCGAGCTCTGCCGCCACCGCTGTGACCTCAGCCAGCACGTCCCCATCCAACTGGGTAGGCGCCAGCGCCTGCCCAGCCGCAGGTTCTGGGACGTCGCCGGTTGCGGCCGGGCGGCGCGCCGGTGCGGCGCTGGTCCCCGGCGGGTGGTCCCCGCCTCCCGCCCCCTCGCCATCGCCGCCGCTCCCCGGCTCGACGAAAGTCAGCGGGACCCAGGGGCGCCCGGCGCGCAGCTGCTGATCGGTGATGAGGTCTGCCAGGAGGGGCTTCCCCAGCCTCAGATGGTCCACCGCCTCCCCGGGCGCCGGGAGATCCCCCTGCGCCGTGGCGACAGTGGACTGGGTCTCAACCGCGATGGTGATGCCAGCCTTCTCGGCGCCACCCCGCCAGTGCCGCAGGTCCAGCTCGTAGTCACCGGCGGCGATCCGGTCGAGACTCCTGTGCACGTGCTCGTGATCGAGCGCGCTTCCGAGGCCGAACGTCTGCGCGCGCGCAGCCGCCCCCGCGATGAGCTCGGCGAGGTCACGGGCGCGGAACGGCCGGCTCGATCGTGCCGAGTTGAACACGGTGGCCAGCCATGCGCGGGTCCGGGAGATCTCGCCGCGGGCCTCGTCGACATCTGCCGTCCCGCGCCCCTGGTACTTGACCTCGATGACGGCCCCTTGCAGCCGGAGCGTGCCGCCCGGCTCTGAGCGCGGGATCCACAGCAGCAAGAGGTCGTCGCAGAGCTTGCCTTCAGGGGTCGGCTCGTGCAGGCGGACGCGGGGAATGCCGGCCCGCCCGATGTCCGGGATCAGGTCGTCGAGCGCGATGAGTACCCCAGTCCCCTGCCCGGTGCTGCCGATACATCCCTCGAGCTGCTCCATTGCCGCGATCGCCGCCACGACGCCGACGGTCGCCAGGATGTCGGGATCGGGGCGCTGCAGGATCTCAATCGCCCACCTTCCCGAGACCGCGTTCAGGCGCTGAAGGAGCTGCCGTAGCCCGGCATCGGTGGGTCTGCCCAGCGAACCGGCCGGCTGGTCGACGCGCCGCAGCGCCCGGGCGATGGCGTCCCGGTACGGATCGATGAACCGCGTCGTGGTGATGCCGTCGTAGCCCGGCTCATCGGGGTCTGCGCGATCCTCGTATTCGATGATCTCCGGGTCACCGGCACCGAACGCCTCGATCCCGAGCAGCCGGTCGAGGTGAACCACCCAGATCGCCCTCTCCCCGTACTCGGCCCGCAGCCGTTCGCGCTCGAACGTCGTCGAGATCATGTTCGTCCACCCGGGCTCCAGCCGGCCAGCCGGCTGCCCGCCCACCAGCTCCAGGCTGCGCGTGAGCACCCGCTCGTACCGCGGCGCATCCTGTCCCGGCGGCGCCCACGTCCCCCAGGCAAAGACGCGGCCCCGCTCGGTCACCGCCCGGGCGGGCGCGGCGGCCAGCCCTCCCAGGAAGGAGGTCCGGCGGCCACTGGCCATGTCCATCTGCCTCGCCCCTCGCGCGCCGGGCGTCTGGAAGAGGAAGGCGACGTGGCTGAATGGAGGCGGCGCCGCAGAGGTGGTAATCGTCACGCGGCTCTGGACAAGGCGGACAAGGTCGTCCCGGCCGATCGCCGCGAGGTTCTGGTCGAAGTCCCGCTTGAACGAGGGGTCCGCCCTGACAAGTGTTACCTCCATCCTCGGAAGCTTGTAGCCCTCGTCCCCGGCCCGCTCGCGCGCGTAGAAGTTGGCCAGCGCCTGGAACACCGCGCCGCCGCTCCCCGGCTGGACGAACGTCACGCTGAGTACCTGGCGCGGGTCGGCATAGGTGGGATGGACCTTCAGGAAGAACCGCAGCCGCTGGGCGATGAAGCGGGCGTTCCGGTCGGCAGCGTTGGGGAGCTGGCGGGCGAGCCGGCTGTACTGGCGCCAGAGGAGGCCATCACAGCGGACGGCCTCATACCAGTCTTCCCCTGCGTGGAGCAGGGGCATGGCGTGCCGGAGCCCGAGCGCGGCCCGGTAGCCGGCAGCAGGCACATCGCCGGCGCGTATCCACGAGCTGCACGCATCGAACAGGCCCGCATGGAAAGCCACAGCGACCGGGCTCGTCGGGGCGAAGAGCAGCTCACCTGGCCTGCCCCCGACCTCGATCGCATCGCATAGGAGAGCCGCGTCCCAGCCGCTGTCGTGCGCGCCTCCCTCGCGAGCCGCGCCGATGAGCTCGAGGTAGGCGTCGGCATAGGCCGACGCCTCCGCGCCCGAAGGATCGATGGCGTAGACGCTGCCACGGTCGCGCGCAGCTGCGAAGAAGGCGGCCCTCGCCTCCATGAAGGCTGTGACCAGCACGCCATCGAACGCGCTATCACCAAGGCCGGGGCCGCCCGCCCTCGCGATGTGGCGCGTCTCTGGGGACCAGACGTATGACGTCCACTCCGGGTGCTCGAGGACCGTCTGCTCGATGGCCATGCCATCAAGGCCGCCCGGAGCCTGGCCCTCGACGGCGAGCTGCCGCGCACCGACCTGGAAGCCGACGAGCTGCGGCGAGCCGTCCTCAGCGGGAGGCGCGAGCTTCGCCGAGCTCGGCCACTCAGCACGTCCCGCAGCGAGGAGCGCGTGTGGCACCGATGGGAACGGCTCGGCGAACGGGTCCCGCGGTTCCGGGTCGGGGTCGGGATCGGGGTCGTCCGGGTCGTCGGGCTCCCCTTCGGGCGCATCGCCGTCGACATCCTCGCCGATGCAGATGACGGGCAGCAGGCAGGACTCCCCGTGTCGGATGACCTCCACCTCCGTGCGCTCGCCGTCCTCGCCTGCCTCCGGCTGCTCATCGCGGCCGATGATCTGCCCGCCCTCCGCCATGAGGATCGCCACAGGCACCTGGCCGGTCAGGAATGCCCCCTCGCCAGCATCGACGTCCATACCCTCCTCGATGCAGAACCAGGCCGCATCTGACCGGTGGATGGCGACGTGGAGCTCCTGGGTCAGGCCCTGCCGGTCCTCCAGGCCGAGCTCGAGAGTCCCGAACTGCCACGTCCGCTCCGGCTGTGCGGGGAGTGACAGGCTGGCCTCCGGCGACCCTTCGGTCCGCGTCAGATTTGCCTCCCCGCCGGCTGTCCAGCGCAGGCGCAGCGTCTCGCCGCTCAGTGCCGGGCGGTTCAGGACCACGGTGACCGCGCACGCGCCGGCCGGCATCCAGGCCACGATGCTGTCCCCGGAGCGCCGCACTGCTCGGCAGCCACGCATCGGTTCCACGGGGTCGGTCACGAGAGCCGTGGGACGCTGCGTGCGGTCCTTAATGTCGTCGTAGGTGAACTGCTCGTAGTCCAGCCCGAACGCGGTGGCGGCAGCGATGACCTTGTCGGCCGCACCAGACGGCGTGCCGCCGGGCCCCAGCAGCTTGCGCACCTCGATCGCGAAAGACTTGCCTGACGACGCGTCCGCCTCGTCAAGCCGTCGCCTCATGGCCCTCGCCTTGCCGAGCCGCTCCTCCGGGTCCGTGGCTACCCCGGGATCGGAGAGGAAGCCCAGCTTCCAGAGGTCGCGACCCTGCACCTCAGGGCTTGCTCCGAGGTCGGCCTCGAGCCAGGCGGTGAGGCTCTCGAAGCTCGCCAGCGACGGCTCTGCAGCAACGGCGAAGTGGTCGACTACGGCCCGCTCGAGTGCCGTTGGCTGCAGGCCCTTATCCGCGGCGACGGCGCCGAGCGCGCGCCCGGCAAGGCTGGCAAAGCTGAGGGCTGGCAGGTTCGATGCCTGTTCCGTGGCCGAGCTCACGGTCTCCACCGCGTCGCTGGCGCAGATCAGCAGCACCCTTGCCTCGCCCCCAGGTGCGAACTGCGTCCGGAGCGTTGCTGCGAAGCCCTCGCTGCCGCTGTTGGACCCGGCGGCCGCGCCGTCAACCAGATACGGGATGAGCAGATTCTCGCCTGCCGGCACTGCCCGCACCTGGACGGCGTCGCCATCGCGGCTGTCGCTAGCGGTGATGTCCACCGTCACATCGAGGTCGCGTGCCAGCACCTCGAAGATCGCCTCGGGGGCGAGCCCGAAGAGGCCGTCGAGAAGCAGGCGCCGGCCGCGGAGCGCGGGCTGGCGGGCCAGGGAGAGCAGCTCGCCCGCGGCCAGTTCAGAGAGGGTGACGGACATAGGTCGCCTCCCCCGCGTCGGAGTAGCGGCTCAGCATCCCGAGGCGCTCGAGTGCCGATGCAAGGGTCTCGCGCTCGGCGGCGTCCTGCGGGACCAGGCCGTAGAGCGCCAGCCCGCTCAGGAACTGGCTGAACTGGACCTCGTCGCGCCTGGCCCGCACGAGGACGAACTTGACGAGCAGGAAGAGGAACTCCTCGTCGAGTTCGAAGAAGTTGTACCTGCCGCGCGTCCGGATCAGGCTTCCACCGAAGGGGCGCCGGACCAGCTGGTTGACTACATCACGGGAGAGGTGCTTAAGCGTCTTGCGCCGGTGCCCGAGTACCGCCGACCGTAGCGCGTACGGCCCGGGCTCCATCTTTGCGGTGCCAGCCAGCGCGTCAGGGCTAGCGCCCGCCGCCCGCGAGCTATAGAGCACCGCGAGGGCGCTCGCCGACGCATCGATGAGGCTTGCGAGTTCCGGGTTGCCGCGCATCGCCGAGGCCAGCGCTTCGGGGTCGACCGCGTCCGTAATCCCGGGGTTGGCAGAGCGCGAGACGCGGTGCAGCAGGTTGCAGCAGATGAGGTTCGGGCTGTAGGCGATCAGGTATCCGTCGTCGAGCTCGCGCCACGCAGTCACGCATCCGTGGTCACCCGAGACGGGCCGGTCACCCGCCGTACCCACGCGAAAGCGCAGCCGCCCGGCGATCCCGCCACCCGCCGCGGCCTCCATGCCCGCGGCGGCGCGCGTGATCGCGTCGATCCCCTGCCCGAGGCGGGCCGAGATCTCGTAGTAGTACAGGGCCAGGTGCAGCGCCAAGGTGTGGATGACTGCCGCCACCTTGTCGTGGCGGGGAAGCTCGAGGTCGAGGGCAACCACGATGTCCTCCCGGAAGCGATCGAGGCATCCCTGGGCAAATGCCGGACCCCCGGCCAGGTCGCGGCGCACCTTGTCGGCCTGGTCGCTGCCGAGCAGGTTCTCCGCGCTGATCTCCTCGACCGCCCCGTCGCCCGCAAAGCGCAGCGCAGCGTCGACCATTACGCCGTCGAGGAGGGTGAGCGACTCGCGGTCGTTGAGTAGCTCGCAGATCCCCCGGACCGGCTCGGGGTCGATGTCCGTGCCGTCCCAGCAGAGGAGCATCAGGATGTCCGAGCGGAACATCTTGTACTGGCCGCGCTGGCGGTAATTGACCGGGAGAGCGGATTGGAACGGGAACAGGAAGGGCCGCGAGCGGGCGCTCTTGCTGGGAGTCACGAAGTACTGGTCGCGCAGGACGGCGGCAATCTCGTCGCGCTGCCATACCTCGCGCGCGGCGAACAGCGCCTGGCTACGGTCTGCGAGCGCGTCGTCAAGGGCCGCGGACTGCAGTCGCGTGTGTCCCGGAGCCGCGTCCTGGACGATCGCTGAGATCAGCATCTCGCGCTGGTCGCCGCGGCCGCGGCCCGGCAGCGCCCGCCGGAAGTCCAGTAGGGCCCAGCCATCGGCGACATCGGGCCGGTCGTCGGGTGGCAGCGGGACCGTCGCCACGAGCTCCCCGAAGCTCACGGTCAGTTCATCCTCGGTGGCCGTGACCTGTGCCCCGGTCCTCTGCTCGATCTGGCCGAGCGGTGCGATTTCAGCGTCCCGGGCCATCAGGGCTCCCTCAGTACGAGCAAGGACCGCCCGCCCGCTGCCGCGCGGCTGATCTCGTAACGCTGCCCGGATCCGGGCGCCTCGATGAGCAGCGGCTCCTCAGGCCCGGCGGCCATCCTGGCCAGAGCCTCGACAGCCCTCCGCAGAGCATAGAAGCGCTCGACGTCGGCCGTGGAAGCCACTGTGCCAGCGGCAGCGACCCGCAGCAGCCGGAAGGTCGGGAGGTTGATGGCGACCTCTACCCCGCCGAGCTTGACCGTCACCGCGAGCGGGCGGTGACCAGCCAGGTCGGCCCCTAGCGGGTCCCGCCGCTCAGCAGGATCCTCCACGAGGACGTAGGAGCGGCTCTCCTCGCTGAGGTGTAGGCGGACGAAAACGCGGGACGACTGCCGGGGGTCGTAGCCCTCCACCGGGATGTACGCCCCGCCCTGGCGCACGCCGAACGCCTGAGCGATGGCGTCCTCGAGCAGCGCCGGCAGCTGCCAGAGCTCGGTGAACTGCCCGTCGGGGTCGATGGCCTGCTCCCCGTACTCGGCGATGAGCGCGCCGAACGCGACATCGTCCGCGTCCATGAACTCCCAGCGCCGCGCGTCGCCAAGGAACGCCGCGGTGACGAGTGCGCGGCCGAGCTCTCCGACGTGGAGGCTTCGCGACCCCGCCAGGATCGCCGCGGTTTCCAGGGCCTCCCCGCCGCCGGGGGCCGACGCCACGGCAGCGGCGTCGCCTTCGGGGCGCACCCCGGCATTGGCGAGCAGCTCGTGGGCGGTCATCGATGGCCGCAGTGAGGGGTCAAGGTCCGCTACCCGCCGGCCCAGCTCGCCCCCGAGCCCAAAGAACTTGCGCATCAGCATGTGCTCCCAAACCCATGCCTGGTCCTCCTGGCTGGCGGCTTCCGCAACCCGGACGCACGGGTCGGGATGCGCGTCAAAGGTGTCATCGCCGGTCAGCGCGCGCGACAGGAAGTCCCACATCACCCGTGGCGGGTCGTGCCGTCCCCGGCGCAGCGCGGCGGCCTCGAGGACCGCGTCGGCCGCGTCCACCGAGGCGGCGAGCATCAGCGAGTTCGTCCTCACCGGGCAGAACGCCCGCACCCGGCACGTACCGCAGCGGGGAGCTCCCTCCAGCAGGCCGTCGGGGTTGTTGAAGTCCAGGGCCGCGATCATGTCTCGGGCCAGGCCATCCTGCCCCGCCGTCGGGCGCAGGTCGAGGTTGACGACCACGATCGACCAGGGGGTTACAGGCTCCTCCTCTGCCCGCGTCACGCCGAGCTTGTGCTTGAGCAACGCCTCCAGCTGCGTGAACGCGGCCCCCTCATCACGGAACTGCTGGAAGAGCTGGATCAGCATCCCGGTGTTGGCAGCGATGAGCTTCGGCAGGCCACCCGCATCCCAGGCGGAGGCCCCGTCGGCGAACGGCGCGAAGAACTTCCCGAGCCGGTCGGCCTGCGTGACGTCGGGGCGCTCGGCATGGGTCGCGTCATAGACGACGTCATCGTCGAACAGGTCGCTGTGGTCCGACAGCACGCTCGCGATCAGCGCGCTCTTGCCGCCGCCCGCCGAGCCGGAGATCACGATGAGATCAGGGGCGTCCCGCTGCTGGGCCAGCTTGACGATCTCCCGCTCGGTGTGACCGGGGATGTACGTACCGCTCTGCAGCACGCTCATCCCGGCAACGGTCACCACGGATCCCTCGGCCTGCGCACCGAGCGAGAGCACCGGGGCGATCGGACTGGGCAGCGCCGCGTCGAAGGGCTGGTCTGCGCGGTCGCTCACAGCGCCGTACCCCCCGCCGCCCAGAGCAGCTGGCCCGCGGCGGCCACATGATGGGCCGCCAGCCAGACGGGCACGTCGAACCGCCGCGCCACGTCGGCCATCAGCGCGCCGAGCTGGCTGGGGTCGTCAATGTCGTACTTGCTGGCGATCAGCTGAAAGGTGCTCACCAACGTCGTGCGGGGCAGCAACAGCACCCCGCCGATCCAGTCCGCCTCCGCCTCAAGGGCACCTCCTGCCTGCCATGCACAGCGCGGGGCGTGCCTGGCCTCCCCGGCGAGGATGATGTGGCCGGCCATGTGGGCCAGCACCCAGTTGCGCTCCACCCGCCGCTCGGCCTCATCGAGGCGCGCCGGGTAGAGGATGAACTCGCCGGCGTCGAACCGGGGACGCTCCTCATCAGTCCGGGCGTCGGTGTCATAGCCCAGCCCCTTAAAGAGCAGCTCACCCACGTCCACCGCGGTCACCCGCGGGTCGCGGCTAGGGACAGCGCAGCGTTCCGCAAGGGTCGTCAGGTGGATCTGCCTCAGCGCAGCGCGCGCCGGCATCGACAGGCCATCCTCAGCCAGGGCACCGGCGACGTCGGCAGCAAGAAGCTGCGCCGTGACCTGATCCGGGACCATCCCAGCCTCGCGGAACAGCGCAGCCGTCTCGGCGCGGACCACCGCGGCGATCTGGCTGAGCAGCGCCGCAGGCACGGATCGCGTCCCCGCCTCGATCCCCTGGATAGAGGAGACCGAGCTCCCGGTGATGTCCGCCACGTCCTTGAGCCGCAGCTCAGCGTCCTCGCGGGCCACCCGGATCGCCGCTCCCAGCTCGGCGGAGGCGGGAATGCGCTGGCGCCGTGACTGCGGGCCGTGGCGGGCGGCTGCCGTCATGGGCGGAGCATCGCGTAGCTGGCGCCCCATGGCAAGTTCCCAGTTTCCGGGAATTGGATTCAAGGTCCTGATGCCTCGGGCAGAGGGGGCTACGCGGGGGCGTCAACGGCTGTCCCCGGCCGTCTGGCGCCTCCTCGCCGGGGAAGTGCCAGACCGCAAATGCCCAGCCGCCAGCTCGGCCTGCCGCTCGTCGATCGCCGGGCTGTTCCACGCCTCAAGACCGAGCAACTCCTTCGTGAGCACCAGGTCAGACCCGGCGTACCCCTTGGGCCTTCTTGATCGCTAAGCCAGCGTTCTTGATCGCAGTGTTCAACCGGCCGCCCAGCAGCGTCAGGTTGCCCAGGCGGTTGATCGCTGCACTGTGGTTCGACCACCGCTCGCCCGGCAGCGGCTCCTGCGGGTAGACGTGCTCCACGTGGACGCGGTCAATCCCTTCGACGGCGAGTTCCGAACGGTGAGCGACCCCAGAAACCAACACGCCCTGAAGGAGGCCCGCGGGCATCACGACGGCAACACCCGCGCGCAGAAGCAGAGCGCCGGGGCGCCGGCAACATCACAAGGCGGCCCCAGGGCAGCTGGGGGACATATTCCTGGGACATGGTCCCCTAACCATCCCAAGGCGGCTCTATCTCCTGCCGCGATAATGTGGCCATGTGCAGGAGATTTGCTACAGTGCGGGCGGAGGGACTTGAACCCCCAAGGGCCTAGGGCCCACCGGCTCCTAAGGCCGGCGTGTCTACCAATTCCACCACGCCCGCGGATTGGTCCGAAGCGCCACACGCGGACCGCCGGAGATTGTATGGTCACAGCTGCCGATGGCCGAGAAACGCAACGAGCGCGACGTGATCGTCGATCATCCCAACCGCGACAAGGCGGCGGTCAAGGCGACCAAGGGGATCGTGATCCTGCTGCTGCTGGCCAGCGTCGCCCTGATGCTGATCGTGACCATCGGCGGCTGGTCGGTGCTGGTGGGCATGCAGCCGGTGCAGATCGGTTTCATCCTCGTCTACCTGCTGCTCGCGTTCTACGCGGCCCGTTGGAATCGCGGCGTGCTCCCGGTGGCCGCGGCGCTGGCCATCATCCTGCTGATCTTCGCCGCCGTGGCGGGGCCTGAGTGGTTCGCCCGCGACAAGCCAGGTTTCGCCCAGCCCGACCTGCCAGCGAACCTGCTCGGGCTGATCACCTTGCTGCTCGTGCCGGTTCAGATCCTGCTGATCGCCTTTGCCATGCGCGGCTTCCAGCACGACTGGCACGTTGAGGTCGAGCGGCCGACGGACGAGCACTACGGGCGCGGCGAGGGCTTCGGCCCCGGCGATCCCGGCCCGCAGCCGGCCTAGCCTCTCCTCGCCCGCGCGACCGCGCCTATGCGCGCTTCTCGCCCGCGGACTGGTAGATGGCGTGCTCCCACAGGTGCAGCAGGCTGGCGTGGACCTCGTCGGAGGGGTGGCTCCACGGACGCTCGGACAGGTACATGTAGCAGTAGCGCTCGCTCATCCACACCAGCGTGCGGGCAATGTCGGCCGCCCGGATGTTCGGCCATGTCAGCCCCCGCTCGGCGTCGCGTTCGATGCGCCGGGTGACGGCGCCCGCCATCTCCTCGATCTGGGTACGCCACATGTCAAGCATGTCCGGGTCGTGGGAGGCGGCATCGATCAGCGCCACCAACAGATGGGCCTGGTTGGTCCACACCTGCACCACCCGCTGCAGCCCCTCGCGCATCGCGGGCAGCGGATCGCCGTCACCGAACAGCCAACCGCCGCCCGCCTCGTAGAGGGGCTCCATCGACCGCTCGGCCAGCGCCGCCAACGCCGCCTCGCGGCTGGCGAAGTAGAAGTAGAACGCCGTGCGGCCCACACCGGCCCGCTCGGCGATCTGGCCCACCGAGAGCTTGGCAAACGGGGCCTCCAGCAGCAGGGCCTCCAGCGCGTCGAGGATGCCCTGCTCGCGACGATCGCCCTTGGTGTCTGAGCCCCGTCGCTCCGACGGCCGCCGAGCGGGGCGCAGGCCTGAGACGGATGGTGCGCTCGTCTCCATCGATTCCACTCTAAAGGCTTACCCTGCCCCCGAGCCTTTGAACGGTCGACGTCTGGCCTTATAGTGAGCCGCCCGGCGGCGGTGGCGGAATGGCAGACGCGATCGGCTCAAAACCGATTGCCCGCAAGGGCGTGTGGGTTCGACTCCCACCCGCCGCACTGGCGTCCTATCCTCCCGGTGGTCAACCACCCACGGGAGGCAGAACATGGCCATTTCACTTGATGAGCGCGACCGGGCGCTGCTGGAGGACAAGAACTTCTGTCACGTAGCGACGGTGCGCGAAGACGGCAGCCCGCACGTCGCCCCCGTGTGGGTCGACGTCGAGGGCTCTCAGATCGTGCTCAACAGCGCCGAAGGACGCGCCTGGCCGCGCCACCTCGAGCGCGACCCGCGCGTCACCCTCACGGTGCAGAACCTCGACAACCCCTACGAGTACCTATCGGTCAGAGGCCGCGTCGCCGACCGCACCCACGAGGGGGCCGACGAGCACATCGATCGCATGGCCAAGAAGTACCTCGACCAGGACAGCTACCCCTGGCGCCAGCCGGGTGAGCAGCGGGTGATCATCAAGATCGAGCCCGAGCACGTCTACCACAACGGTTAGCCGCCCACCAGCGGCACCAGCTGGTCGGTCAGGCGCTCGGGGGCGGCGAGGATGCCCAGCGGCAGCGGTGGTCGCGCTGCCAGCTCGGTGACCTGCAGGCCGGCTCTCCGGCATACGAGCGCGCCCGCGGCCACGTCCCACGGCCTCACCGAACGTTCGAAGTAGGCGTCGTAGCGCGAGGCGGCCGTCCAGCACAGGTCCAGCGCCGCGCTGCCAAAGCGGCGCACGTCGCGCACCACCCCGATCAGCCGGGCGAAGATCTCCGCCTGGGCGACCCTCACCTCAGCCTCGTAGGCAAACCCGGTAGCCACCATCGCGCTGGCCAGCTCCACTCGCTCGGATCCCTGGATGGGATCGCCGTTGAGCCGCGCCGCCCCGTCCGCGGTGGCGCAGAACAACTCGTCGCGCAGCGGGTCATAGACGACCCCGGCGCGGGTCTGATGCGCGTCCTGCACGGCGACGCTCACGCACCACTGTGGAATCCCGAACAGGAAGTTGATGGTGCCGTCGAGCGGATCCACCACCCAGCGCAGTCCGCTGGCGCCCACCGATCCCTCGCCACTCTCCTCGCCCAGGAAGCCATCCTCGGGTCGGCGCCTGGCCAGCAGCGTGCGAATCTCACGCTCGGCGCTGAGATCGGCCTCCGAGACGAGGTCGGTGGGGCTGGTCTTCGAGTGCAGTGCGGGCTCGCGCCCGTCCCGGAAGCGCTCCGCCAGCAGTTCCCCGGCTCGCCGCGCCGCCTGCTCGGCGATTTCCAGCAGCTCGTCGTCGGCCACCGTCGACTCGCCCCCGGCCGAATCCACTAGGAAACCGGCGGGTGGCGCTGCGCCCAGGGCCGCTCGGCCTCCATCTGGGCCGCCAGCGACAGCAGGGTGCCCTCCTGATTGGGGCGAGCGACCAGCTGTACCGAGAGCGGCAGCCCGGCCGCGGTGAAGCCGGCGGGGACAGCGGCGGCGGGCTGGCCGGTGTGGTTGAAGACGGCCGTGAAGGGGACGAAGGACGCGACGCCGTTGAATGTGCGCAGCGCCCCCTGGCCGTGCCAGCGCCCCACCCGCGGGGGCAGGGTGGCGCAGGTCGGCAGCATCAGCACGTCGTGGCGCTCGAACAGGCGGTCGATACGCTCCCGGTGGGCGTCCTCGGCGGCCCGGGCGCGGGCCAGCAGCCCCGGTGTGATGACGGAGCCCAGGCGAGCCATGCCCCGCGTCCGGGGCTCGAGGCGCTCCGGGCTGGCCATCGCGTGCGCGTCGTCGTGGATCCCCCGCAGGTAGCGGGCCAAGAAGCCGGTAGCGGCCGTTCCGTAGTCGGGGTCCGCCGGGGTCACGTCGTGTCCCAGCGACCTCAACAGCTCGGCCGTCTGGTCCAGGGCGCTGACGACCTCGTCGTCCAGACGCGCCATGAAGCCGGGCGGCACCTTGGAGGAGACGGCGATGCGCAGGCGCCCGGGTGCCCGGGCGGCCAGCTCCCGGAAGGGGCGCTCCGGCGGCGGCGGGGTGTCGCGATCGCCGGCGGCGACGCCGGCGGTCACGTCCAGGAACAGGGCGGTGTCGGCCACACGGCGCGTCAGGCACCCGTTGGCCGACAGGCCGTGCCACGCCTGGTCGCGGGGCATCAGCGAGATCCGTCCGCGCTGGGGCTTGAGCCCGAACAGGCCACAGCAGGCGGCGGGGATCCGGATCGAGCCCCCTCCGTCGGAGGCCAGCGCCGCTCCCACCATCCCGGCGGCCACCGCCGCCCCCGACCCACCGCTCGAGCCTCCCGGGGTGCGATCGGTGTCCCACGGGTTGTGGGTGTAGCCGTAGCGTGCGGTCTCGGTGAACGGGAAGATGCTGAGCTCGGGCACGTTGGTCTTGCCGATCACGATCGCGCCCGCTGACCGCAGCCGACGTACGACCTCGGCGTCCTGGGAGGCCGGCGGCCCGTGGGCGCAGCCCCCCCACGGGGTGGTCTCCCCGGCCACGTCGACCTCGTCTTTGATCGCGACGGGCACGCCCAGCAGCGGCCGCTGCTCGTCGCCGGCGTCTAGTCGCCCCTGGGCCTGGTCGGCCTCGGCCAGCGCCCGCTCGGCGAACACGACCCGAAAGGCGTTGAGCTGGGGGTCGAGGCGCTCGATGCGCTCCAGGCAGGCCTCGACCAGCTCGCGCGACGACACCTCGCGGGCCGACACCAGCTCCGCCTGGCGCGCCAGTCCCGAGAAGGTCAGCTCGACGGCGTCCACGACAGAGCGGCAATCTAACGGCTCGCGTCCGTGGGATGCTGCGGGCATGGACCTGGGCACCATCGTCAGTCGGCTGTGTGAGCAGCGAGAGCGGGGTCCGGGCAGCGACGCCGAGCGCCGCGCGGCGGTCTGGCTGCGCGATCACCTGAGCGCCACCGGTCGTCAGGCGGTCACCGAGACCCTGTGGGTCAGACCCCACTGGGCGCTGGTCCACGCCCTGCACGCGGCCCTGGGGGTGGCCGGCAGCGTCCTGTGTGTCTGGAGCCCCGAGGTGGGGCTGGCCCTGCTCGCCCTGGGGCTCGTCTCGCTGATCGGCGACCTGACCGGTCGCCTGTATCTGCTGCGCCGGCTCACTCCGCGCCGGGCCACCCAGAACCTGGTCTGCGAGCCCACCCGCGGGCGCTCCGACCCGACCGGAGCGGCCGGGCCGGCGAGGCTGACCGGACAAGCCGGGCGGGTGACGCTGATCGTTTGCGCCAACATCGACGCCGGTCGCCAGGGGGCGGTGTACGCCGCCCCCTGGGCGGGGCTCGAGGCGCGCCTGCGCCGCCTGGTGCGGGGCCACCTCCCCTCCCCCCTGGGGCTGATCGCCGCCTGTCTGGCGCTGCTCACGATCACCGCGGCGGCCCGGCTGGCGGGGGGCGACAATCAGACCATCGGTGCGGTTGCCCTCGCCCCCACGGTGCTCTGCCTGGTGGCGTGCGCGGCACTGATCGACATAGCGCTGTCGGAGTACTCCCCCGGGGCAGCGGTCAACGCCAGCGGCGTCGCGGTAGCGGTCGCGCTCACCGCCGCGCTGGACGCCGAGCCCCCCCGACACCTCGACGTCGAGCTGGTCATCGCCGGCGCGGGCGAGGGACCCAACCTGGGGATGGCCGGCTATGTCCGCTCCCGCCGGGCTCGGCGCGCCGAGGACCTCGTCGTGCTGTCCGTCGAGCCCTGCGCCGCGGGCCGGCCCCGCTGGCTGACGCGCGACGGACAGCTGTTCCCGCTGCGACTGCACCCCCAGCTCGTCGCGCTCGCCCGCCAGGCCGCGGCGCGTGAGGCTCACCTCGACGCGCGACCCGTCGCCGGCCACGGAAGCTCCAGCGCTTTGCCGGCCCGCCGCCGACGCTGGCCCGCGCTGGCCGTCGGCGCACGCGACGAGCTGGACCGTGTGCCCCGGGCCCACACCGCCTCCGACCGGCCGATACATGTCCGCGCGCGCGCCATGGAGGCCACGCTCGAGTTCGCGCTGGCGCTGGTCAGAGCGCTGGACGAGCACCTGGAGAGGGCACCACGACCCCCGGCCCCCAAGCCCGCGCGTGGGATACGGTCTCAGGCCATGAGCGCCGATCCCGGCCCATGAGCGCCCGCCACGACCCCGCGCCGGTGTGGGAGCCGACCCCCGAGCGCCAGCAGCGAGCCGCCCTGAGCGCGTACATGGCGTGGCTGGCCGAGCACCGCGGCGTGCGCTGCGCGGACTACGAGGAGCTGTGGCGCTGGTCGGTCAACGAGCTCGAGGACTTCTGGTCGAGCATCTGGGAGTACTTCTCGGTGCGCAGCTCTGCGCCCTACTCGAGCGTCCTGGCCGAGGAGCGCATGCCCGGCGCGCAGTGGTTTCCCGGCGCCCGGCTCAACTACGCCGAGCACATCCTCCGAGGCCAAGCGACCGACGAGCCAGCGATCCTGCACGCCTCCGAGCTGCGGGAGCTGCAGACCCTCACCTGGGGCGAGCTCGAGCGCCAGGTCGCTGCGGTGGCGGCCCAGCTGCGGGCCCACGACGTCCGCGCCGGAGATCGGGTGGTGGCCTACCTGCCGAACATCAGCGAGGCCGTGGTCGCCTTTCTGGCCAGCGCCAGCCTGGGAGCGGTCTGGTCCAGCTGCTCGCCTGACTTCGGAGCCCGCAGCGTGATCGACCGCTTCGCCCAGATCGAGCCGAAGGTGCTGATCGCCGTCGACGGCTACCGCTACGGGGGTCGCGACTTCGACCGCCTCAAGGTCCTCAGCACCCTGCAGGAGGCGATTCCCTCGCTGGCCCATACCGTGATCGTGCCCTACCTCCGGCCCGACCCTGACACCTCCGAGCTGGTCGGTGTGCGGCGATGGGAGGACTGGGTGGCCGCGCCCGACCCACCGCCGCTGGCCTTCGAGCAGGTCCCCTTCGACCATCCGCTCTGGGTCCTGTACTCCTCCGGGACCACCGGCCTGCCCAAGGCGATCGTCCACGGCCACGGCGGGATCCTGCTCGAGCAGCTCAAGAAGGGCCATCTGCACCTGGACCTTCACGCCGGGGACCGCATGTTCTGGTTCACCACGACCGGCTGGATGATGTGGAACTTCCTGGTGGGCTGCCTGCTCACCGAGGCGTCGATCGTCCTGTTCGACGGCAACCCGGGACACCCCGACCTCAACGTCCTGTGGGAGCTGGCCGAGCGCACCCGCATGACCTGCCTGGGTACCAGCGCCGGCTTTCTCACCACCAGCATGAAGGCCGGCCTGCACCCGGCGGGGGCGCATGACCTCTCGGCGCTGCAGGCGGTCGGTTCGACGGGCTCACCGCTGCCGCCAGAGGGCTTCGAGTGGGTCTATGAGCACGTCAAGTCAGATGTGTGGCTGTTCTCCACCAGCGGGGGCACCGATGTGTGCACCGCCTTTGTCGCGGGATGCCCGCTGCTGCCGGTATACGTGGGCGAGCTTCAGTGTCGGGCCCTGGGGGCCGCGGTGGCCGCCTTCAACGAGCAGGGCGAGGCGGTGATCGGGGAGGTGGGTGAGCTGGTCATCACCCGTCCCATGCCGTCGATGCCGGTCTACTTCTACGGCGACCCCGACGGCTCGCGCTATCGCGAAAGCTACTTCGAGATGTTTCCCGGCGTGTGGCGTCACGGCGACTGGATCGAGATCACCCCCCGCGGAAGCGCGATCATCTATGGGCGCTCGGACTCGACGATCAACCGCCAGGGAGTGCGCATGGGGACCAGCGAGATCTATCGCGCCGCCGCGGCGGTCCCCGAGGTGATCGACGCGCTGGTGGTGGACGTGCCGGGCGGCGACGGTGAGCTGGTCATGCACCTGTTCGTGGTCCTGCGCGAGGGGACCGACCTCGACGACGAGCTGGTCGCCCGCATCCGCCGCCGCATCCGCGAGGACTGCTCCCCGCGCCACGTGCCCAACCACGTCCACCGGGTCGACGAGGTGCCCCGCACCCTCAGCGGCAAGGTGCTCGAGGTCCCGGTCAAACGGATCCTCATGGGCACACCGGTGCAACGGGCCGCGAGCGTCGGCTCGCTGGCCAACCCCGCCTCGCTGGACTACTTCGTCGAGCTGGCCAGCACCCTCTAGACCGGCGTCACCGCGTTGTGTTTGACCGGCCAGCCCCGTCCCTTCTCGGCGGCCTGGGCGAAGCGACGGACCAGTTCCTGGCGCAGCTGCTCGGGCTCGATGACCGCATCGATGACCAGCTCTGAGGCCAGGTGCAGGATGTCGATGTCCTGTGCGTACTCCTCGCGCAGCTCCTCGGTGCGGGCGGCGCGCTGCTCGGGGTCCTCGATCGCCTGCAGCTGGTTGAAGTAGACGGCGTTGATGGCCGCCTGGGGGCCCATCACGGCAATCGACGCGCTGGGCAGCGCCAGGCAGCAGTCCGGTTCGAACGCCGGACCGGCCATGGCGTACAGGCCCGCCCCGTAGGCCTTGCGCACCACCACCGAGATCTTGGGCACGGTGGCCTCGGACACGGCGCTGATCATCTTGGCCCCGTGGCGGATGATGCCCTGGCGCTCGACCGCCGTCCCGATCATGAACCCGGGCACGTCGGCCAGGAACAGCAACGGCAGGTTGAACGCGTTGCAGGTCCAGATGAAGCGGGCCGCCTTGTCGGCGGAGTCCACGAACAGGACGCCGCCCTTGTGCTTGGGCTGGTTGGCGACGATGCCCACCGCCTGGCCCTCCAGGCGGGCGTAGCCCACCACCAGCTCGCGCGCCCAGCGCGGATGGATCTCCATGAAGGAGTCCGCGTCGACGAGCGCGTCGAGCAGCCCCTTGATGTCAAAGGGCTTGTTCTCATCGGCCGGGATCAGCTCGCGCAGACCGGCGGGATCAGCCGCCGGGGCACTCGGCGCGGCGGCGGGCGCAGTCTGGTTCCAGCGGGACGGGAAGTAGCTCAGGTAGCGGCGGGCCAGCTCTATGCCCTCCTCGTCTGAGCGAGCGAGCAGATGCCCGCAGCCCGAGACGCCGGTGTGCATGCGCGCCCCGCCCATCTCCTCCAGGGTCACCTCCTCGCCGATCACCATCTGGGCCATGCGAGGCGAGCCGAGGTACATCGACGCGTTGCCCTCGCGCATGATGACCACGTCGCAGAACGCGGGGATGTAGGCGCCGCCCGCGGCGCTGGGGCCGAACAGGACGCACACCTGCGGCACCAGCCCGGACAGCTTGACCTCGTTGTGAAAGATCCGCCCCGCTCCCCGGCGCCCGGGGAACATCTGGACCTGGTCGGTGATGCGGGCGCCGGCCGAGTCCACCAGGTAGACCATCGGCACCAGGCGCTCCAGCGCGCGTTCCTGGATGCGAATGATCTTCTCGACGGTCTTGGGCCCCCACGAGCCGGCCTTTACCGTCGGGTCGTTGGCCATCACCGCCACGGTGCGCCCACCCATCGTGCCCAGGCCTGTTACCACCCCGTCGGCCCCCAGCCCGTCGCCTTCCCAGTTGGCCAGCAGCCCCTCCTCGGTGAAGCTGTCCTCGTCGAGCAGCAGCTTCAGGCGAGTCCTGACCTCGAGCTTGCCCTGCTCGCTGGACTTCTCGTGGTGGCGCTGGGGGCCGCCCCCGAGAGCCCGCGCGGCGGCGTGGGCGAGGTCGCTCACTAGACGCCGGGGTTGGGTGCCGGCGCCTCGCCGGAGTAGTCATAGAAGCCCATTCCCGACTTGCGTCCGTACCAGCCGGCCGCCAGCATCTTGCGCAGCAGCGGCGGGCGGGCGAAGCGACGTTCGCGGAACTCGTCGAACAGGACGTCGCAGATCGCCCCGAGGGTGTCGAGGCCGACGAAGTCAGACAGGGTCATGGGGCCCATCGGATGGCCCGCGCCCGCCTTCATCGCTTCGTCGATCTCCGCGATCGAGCCCACCCCCTCCTCGTAGGCGCGGATGCCGTCGAGCAGGTAGGGCACGAGCAGGCGATTGACGATGAACCCAGCGGTGTCACGCGTCTGGACGGTGAGCTTGCCGATCTTCTGCCCGTAGTCCAGTCCAACCTGGAAGGCCTCCTCTGAGGTGGTCACACAGCGGATCACCTCGAGCAGCTTCATCACCTGGGCGGGGTTGAAGAAGTGCAGCCCCAGGAAGCGGTCGGGGCGTCCGGTGGCGGAAGCCTGGTCGATGACGGCCAGCGACGAGGTGTTGGTGGCAAAGAAGGCCTCGGGCTTGACCAGGCGGTCGAGCTCGCGCCACATCTCGAGCTTGGCCGGCAGGCTCTCGGTGATCGCCTCGAGGACCAGGTCGCAGTCGGCGAGCTCGCCGTAGTCGGTCGTGCCGTGGATTCGGCCCCGGACAGCGTCGGCCTCCCCCGGCTGGACCTTGCCCTTCTCCACCGCGCGGGCCAGCTGCTTTTCGATCTTGCCCAGACCCTTCTGAAGGGTGGCGTCGTCGACCTCGCGCAGCACGACCTCATACCCCGCCTGCGCGGTGACCTGGGCGATCCCGTGGCCCATCAGGCCCGCCCCCACCACTCCCACCTTGCTGATGTCTGGCATCGAGCCTCCGTGTCGGAAAAGTTGTTTGCGCTGCGGCCGCGGAGCCTAGTGGTTGTAGCCTCTGCGCCTCGGTACCGACCGCACGGAAAGGCGCGCCATGAGCATCGTGATCACCGAGGACCGCGGGCCGGTCCGTCACCTGGTCCTCAACCGCCCCGAGAAGCGCAACGCCTTCAACGACGAGCTGATCATGGGCCTGGCCGAGGCGCTGGGCCGGGCCGCCTATGACACCGAGGTACGTTGCGTCGTCATCCGCGGCGCCGGGCCCATGTTCTCCGCGGGAATGGACTTCTCCGCTCTGGGCGCGCTGGCCGAGCAGCCCGAGAGACTGCGGGAGTTCCGCGCCGGGGTTCTGGGCACCTGGAACCTGTGCGAGGAGATGCTCAAGCCGACGATCGCCCAGATCCATGGGGGCTGCATCGGAGGGGCGCTCGAGCTTGCCCTGGCTTGTGACCTGCGAGTCATGGCCGCCGACGCCGTCACCGGCTTGGTGGAGACCCGGGTGGGGCTGATCCCCGACGTGGGCGGCTGCTCGCGCCTGCCGAGCATCATCGGCCTGGGCCGGGCCAAGGAGATGATCATGGCCAGCCGCGTCATCGACGGGACCGAGGCCGAGCGCATCGGCCTGGTCAACCGCGTGGCCGATCCGAACGAGATCGACGCGGCCACCGACGCCCTGGTCAACGAACTGCTGGCCTGCGCGCCGCTGGCGGTGGGCCACGCCAAGCGTGTCGTCGACGCCGCGGCCAAGCCGGCCCTGGCGGCCACGCTCGAGCAGGAAGTCACCGTGCAGGCTCTGTGCGCGGCCAGCGAGGACTTCAGCGAGGGGACGCGAGCCTTCTCCGAAAAGCGCCAGCCCGAGTTTTCGGGGCGCTGAGGACAGACGAAGGGCCCGGTCGCTGAACCGGGCCCTCGTGTCCCTCTCGGTCTGAGATCTAACTAGTGGCGGCGAGCGCGGCGAGCCCGTCCGCGGTGGCGCTTCTTGCGCTTGGCCTTCTTGTGCGCCTTGGGCTTGACCTTGGGCTTGGCGGCGGCTGGCTTGACCTTCGGCTTGGGCTTGGGGAACACGCCCGGGACCCGGGGGGCGGGTAGCTTGGCGGTGGTGGCCGGTGCGGTCGTCGCCGGAGCGGTCGTCGAGGTGCTGCCCGTGGTCCCCTTGCGAGCCGCCTGCGCAGCAGCGATGTCTACTGCCGTGGGTGCGTGGCGCGCGGGCGCCGCGGCGGCCGGGTCGGCCAGGCAGTGCTCGGCGACGCGCTCGTCTGACAGGGCGGTCGGATACTGGGCCACCTCGGCCAGGTCACCGCGGGTCCAGGGCGCCTGATCGCCGTAGCCGACGTAGAACGTGCCCGCTGTTCCGGCAGCTGCGGCGCGAGCGTCGTCGAGCGCCGGGGAGCCCTGGCGCACGCCGTTGACGTAGAAGCGGGCGTCACGTCCGTCCCAGGTGCCCACCACGTGGTACCAGCCGGGAGCGCCGCAGTTGGCCTGGTTGCCGTTGGCGTTGGCGTTGATGTTGTTCACCGTGTCCGAGGACAGGTTGGGCTCGGTGGCCTCGGGCCGGAACCAGAAGCGTCCGCCCGCGATCCACAGCACCCCGCCACCTCCGTGCTGGACGATGCTCATGTCGCCGGTGTCGTCGGGGTGCACCCAGGCCTCGATCGTGTAGGCGCTGGTGGGCACGTAGAGGTTGTTGGCGTAGCCGTAGCCGCCGTAGCCGAGGAACAGGCGCGAGGAGGCGTTTTCCGCCGACGGGCCCACCGGGCCGCCGCGCTGGTGGCAGAGGTCGGTGCGGTAGTCGGGCCCGTAGCAGTTGACGTAGCTGCCGTCCTGGTTGCCGGCCAGGTCGGCCATCACCGTCGAGCGGTCGGCGTCGTTGAGGCGGTAGTAGTTGCCCGGGTTGTCGGACTGCACCACCTGCGCGAACACGCTGCCCTGGTTGGGATCGACGATCGTGAAGTGACGCACCAGCTGGCGGACGTTGCCCGCGCGGTCGGCCGCCGTGATGGTGATCTTGTGCGGGCCGACACCCATGAGTACCGGCTTGGCCAGCGGGCCCGCGGCGGGAGCGTTGTTGTCGTAGGCGCCCGTGCAGGTCGGTACATCGTTGACGTCGGGGTCTGAGCAGCTGAAGTTGACGGGGCCGCCGGGTGCGGTCGTGTTGCCCCAGGCGGCTCCCATCTTGTCGGGCGTCCAAGTGGCTCCGTCGGGGAAGCTCTTGGAGTCACCCGTGGTGATCGAGTCAACCGTCGGGTAGGTGGTGTCGAGGCTGCTGGTCGCGTCGGCCTGGGACACCGAGGGGTAGTTGCGATGGGCCGAGTTGTTCAGGTAGCTGCCGACCGCCCAGTGGACGCCGATCTCGCGGGCCGACAGGGCCGTGGGATAGGTGGCCGACTCGTCCTGCTTGCCGTGGAAGGGCCACGAGATGCGATGGCCGTTGCCGACCATGACGTTGGTGGGCTGGTTGGAGGTGGCCGACAGATTGGTGCTCTGCGGCGCGCCGGGGTCTGACCCGGTGTCGGGCTGGGTTGTCATCAACGTGTCGCGGTTGGACACCGCCACGCCATCGACGTACAGGGTCATCGGCGCCCGGGCGTACGGGGGGCTGGTGAGAGTGACGACCTTCCAGGTGCCCACCACGTGGTGCCACTGGTTCGGGGTCACCGCCACCGGACCAGACGAGCCCGTGCCGGCCCCGTTGATTGGGCTGCCGCTGGTCAGGTCGAGATTCGGGTCGTTGTTGGCGAAGTGCGAATAGCCGAACTGCGGGTTGCCCGAGCCGTCGTGGCTGATGTACAGGGCGCCCAGGCTGTCCTGGTCGAGGAAGGTCGAGTCGTGGATCGAGCCGTCGGGCTCGCTGCGGGGGTAGACCCAGGCCTCCAGGGTGTAGCCAACCGCCGTGTTGGAGGTGGGCGGCCCGGGGATCGATCCGGCGATGCCGTAGGGCGGGGCGTAGCCGTGCGGTGAGTTGCCGGTGAAGTAGGCCGAACGCGACAGCTCGTCAACGGGGGCGCCGCCGTACTTGGGGTCGGCGTTGCCCGGCCCGAGGTTGCAGCCGGAGCTGGCCGGGGTCACGCCCTCGTAGCCGTTGTCGCGGAAGAAGGCGGTGGCGGGGATCCCGCAGTTGGAGGATCCGGGCCAGTTGAGCAGGACGTGGTTCTTGTAGGTGCCGTCGTGGCCGTTTCCGCTCGAGTCCTTCATCACCGGCTCACCGGAGGGATCGAGCACGGCGGGCGCCCAGGTGGCGGAGCTGACGGGCTCGCTCATGCGCCAGTAGGCGGTTGGGTTGTCGCGGGTGACCGTCGAGGAGTAGGTCGGCGGGTCGACCTCGTAGGCCAGCGGACCACTGCTGGCCGGCCCACTGGAGAAGACGTCGTTGGCCGAGATCGATGAGATGTAGTGCGAGCCCAGGGTCGAGGTGTCCAGCGCGCCGCTGGACTGGGGGTTGCCGTTGACCGTGCAGGTGGCGACGCCGTTGCTGTACAGGCCCGGGGTTCCGGGCTGGGGCGACGAGGTGGTGCAGGCATTGACAACCGAGTCGAGCGCGAAGTGCTGGCGGTTGCTGACCCCGATGGCCACGGCGCTGAGCTCCACGCCAAAGCCCTGGGTCTTGGTCGCGGCTGCGACTCGCGCGGGCGTCGCCGGACTCCCAGACGGGTCGGTGGCGTAGTACTTGAAGGTATGCCAGCCCTCGCTGAGGCCGTTGTAGGTGACCGTCCCGGTGGGGCTGTTCGTGCCACAGCCGGTGAAGGCACCGCCGTCCAGCGAGCAGCTGAAGCTCCAGGGACCACTGTCGTCGACGTCGGTCGCTGTGAGGTTGATGGTGATCGTGCTCGACTGGATGCCCTTGCCGGAGACCAGGGTCGGCGTCGTGCCGCTGATCGAGGCGCTGGGCGAGTAGGCGTCAGGGGCGGCCAGCGCCGCCGGGGCGCTCACGGCGCAAAGGCCAAGCAGGAGGGTGAGCGCCAGAACGGGCCGGCTCAGCCGGCGGGTCCAACGTGCATCGCTTCGAGTCCGTTCTGATGACAACTGGCCGTCTCCCTGGCAGGTTTTGCGCCGCTAATCGGCGAAGGTCTAATCGCTACTCGGAAGCGATAGTCGCAGGGCATCGGCGATTCACCTATAGGACATACGTCCGTCGGGGTCCCCAAAACTGTGGCCTGATCGTCCAGTGGCCGACAGGGGCG
>DASYID010000006.1:0-2417 GCA_036252775.1 Solirubrobacteraceae bacterium
TGGCCGAGATGGTCAGGATGGCCACCCCGCCAGCCTCGATCAAGCCCAGGGCAAACACGGTCCCCAGGGCACTTCCCCCGACGTCTCTCAGTGCGCCGGGAAAGCCGGCTCCCGACAGGCCCTGGATGTCCGCGCCGTGATGGCCGGCCAGGGCGGACCCGGCCAGCAGCGCCCCCACTCCGAAGAGCGCCGCCAACCCCGCGCCCAGGCCGGTGTCCAGCCGTCCGTGGCCGACGTCGGCGGGGGTCATGCCCTTGTCCGCCGAAGCGCTCTGCTGAAAGAACACCATCCACGGAGACACCGTCGCGCCGATGGTGGCGGCCAGCAGCAGCAGCAGCGTGTTGGTGCTGGTGTGCGGGAGCGCCCCCAGGTCGAGGGTGCCGAGGTGGGGACCGGCCATGATCGCGGCCACCAGGAACAGGCCGTTGAACATCGCCAGGCCGAGCACCACTCGCTCCCAGCGCCAGTAGCGCCCACCGCTGAGCGTGAGCAGCACCAGGGCCAGGCCGAGGACGACCGCCACCCCCGGTCCCAGCCCGAAGTAGGCCAGGCCGATCCTGATGGCCACGAACTCCGAGACCAGCGTGGCCAGGTTGGTCAGCACCAGGTCGCCCGCCCCGAACCAGCCCCATACCCGCCCGTAGCGCTGCAGCACGAGCTCGCCGTAGCCCCGATGGGTGACCGCGCCGATGCGCATGCACATCTCCTGCACCACGAAGGACATGGCGAACAGCACGACGATGAAGGGCACGAACAACCCGATCCCGTAGGTGGCCCCGTCGGCGGCGTAGGAGATCATGCTCGGCCCGTCGTTCTCGCCGAGCATGGCCAGGATGCCCGGCCCGACCAACAGCCACATCAGGTGCCGGCGCCGGCCGCCCTGACGGGCGCGAAAGACCCGCCCGCGGTCGTCGGAGCGGACGCTGTCCTCGAGGGTCAGCGGGGGTGGCGAGCCAGCTGGCGGCGCGGGCGGCTGGCTCATGCGTCGGGCTCGATGCGCATCGCCCGCGCCAGGCCGGCCCCGAGGACCGCCTCATGCTCGCCCACCCGAACGAACACCGGCCCGTCGAAGGGCTGACGGTCGAGCACCTGCACTCGGGCTCCGGGCGCGATGCCCTGGTCGGCCAGGAAACGCAGGATCGCCGGATCGGAGTCGGACACCCGCACGAACACTCCGCCGGCGCTGATGGGCAGCGCGTACAGGCTGGTGGTGGTCGGCTCCGTCAGCACCAAGTCGGCGCTGGGGATGGGGTCGCCGTGGGGGTCGACGGTGGGGTGACCTAGCTTCTCGGCGATCACCGTCTCGAGTTCCTCCGACAGCCAGTGCTCGAGCACCTCGGCCTCCTGGTGGACCCGATCCCAGGGCATGCCCAGATGCTCGGCCAGGAACAGCTCGATCAGCCGGTGGTGGCGAAGTACCTCCAGCGCCAGCCGTCGTCCCTCCTCGGTCAGATCGACCCCGTGGTAGGGGGAGCGACGAACGAGCCCGAGCTCGGCGAGCTTCTTGAGCATGGCCGACACCGACCCGGCGCTCAGGCCCAGACGGGCCGCCAGGGCGGTGGTCCCCACCGGGCTCTCCCCGCGGGCCTCCAGCGAGTAAAGCGCCTTGGCGTAGTCCTCGACGGCTGGCGATGTCCTTCGGGCGGCCACGGAAGTTAGCTTAGCCAAAAAATATTTCTATAGGGCCCTAAAGGGCCCGAGGGACTGCGCAGGCGGTACGCGTGCACGCGGGAAGACCAGCGAGGCTTCGGCCCTGACGGCCGGCGGGAAGGACCTACCGGCGGGTGCGGCGGGCCCGGCGGGCGTGCTTGCGGGCTCGGTGGGGTCGAGAGGCGGCTCGGGCGGCCAGCGCGGCCCGGTAGGCCCGCACCATCAGGCGCTTCATGCCCCGGGCGGTGGCTCCCCTCGACGGACAGCAGGGTCCGCCGCCCACCTCGGAGATGCCGATCTCGAGATGGGGTGTGCTCGAAATGCCGACGTGCCCGCAGCCCAGCTCGGCGATGGGATCCCCGGCCAGGACGTGGGCGCCCACCGGCACCAGGGCCGGCGCGGCGTGTCCGTAGTACACGAAGCGCCCGCGGTAGCGTCCCGAGTCGAGCTTGAGGATCGGGGCCTGGGAGCCGAAGCCCTCGATCCCCTCCTTGACGATCGTGCCGCTGGCCACGGCCACCTCGATCACCCGGGGCCCGCAGGCCGCTCCCAGCGTGGAGATGTCCACCCCCTGGTCCAGCGACCACGTGCTCATGGGGGCCACCGCGCTGATCGGGACGATCGGGAACACCCACTCGGCGCGACGGGCGGGTGCCTGACCGTAGGCGGCGCCGCCGGTCTGAGCTCCGCCGGCGGGAGCGGGGGTGGGCGAAGACTGCGCGGGCGAAGACTGCGCGGGCGTGGACCCCGATGGCCCCGCGCCGCTG
>DASYID010000007.1:0-4020 GCA_036252775.1 Solirubrobacteraceae bacterium
TAGGGGCCGGTCCAGGGAGAATAGGGCTCCGCCTGCGGCTGCGCCAGGGGCCCGGCCGCCCGGATTTCGGCGCCGGTCGCTGGGCTCGGGCCCGTCTACCCCCAGGGGTGCGGGTCGCCCCAGGGTCCCGCCCGCTCGGGCTCGCGGCTGACGCCCTCCAGCAGGGCGGCGCGGCGCCAAGGGTCCCGCGGGGGGGCGGCCGGCGCCGGGGCGGGAGCCGTCTCGCGCATGAAGCGCTCGAGCGCCGCCACGATCGCCGCCGCCTCGGCAGGCGATGCTCCGGGAGCGACGAGGCTGAGCTGGGGGCGGCGGTTGACCATGGCCCGGGGAGCAAGGGTATCGTCACGCGGTGGCCCCGGTCCCCGTGCTCGACCACGATGCGGTGCTCTCAGCGGTCGGCCTGGAGCGCGCCATCGATGCGGTCCGAGAGGGCTTCCTGCGCCACCATCGCGGCGAATGGTCGATGCCTCCCAAGGTCTATCTCGACAGCCCGCCCCACGGCGACTTCCGGGCCATGCCCGCCCTGGGCGGGGGCCTGGCGCTGCTGAAGTGGGTCACCTCCTTTCCGGGCAACCCGGCCCGTGGCCTACCCGCCGTGACCGGCGTGATCTGCCTGTCCAGCGCCGAGACGGGCGAGCCGGCGATGCTGCTCGACGCCCGCTCGGTGACCGCCCTGCGCACGGGGGCGGTGGCGGCCGTCGCGTCCCGGGCCCTGGCTGGCGAGGCGGCGGCGACGGTGGGGGTGATCGGCTGTGGCGCGCACGGCAGCTGGACGGCACGGGCCATGGCCACGGCCGGCTTCGGGCCAGGAGTGTGCTCAGACCCGCGCCCGCAGACCGCCCAACGCCTGGCCGACGAGCTGGGCTGGCGCGCCGGTACGCGTGCCGAGGCGCTGGCCTGCGACGTGGTCTGCTGCGTGACGCCGGGTGCGCAGATCGTCATCGACGCCGGGGACCTGCGCCCGGGGGTCCACCTGAACATGCTCGGCGCCGACGCCGCCGACAAGGCCGAGGCGACGGTCGGGGCCGTCGCCTCCTGCCTGCTGTTCTGTGACGAATGGGAGCAGGCCTCCCACGGCGGGGAGCTGGCCGGCGCGGTGCGGGCGGGGCTGGTCTCCCGCGAGCAGGTCACCGAGCTGGGCGCCGTGCTGGCCGGTGAGGCTCCCGGCCGGCCGGGCCCGGACGCCGTGACGCTGTTTGACTCCACCGGCCTGGCCATTCAGGACCTGGCCATCGCCGCGCTGGCGCTGGAGGCCTGGCGCGCCGGCGAGGTCCGGGGCCAGAGCGTGGAGCTCTAAGCGGCGCTGCTAGCCGCCGCCGGCGTCGTGGCCGGGGGTGGCGTGGGGCCCGGGGGGCGGCGGCTGGGAGCGCGCGCCGTGCACCGACTTCCACAGCTGGGCGTCGAGCGTGCGCTGAGCGACGGCGTCGAGGTGGGTGAAGTCCTGGCGGGTGGCCGCCCGCGCACCCGACCCGGTGGAGGGGTTGGTGGCCAGCAGGTCCTGGGTCTCGGGCACGGCCGTGTAGGGCGCGGCGTTGGCCGGCGTGGACTGAAAGGCGTCGTACATCGGCGTGGCCAGCGCGTCGTTGAGCGACAGCGGGTTCATGCCCAGCATCAGCTCGAAGGAGCGGATCACCGACAGCATGTCGTAGCGCGTGTGCACCACCGCCCCGGGACGGGAATAGGGGCTGATGACCGCGACCGGGATCCGGTGGGCGTCGACGTGGTCGGCGCCGTCCTGGGAGTCGTCCTCGACGATGAAGATCGCGCTCGAGGACCAGATCGGCGAGTGCGAGATGGTGTCGACGATCTGACCAGTGCCGAGGTCGTTGTCGGCCACCATGGCCCGGGGCGTGTAGCCCTTGGGCGTCAGCCCCACCGTATGGTCGTTGGTCAGCGTCAGGTAGTTGAACGCCGGCACGCTGCCCGCGGCCAGCTGAGCGCCCAGATGCGACCGGAAGCAGTCCACGCGCGACTCGGCTCCGGCGGGCGCCCCGGCCGGCACAGAGGAGTCGAACACCTTCTTGCCCGTCAGGATGTCGTTGGCGATGTAGAAGGCGTTGGGAAAGCAGCCGTCGTTGAGCCCCGGCCCGAAGTCCGAGTGCTCGACCTTGGCCTGGACGGCGGCCGCGTCCTGTGGGGTGCGGTCACGGTCGAAGGTGTGGGCCAGGATCGGGACCTGCGGGTAGGGCAGGGGGATGTCCCCGGCGTAGGACTCCCCGTAGTTGAAGAACGAGATCTTCTGGCGCAACGCCTGGTCGAACAGGTAGCCGCGGGGCGGGAAGCTCGCGGCCAGCAGGCCGGGCTCCAGCGGGCGGCCGCGGGCGCCGTAGTTGCCGAAGATGCTCGAGATCTGATTCCAGTTCTTCTCGGTGAAGTCAGAGATCGTGCCGGCCGAGGTCCACTGATGCCCCTGCTGGGAGGCTTCTGAGTTGGCGTAGGCGTGGTCGATGACCCCGAAGCGCTGCACCAGCGCGTGCAGGTTGGGCGTCGTCTGGGCGCCGAACAGGGTCAGCGAGCGGGCGCCATCGCCCTGGGGGACGTCGCCCAGCACCTGGTCATAGGTGCGGTTCTCGCGCACGATGAAGAACACGTGCTTGATCGGCCCGTCCGAGCGCAGCGGCGTGTCGGCCGTGGGGTTCGCGCGGTTGGCCGGCGCCAGCTGGGCGTTGGCCTGACGCGTGAGGGCCCTCAGGCGCTTGGCCGCCGGCAGCGTGGCCACGCCCACGCTGCCGCTGGTGATCCGGGGCAGGAACTGGGTCTGGGTCGAGGCCTGATCCAGCGTGCTGGAGTTGAACGGGTTCGGGCCGTTGGGGTTGGCCCCGGACCCCAGGCCCTTGCCCGACAGCCACACCAATGTGCGCCCGGCGCTGGCCACGTCGGTGGGGTAATGGGCGGTGGGGATGCGCCCCAGCAGCGTGAGCCGGTGGCCGCGGCCGCGGCCGGGCCCGAACACCGACAGAGCGTCGGCGCCCCCCTCGGAGACCAGCACCCGGCGGCCGTCGCGGGTGACCGCGACGGCGTTGGGTGAGGTGCCCACGCCCGCCTGGCTGCGCACCGACAAGGTGGCCTGCACCCGCAGGCGCCGGGTGTCCAGGACGGCGACCTGGTCGCGGTTGGCGATCGTCACGTAGGCGCGTGCGCCCGGTCCGATAGCGATCGCCTCGGGATGGGCCAGGTGCCCGCCCACGGAGATGTCGCGCAGCTTGCGCGCGCGGCGCAGGTCGATAACCGAGACCGTCCCCGGCGTCTCGTTGGAAACCAGCCCCCGGCGCCCGTCGGCGGTTATGGCCGCGCCGTAGGGATAGTTGCCGGTGGCCACGAAGCGCACGCGGCGGGTGGGCAGGTCGACCACGGCCGCGGACTGGGCGAGCCCGAGCGGGACCAGGAGGGTGCGTCCGTTGGGCGAGACAGCGGGATGCTCGGGGTAGCCCAGGGGCTTGGTCTGGGGCAGGGGAAAGTCCTGGGGGGCGGGCGTGCCCGCCGGGGGGGCGACGGAGATCTGGGCGGTCTCGCGCGCCTGGCCCGAGCGCTTGGCGTAGCTGAAGACGTGGATCACGTCGCCCTTGGCCCCGGGCAGGTCAGGACGGGCGGTGCCCTTGTTGACGGAGCTGGCCAGCCCGGACACGTAGGCCTTGCCGCCCCGCGGATCGATGGCCACGCCGCCCGAGGCGCCGGGCAGCGCCAGCGTCTGAACCACGCGCGTCGCGCGCACCGACACGATCCGGACATCGTTGATCCCGGCGCCCGCCGACACGGTCCAGTAGAAGCGCCCGTCGGGGGTCAGCGCACCGCCGGTGGGCAGGTTGCCCACTGCCACCATGCGGCCGTAGGGGACGAGATGGCGTCCGCTGTTGACGATGCCCGTGGCGGGGCCGATGACCCCGCTGTCGGCAGCCAGGGCCGCTGCGGTGCTGAGCGCGGTGGCACCCAGCAGCGCGGGCAGGGCCCGGGCGAGGAGGCGAACAGAAGGACGGCAGGCGATGGGACGAGCCTACACCCGCCCTACAGCGGGATGTTGCC
>DASYID010000008.1:0-5484 GCA_036252775.1 Solirubrobacteraceae bacterium
CGTCGGCGATGAGGGTCACACGCACCATGACCGTGGACGGCACGTTCGTCGACGCCCGCCAGAACGGCGGCAGCGCACGGCTGGTCATCTCATCGGCTCCGCGCGGCATCGTCGCCCCCGCTCTGCGCTCGCGGGCCGCGGCGTGGATACCGGCGCGCCACTTCCACAGTGCGCTGAGCGGGCGCCGCTACACGCGCGCGGTGGCGGCGTGCACGACCGTGCGCCGCCCGGTGCAGTTCTCGGGCCTGGGGATGCTGACGATCCTGACCGTAGACCTGGACCGGGGTCTGTACGCGTCGGACTCCAAGGCGCTGATGGCCGACGCCGAGATCGTCTATGGGTCGCCGCACAGCCTGTATGTGGCCACGGAGCGCTGGATCGACCCGAGCACCGCGGTGGACCGGCTACCCACCAACCAGACGACGGTGATCGACCGCTTCGACGCCACGGACCCCCGCACGACCACGTTCGTGGCCAGCGGAGAGGTGCCCGGGTACCTGCTCAACCAGTTCTCGCTGTCTGAGCACAACGGCTATCTGCGCGCCGCGAGCACCAGCCGCCCGATCTGGTGGTTTGGCCGCCCGCGCAGCACCAGTCAGAGCTACGTGACGGTGCTCGCCCAGCAGGGTCCCGTCCTGGCACCGGTCGGACAGGTCGACGGTCTCGGGGTCGGTCAGCAGATTCGCTCCGTGCGGTTCGTGCGCAACGCCGGCTACGTGGTGACCTTCCGCCAGATCGACCCCCTCTACACGCTCGATCTCAGTGCGCCCACCGCGCCGCGGGTGGCGGGCCAGCTCGAGCTTCAGGGCTACTCGGCCTACCTGCATCCGCTGTCACCTGGGCGCCTGCTTGGTGTGGGTCAGGACGTCAACCCATCGGGCAGCGAGCCCTCCGGTGTACAGCTCGAGCTCTTCGACGTCTCGCGCCCGTCATCCCCGCGTCTGCTCGCCCGCCAGACCCTGGGCCAGGGCTCCTCCTCCTCGGTCAACTTCGACCATCACGCTTTCCTGTACTGGCCGCCGACCAAGCTGGCGATGCTGCCGGTCGAGATCTACCCCGACTCTTCGGGCACGGCTCCGGGCTCGATACCGCCCGGCGCCTCGGGGTCCGGCACAGCGTCCTCACCCCCCTCCGGACCGGCCACCGCCGACAGCTCGGGGTCGAGCTTCGTGGGGGCGATCGGCTATCACGTGGACGGGGGGATCTCCGAGCTGGGCCGGGTCAGTCACGACGCGAGCTCCGGGTACCCGCCGGCCATCCAGCGCTCGCTGGTGGTCGGCCCACACGTCTTCACGATCTCCGACACCGGGGTGATGGCTTCCACGCTGAGCACGCTGGCTCGGGAGGGCTTCGTCGCGTTCCCTGCGCCTCCACCGCCGCCCAACCCGCAGCCGGCGCCCGCCCCGGGCGGCCCGCCCCAACCCGCCCCCGCCGCTCGACCCGCCCCTTCCGCGCACGGCTGAGTGTCTAAAGGGAATCTTCGCTTCCCTTTAGACAGGGGTGTCAAGCTTTGGCCACCATGGACGTACAGGTGCATCTCCAAGACCCTGCGGGCGAGGCTGAGGACCCCTCCCCCGGGGTGAGAGCGCCCGAGGCCCACACGGCCAAGGGTCGGGCCGTCGAGGTTCCCTTCGGTCGCAGCCGGGGGCCCACTCGTCCGCTCCCCCACCTCGGCCGGGGGCGCCACCTGGTCATCGAGGAGCCCGGCGAGCAGCGCGTGGTGACCCTGAGCGCACCGACCGTCCGGGTGGGGCGCGGCATGTCCGCCGACGTGATGATCGACGACACCACCGTCTCGCGTCGCCACGCGCTGATCGTCCACCGCGGCCAGCGCACGATGATCCTCGATGACCGCAGCTCCAACGGCGTGTTCGTCAACGGCCGCCGGGTGAGCGAGGCTCCGCTTCGCGACGCCGACGTGATCACGCTTGGTCGTGTGGTCATCGTCTACGTCGACGTCTACTAGAGCGCCTCGGTCCTTGGGCGGCGGTCAGCCGCCTGTTATCCAATCCTCATGCCGGGGTAGCCCCGGGGCGATGAGAGGGTTCCGTCGCGGCATCGGCCTGAGCCTGTTGGGCGCGTTGGCGTTGTGGCCCGCCGGCGGGCAGAGCCGCGCCAGCCACCGCGGCTGGCCGCGCATCGACGGGCGCTTAGTGGTCAACGGCGGGGACCGCGACGCCACCCTCCGGGGGGTTCTCGACCGCCACAACGAGCTGCTCGGGGGACACGGCAACGACACGATCTTCGCCGGGCGAGCGGGCGACGTGATGTGGGGCGACTACAAGCCCTCGGGACAGCCGTCGAGTCAGGCAGATCGGATCCACGGCGGCCCGGGCCGAGATTTCATCTACTCCAGTCACGGTTTCAGCCAGATCTGGACCGGGGCCGGTAACGACCAGGTCATGCTCGTCTACGGCCACGGCATCGTGTACTGCAACGGTCGGGGGCGCAAGGTGCTGGTCATGAGGCGCTTGGCCCGCAACCGCCACTGGATCCTGCATGGCTGTAGCCATGCCCGAATCGTGCCTTACGCCGCCTAGGTCGCGCCCGCAACTCGCTACAGTGCCGCCGCTGATGTTCGCTGGCCACAGATCGCGACACAGACGTCGCCTGGGGGTCGCGGCGGCGTTCGGCGTGGCGCTGAGCGCTGCCCCCTCGTCGGGGGCTCAAGCCGGCGCCTACAACCCGCCGCTGAGCGCCGCGGAGATCTCGGTGTCCCCCCAGCCGAACACCCACTTCGCTTCCGTGCGAACGCAGATCAGCTTCGTCGGAGCCACCAAGGCCGAGCTGGCCAGCATCCGCGTCTCGGGCACCCACACCCATCACCACCGGGGTCGGCTGCTCGCCTACAGCACGGGGGACGGGGCCAGCTTCGTCAGCGACCGGCCGTTCTCGGCCGGAGAGACGGTTCGCGTCCGCGTCAACCTGCCCGGCGGGCCGCTGGCGTTCAACTTCCAGGTCAACCGGGTGGCAGCCCGCAAGGCTCCCGGCCCGGCGCAGCCGGGGGACAACCGGCGCGCGCAGGCGTTCGTCTCTCGTCCGGATCTGCACCCCCCTCCCGTGTCGATCACCCGCCACCAACCCGGCGTGGCCCCTGGCGACCTGTTCGTCGCGCCGATCGGCGGTCCCCCGCCCCTCGGGCACAAGCCCGAACGCGAGATCGGCCAAGCGGGGCCGATGATCACCGACGGCCACGGGCGACTGGTGTGGTTTCGCCCCATGCCGCGAGGGCAGCTCGCGTTCGACTTCCGCCCCCAGGCGCTCGACGGGGCGCCGGTGCTGACCTGGTGGCAGGGGCGCCTCTCGCCGCTGGGCTACGGCTACGGGGAGGACCTGATCGCCGACTCCTCCTACCGAGTGATCGCGCACGTGCGGGCGGGCAACGGCTACCACGCCGACATCCACGAGTTCACCCTCAGCCCGCGCGGCACGGCGCTGATCACCGTGTATCACCCGGTGGTACAGGATCTGTCGGCGATCCATGGAGCCCGGGCCGCGGTGGCCCTGGACTCGATCGTCCAGGAGATCGACATCAAGACCGGGCTGGTCCGCTTCGAGTGGCACAGTGCCGACCACATCCCCCTGCGCGAGACCTACGTCACGGCCGTGCCCAAGACGCCGATCGACCCGGCGCACCTGAACTCGGTCGTCCCGCTGGCCGACGGGACGCTGCTGCTGTCGGCGCGAAACACGTGGGCGGTCTACGACATCGATCGCCGCGGACGGATCGTGTGGCGCCTGGGGGGCAAGCGCAGCTCCTTTCACATGGGGCCCGGCACGCGCTTTGCCTACCAGCACGACGCGCAGCTGCAGGTCGGCGGGCTGCTGAGCGTGTTCGACGACTCGGCCGCCCCGCCCGTGGCACGGCGCTCCCGCGGCCTGACTCTCAAGCTTGATACCAGCGCCCACACCGCCCGCGTGGCGCACACCTACTACCGGGGCACCACGCTGGCCGGCAGCCAGGGCAACATGCAGACGCTGGCCAACGGCAACACGCTCGTGGGGTGGGGAGCCGAGCCGTTCTTCTCGGAGTTCAGTCCCGGGGGCCGGCTGCTGCTGGACGGGCAGTTTCCCCGCCCCGACGAGTCATACCGCGCCTATTCTTCGCCCTGGCAGGGCCAGCCCGCCGCTCCGCCCACCCTCGTCGCTCGCCCCAGCGGCCAGCACGTAAACGTTTACGTGAGCTGGAACGGGGCCACCGAGGTCTCCCGCTGGCAGCTGCTCGGCGGGTCGACTCCGGGTGCGCTGGCGCCGACCGGTGGACCCGCGGCGCGGTCGGGCTTTGAGACCAGGGTGGTCGTGCGCCGACCGCCTCGCTACCTGGCCGTCCGCGCTCTGGACCGAGGGGGACGGACGCTGGGAACCTCGGCGCCCGTCAAGATCTAGCTCAAACGGCCATCCCCACATGTGGGGAGTTGGGTTTCTCGGCCGTACTGCCGATAACCACCCCCAGGCCGCCGGTTGGCGACCACCCCCTGCGCTCCTGACCGAAAGGAACCCGATGAAGCTCACCTCCAAGCTTTTGGCGCTCGTCTGCAGCGTGGCTCTGCTCGCGGTTCCTGCGGCCGCCGACGCCGCCAGCCCGGGCAAGTCGCGGGGCAAGGCCTGCCCGAAGGGACAGGTCCACAAGGGCAAGGCGTGTGTCAAGAAGGCCAAGTCCAAGCCAGCCAAGCCGCACAAGAAGCGTCCCAAGGTCAAGCCGCACAAGAAGCCCAAGGTCAAGGTCCAGGGCACGAACGGGACCGGGACCTCCGGCGCGACCGACCCGACCGGCGCGACCGACACCTCGGACACGACCGACACCACCGGTGATCCCGCCGCTGCCGCCGGCGACACGGTAGACAGCTCAGCCACCACCGCCAGCGCGGATAGCGCGCCGGTCGACGACATGGCCGACCCTACCGCGGGCGCTTAGCCCGACCCTACCGCGGGCGCTTAGCGGATCAGGACCGTGGTGCCGAGCGGGACCCGCCGGTAGAGGGCGATCACGTCGTGCACGTGCATGCGGATGCATCCGTGTGAGGCGCGCGAGCCGATCGACCAGTCCTCGGCGGTCCCGTGGATGCCGACGCCGTTGGCCAGGCCCAGCCAGCGCGCCTTGAGGGGGTTGCTGGGAGCTCCCCCGGGGATCGTCTGACCGGCCAGTGAGCCCGCCCAGGCCGAGTGGGGCACGTGCCAGGGCGGGTTGATCTGGCGTTCGGTGACGTGGTAGTAGCCAGCCGGGGTGGACAGTCCGGAGCGCCCGACCGCGATCGGGTAGCCGGTGACGTAGCGCAGGCGCTTGAACAGGCGCAGGCGGAAGTGGCCACGATCGATGGTCACCACCGTGGGGTAGCGGCGGGGAAGGTCGGCCGCCGTCACCGCCGGCCGGTCACGCACCACACGCACATGCAGAACGCGGGTGGCGGCGGGGTCCTGCAGCGCAGAGTTGATCGCTCGCGCCAGGCGGGCCTCGTCGACGTGATGGCCGTCGGACGAACCGCG
>DASYID010000009.1:0-8499 GCA_036252775.1 Solirubrobacteraceae bacterium
CGCTGATAACCCTGCTGGCTACTGCGAGCTGGGGGATAGCAGTGTGGGGAGCATCGACCCGATCAAGGGGACCATCACCACCGGCCGCGGCAACCACCCCCGCGTCTACGCCATCGGACTCCTGTCGGTCGGAGAGAAGGCTGCGTCGTGGCCGTTGGTCTTCGAGCCGCGTCGCAGCTATATACCGGTGGCGCCGGCGCGAGTCCTCACGCCTGCCCTGCCCGCGCCCCCCCAGGTCCATGTCGCCGCGATCGCCGCGACCAGCCCCCCACCGCCTCCCTCGGCACCCCCACCCGCTCCCCCCACGGTCGGTACCCCCACGCTGCCTCAGCTTCCCGGCCTTCCCGGCCTGCCGCCCCTGAACACCCCGCCGCCCGCCGCGCCACCGCCACCCGCCGGGGCACCACCGCCCGCACCCCCGGCCTCCCAGGCCCCGTCGGCCCTATCGATCTCCGTCTCCCCTCAATCCGTCGGGTTCGCCCCACCCTCCGGCGTCGTCCCGCCACCCGCACCACCGATCAATCCCGCACCCCCAGGCGGCGCCCGCCGCGAAGCCAAAGCCAAACAACCCGCCGCCGCCAAATCCCAGGAAGGAGCGTCAGAGCAGGCCGACAGCGTCGATCTCGCCAACAAACCCAACGGCGCGCCCGGCTCCAGCGAGATGACTCGTCACGCCGACAACGCCGTGACCCGCCGCGATCGCGTCAGGCCCGGAGTGTCCTTCACCCCGATCGCCCATCGCACGCAGCCGTCGGCCTGGTCCCAGGGCGCACTCTACGGCGGCGCGATCGGCATCATGGCTCTTGTGCTCGCACTCGGTTTCTCGACCGTGCGCCCCACGCCTCGGCGCAGGACACCGGGTGTGCCGGCCCCGAGTTACGCAAGGCGCCAGCGCCGGCGCTAGCACCAATGACAAGGCGCCGGGCGCCCTATCGCCAACGTTGCCGGCGCGCACGTAGCTGGGACCAGGGACGCTCGACGGCTCGCGCCGCGGTGTCGGTCGCACCGGTCGGGGGCGCTCAGCGCCACAGGGCGCGACCGCCTTCACGCGGTTGCGGGTGCACGGCGTCTCGCTGACTCAGCTGTGCCGACAGGCAACGCTGGTGCTCTGCGCCTCCATGGTCAGGATGACTTTGACCCAGCACTCGCCATCCGGCGTTCCGGCTCCGCCGTGGAGGCCTCCGGGTTTGGTGGCGGCAGCCGGCGAGATGATCGTACGGGCCAGCCGCTGTGAAAACCTGCCGTCGAGCAGGTCCATCTCCGCACTGAGGGTGTGGGGCGCGCGCGGGCAGCGCCGCCGCGGTCAAGAGGATGGGCGCGGCCAGGGCCCCCGGCGCCGTGACGGACGAGTACGTCTGACCCCGCCCCGCCTCCGGCGGGCACTAGGCAGCCAGGCTTCACCCGACGCTGCAACGAATGCCCTGCGAGCGGGAAGCCCCCGGCCAGGGCGCGCCGTGCCCGCTTGAGAATCCTCGACTGCCCCCGTACGATCGCACCATGCCAGCGGGGGCAAAGGTGGGCGCGGGGGAGCGTCCGGTCGTCTATTGCCTGATCCCGCGCGATCTCGCGCCCAAGCTGCATGAGCCGCTGCGACGCCACTTCCGCGACGTGGCGTCAGTGGACGTGGTCGTCGAGCAACGCGACTCCGAGCGGCGCTCGGCTGGCGAGCGCCGCTCACAGGCGGGGGTACCGCCCGCACACGAGCGGCGGCGGATCCTCAGCGCGACGGGCCGCCGGGTCGACGAGCGCCGGGCTGTATCGGTCGCCGTGCATGCCCCCGAGCTTCCCCGGCGCGTGCGACCGTTTGCTGAGCGCCTCAGATTCTTTGAGCGTCTCGAACCGGCGGCCCCTGACCTGGAGGAGCACGACACCGCAAGGCTGATCGCTCGCATCCAGGCCGGTGATCGCGATGGCTTCGGGCTGATCTACATGCGCTATTTCGACCGCGTCTACGGCTATCTGCGCATCGCCATGCGTGATCCTGACGAGGCCGAGAACCTCGCCCAGCAGGTCTTCCTGAAGATCCTCGAGGCCCTGCCCTCCTATGAGCATCAGCCGGGCCGGCCGTTTCGCGGATGGCTGTTCACCATCGTTCGCAATCTCGCGATCTCACAGCTGCGCCAGCAGAGCCGCGTCGAGGTGACTGACCCCTCGACGATCGGACAACTGCGCGAGCGCAACAACCATCAGGGCGCTTCCTTGAGTTCGCTTGAATGGGTCAGCGATCGGGACCTGCTGATGTTCATCGAGCGCCTGCCGTTGATCCAGCGCCAGGTCCTGGTGCTGCGCTACATGCTCGACCTCTCCAGCAGCGAGGTGGCGGTGGTACTCGATCGCTCACCCAATGAGATTCGGATCCACCAGCATCGCGCGCAGCGCTTCCTGCGCGATCGGCTGATCGCGATCGGACGCACCCCTGGGCGCGGAGGGCTGGTGCCCTGGCGAGGTCGCGAGCGCCAAGCGCTCGTCCTGCGCTCGCGCCGCTTCATGCTCGTCGCCTGAGCTCACGTCTAGCCGCCGAGTGGGCTTTCAGCCCAATCGGCTGAAATAACTTCGCCGCCCCCGCGTTCTTCTAGTAGATGGAGCGCCCTCACCTGTCGGTCCACGCCGACACCGCACCTATGTCTAGACGGCCTGCCGGCCGAGGACTGCGCCCGCTTGCAAGCCGGCGCTCGCTCGATGCCTGGCGCCGCGGCCGCTCGCCTCGAAGACCGCGCCTTCTGGCCGCTCTGGCTGGGATCCTGGCGCTCCTGGCCGTGACAGCGGCCACCACCGCCCTCGCCGCCGACCCGACCGCAGCCCCTTCTTGTCCAAGCGCGGCGCCGTGCGACACCGAGGCCACGCCGCTGCCCAAGTCCTCGGATCAGTGGCAGCAGTTTGGCGGCGCCGTGTTCCCCCAGCAGGTCTCGCCGAGGTATGACCCCAAGGTCTCGCCCACCAAGGTCTCCGCCGACCTCTATGGCACCGGCTTTCTCAACGAGAAGAACGGCTTCGCCGTGGGCGCCATCTGTGCGAACCCCGCGACCTCGCTGGATGAGGTCACGGCGGGCAAGTGCGATCAGCCAGCCGCGCCGGGTCGTGGGGCCCGGGTGCCGGTGATCTATCAGTACACCGACAAGCTCGGCGAGGGCCCGAGATGGCAGGAGGTCTACGGCCCCGAGCTCTCGAGCCCCGGGGCCGACCGGCCCGGCTTCATCGGCGCGGTGACCTGGATCGGGCCGGGCCAGGCCCTGGCGGTCGGTGGAGACGGGCAGTACCCCCGCCGCGAGCAGGACCCCTCGACGGCGGCCAACGACGTGGCCGGGCACGCCCGCGCGTGGCTCTATGACCATGGCACGTGGAGCGAGATCAGCGACCAGCTTCCCCACGACGACGGGCAGGGCAACCCCATGCGCGGACTCTCGGCGGTCCGCTGTCCCCAGCACGGCGATGCCATCACCGACACGTGCGTCGCCGGCGGCTATCAGCAGATCTGGATGTACAGCATCGCCAAGGCCGGCTTCACCAAGGCCTATACCGGCGGGCCCCACGTCGCCGGTCGCAGCCCCGAGAGCGACCTCGAGAACGCCGACGGCTTCCGCTTCCGCGTACGCAGCTTCATCTTCGTGCCCCCCGACCCCTCCGGGTCGGACATGGGTATCTATCGCGGGGTGAAGGTCGTGGCCTTGACGTCGGGGTGCTGCGCGAACCCGGCCGACCCCCCCGAGGCCGACCTCACCCCGTCGGCTGATCCGTTTCACGATCCGGTCACCTCGCACCCGACGCTCAACGTGCCCAAGGCGCTGATCTTCGACAGCACGAAGTGGTACGTGCGCCTACTTCACAACGATCCCGGCAATGGCCTCCTGGCCCCGCAGGTGTATGCCGATGCCTACCGCGCGGCCGGTCCCCCCACGTCCTACCCCAACAGCTGGGTGGGCGGAATCTTCACGTACTTCGACGGCAGCCCCCAGAGCTCCCCGACCCTGTCGGTTATCGCCACCCCGGGCGGGCCGTCGCAGGCCACCGGTACGCCCGCCGACGCGCTGCGTGAGCCGGCGTCGCGCATCTTCGGCAACGTGTACCTGCCTGTCCCAGGTAATGACAACTCGCTTTCGGCCCCTGGCGGTCGCGGCATCAGCCCCCTTTCGGTCAGCCCGCTTCGCTCCGAGCAGGATCCCAGCGGCGATCTCAGCCATGAGACCTACGACCCGCGCCTGGCCTCCGTGCGCCTCAACGGCGGTGACGGCGACCTCACCGGCTCACAGACCTCTGGCCTGGTCCGCCAGGGGCAAACGCCGCCCGGCGCCCTGAACGGCATCGATCCCGCCGCGCCGGATGGCATCATCGACTGGGGTGTGGGTGAGCTCTACACCACCCACCAGGGTGTCGCCTACACCACCACCTCCTCCTCGGCCACCGTTCCCAACCCGCTGACCTGTCCCAGCGGCGGGATCACCGGTAATCCCGCCGCCTGCCAGCCCGACAGTGGCTCACCCAAGCAGGTGGTCTCTCAGTCGCTGGTCGGCCTGCCCACCTATCCGCTGAACGCGTTTGTCATGACCCCGAGCGGGGTGGGGTGGGCCGTGGGTGACCGGGGCGCGCTCGAGCGCCTCGGCGGCAACGCGTCCGCCGGTCTGAGCGCCGAGCCTGCGCCCCCGGCGCTGGGCGCCCACGAGGGTGTCTCCACCGCGTCGCCCTACGGGGAGTTCTCCTCGCCCTCGGCGAAGGTGGCCGGCACCGTTCCCGCCCTCGCCTCTCAGCCCCTCCAGAGCACGGGCGCACCTTCCTGGGTCTCCGGCGGCGCCGCCGATCCGACGCGCCTGTTCTCGCGCAGCCCGGAGACGGTCGGCGGCCTGGTCATGAGCCGTGACGACAGCGAGGGATGGGCCTACGGGCCCGGTGGGTCCTACGGTGACCACATGGTGCTCGACCACTACGCCTCGTCGCGGTGGACGCGATGTGATCCCGTCGGTCTGGCTGGTCAGACGGCCCCCGAGCGCCTGCTCCGGGCTAGGTGATGTTGCGCGCTACGTGGGCGGCGGCGGCACCGGTCCGTTCAAGGTCACGGCGGCCACGCGGGTTCCGCTCGAGAACGGCACCGACCCCTCGCGGGCCAACGACTTCGAGGCGATCGCCGTCGGTACGCGCGTGGAGACCCCCGGCTACCGGCCGGTCGTCCCCGGCGGAGACGAAGGCGTGCTGCGCTACCAGAGGGGCGTCTGGAGTCTCGATGCCCCGTCCACCCGGCAGCTCGCCCGCGCCGGATTGCGCGCTCGAGTCACCAGCCTGGTGTTCTCCGCGCCCGACGACGGCTGGGCGGTCGAGCTGACCAGCAACATCGTCTATCACTTCGATGGGCCGCGCCCCGAGGATGGCGGCAGCGGCCACGGCTGGATCAGCTGCAGCGCCCAGCCCGCTCTCTGTGGTGAGGACCCCGCGCAGCCGCGCCTTTCCCCCAATCAGCACCCGCGGTTTGCCGTCGCCGGCGAGCGCGTGTATCTGTACGGCAGCCGACCGACTGCCACCGGCTCGCAGAGCGTCAGCACTGTGGCGCAACCCACGCCGGTGATCATCTATCACGATCACGGGGCCGGCCAGCGCTGGACCGACGGGGGGCCCGGAGGAGCCGGGTTCGATCCGGGTTGCCGGTCGCGCGATGCCACCGGTGCCTGTCTCGGGTCGGCCGCCGCCGCCGATCAGGGCCTGGTCGAGTCGCTGGCGGTGGCCCGTCGCGGCGACGGGGGCTACTGCGGGTGGGCGACCGGCTACTTCGGTGCCTCATCGCGCGGTGCCAACTCCCAGCGCACCCCGGGCTCCTCGACGGGCTGGCTGTTGCGCCTCAGGGCCGACGGCGGGTGGCATCCCTGGACCCGCGTCGATGACGCGGCCGCCGACTATCTCAGTGATCCCGTGCTCGACTCACAGACCGACATTCCAACCGTGACCCAGGCGGGCTCCGGCTGCGACGGCGCGTCGTTCGTCGGTCCGGGAAGCCAAGTGGGGGGTCCGCGTGGCTCGTTTCCCATCCTGACCTTCGTCGCCGCGCGTCAGCGCTGGGAGGTCCTGGGCGCGCCGCCCGCCCTGGCCCGTCAGGGTGACAACAGTGGCACGGAGGCGCGCCTGCAGGCGATGACCTCCGACGGCGCCTCGGGCCTGTGGATCGCCGCCGCTCGCTCGGACTCAAACGTCTACCGCCACACTTACTTCTACCACTACACGGCACGGGTGCATCGGCCGGTGTTCGCTGACGTCGCCCATCCGGTGGGTGAGGAGATCACCTCCGCCACCGGCGCGCCGGACGGCTCGTTCTGGGTGACCACGAACTCGTCGATTGTCTACCGCCACGACCGGCTGACCGGTTGGGAGCGCATGCGCGTTCCCGGCTGGGATCCCGGCTCGGTGGTCACGGCGGCGTCGGAGGCCACCGCGGTGGCCATTGGCCCCGATGGTCGTGGCGTGGTGGTCGGCAAGGGCGGCCGGATCGCCGATGTGGGGCCGGGATCGGCGGTGCTCGATCCCGTGGCGGGGGTGGCGTGTGCGGCGGGGGCCAGCGCGGACTGTGGGACGACGCGCGAGCTGCGCTCGGCCGCCGTGGCCCCCGACGGGTCGGTGCTGGTGGGCGGGGACGCGCGGACCTTGCTGTGGCGGCCCGCCGGCGGCACCTTTCAGCCTGTGGCCCGGCCTCCGGCGGCGAGCAGCGCGCGGATCTCGGCGATCTCGTTTCCCACGCCCGACCGGGCCTGGCTGACCACCGACCGCGGTGACGTGTTCGTCGGCTCCCGCTCGGGGGCATCCTGGAGCTGGGTGTTGGAGGACCTCAACGCCGACGGTGACGTGGTCACCCTGGGCACCGACGGCCACGCGTTGGCGCTGCACGACGTGGCCATCGACGGCGCTGGACATGGGTATGCGGTGGGCGACCGCGGGTTGGTCTTGGAGCGCACGACTGAGGGCGCGCACCCGTGGCGCCGCCTGGCCAGCGGCTTCCTGGAGAACTTTCACTCGGTCGCGCTGGCGCCGGGGGTCGCGGGCGCCGGGCTGCTGGGCGCTGAGAACGGTCTGATCGTGACGATCATCGGGGGGCGCCTGGACGTCGCGCGGCCGGCCGATGACTTTGACCCGTTGACCTTTGGCTTCTTTGACCAGACCGGTGGTCGCGTCCTGGGTGTGGGGGTCGTGGCCGGGGCGAGGCCCGGGCAGGTGGAGGCGTGGGCGGCACAGCAGGTCACCGGCGACCCGCGTAACCGGGCGCCCGCTCCCCAGTCGATCCTGCACTACTCCAGCGACCCGTCTGAGCTGCTGCTCAGCCCCGACCATCAGGTGCGCCCGCTCACCCAGACACCGGCGTCCCGGCCCGGGGAGTTGCGCCTGGCGGCGTTCGGTAAGTCTGAGTGCCGGGCCATCACTCCCTGTCCGGAGATGAGCGGCTCGACCCTGGCCAACGAGCAGGTTGCCCGGAGGGTGGTGGACGAGCTCGTCGGAGGCGGTGCCACTACGCCGGCGCTGGCGCTGTTCACCGGAGACGTCAACGACAACGCCGGACAGGGCACGGCCGGTGGGGCGGCCGGTGTGAAGTCCGAGACGGACTCGAGCTTCAGCCATCACCGTTGGACCGAGCTGATCGCCCAACGACTGGCTGACACCCACCTGCCGCTGTTCGGGGCGATCGGCGGCCAGGACCTGTCGGCCAGCCACGCCTGCGGCCCGGGCATCTCCGGCGTCTGTGCGGGTACCGCGGGCCAACGCGCGGGCAGCAACCTGGCCTGGCGCCAGGCCTTTGCCGGGATGCCCGCGCCCTGGGGGTCCGGGGACCCCCCGGCGGGTGCCTCGGTCAAGATCGACCCGCTCACCCCCTCGTCGCCCAGCACCTCCACCATCAACCCGGCGGACGGCAGCTCGGCATCGGTGCCCACCGGCGGAGCCAACACCCACTACGCCTTTGACGTCGAGCGCAACGGGGCGAAGGTCGCGCGGGTCGTGTTCGTCGACAGCTCGCTGCGGACGCTGTCGGGCACCGGCGCCCAGTCGCCGTCTGAGGAGCAGCTGAGCTGGCTCGACAAGACCCTGTCCTCGCGCGAGTCCGGTGAGCAGGCCATCGTCGTCTCCGAGACCCCGAGCTACAGCTACGGGCCGGGAGCGACCTCAGACACGCTGACCGACTCCGCGTCGGTCGAGCAGATCCTGCTCAAGGATCACGTCAACCTCGTGGTGTCCGGTCGCCTGGGCGTAAACGCGCTGTATTGGACGACGGCCGCTGGGCTGCACTCGCCCTGCGCCGGTGACGACTATCCCGATCCCTCCCAGCCCCCGGTCGCCGGCTCCGCACCTCGCTGCGCCGCAGTGGCCGGAGCCCCCGGGGTCGACGCGGCCAGCCAGCTCGCGGGCGCCCTGTCGACCACCGCGGCTCCCGCGCCACCCGCGGGCTGCACCGGCAGCGGCGACAACTCCACCGGGGTCCTGCCCACGGTGGTGGCCTCCACGGCGGGAGGAAAGTTTGGCCCCGACGGCCAGGCCGCG
>DASYID010000010.1:0-1918 GCA_036252775.1 Solirubrobacteraceae bacterium
CTCGTTGGTGTCGAGCTCGATGCGACGACAGCCGCGCTCGCGTGCCCGCTCCACGGCGGCGCCGACCAGGGCGCTGGCCACACCCCGGCGCCGGGAGCCCGGCACCACGTAGAGGTCCTCGAGCCAGCAGTCGGGGGCGGCCTTCCAGATCCCGAAGCGGAAGCGCAGCTGGCAGACGCCCGTGGGCGGTGAGTCCTCGTCCGGGCAGGCCAGCAGGTACTCGGCGTCCAGGCCCTCCATCAGGCGCTCCACTCCGGCCAGGATGGCGTTGTCTGACGGCCAGGACTGATCGAGGTGATCGCGGAAGCCCACGAGCAGCCGCGCCACCGTCTCGGCCTCATCGAGCTCGGCCCGCCAGACCCGCGCGGTGCTCATCGGCGGCTCAGGGCCCGCCGGCGCTGGCGCTGATCACGGCCAGCGTGTCGCCGTTGGCTACCGAGGAGCCGGCCTCGATCGGCAGCTCGGCGACCGTCCCCGCCTTGTGGGCGGTGATCTCGTTCTCCATCTTCATCGCCTCGATGACGGCGATCAGCGCGCCCTCCTCCACGGTGGCGCCCTTCTCGACCGCCACCTTCAGGACGGTGCCCTGGATCGGGGACAGCAGCGCGTCCCCCCCGCCACCCCCTCCAGCCCCGCTGCGCTCGCGGCGGGCCGGCGTGCGGGCGGCGGGCGCACCGGGCGGCGCGCCCCCGTTGGCACCCCCGAAGGCCGGGCCGATCACGCTGACGTCAAAGCGCCGCCCCGAGACCTCGACGGTGTAGGACTGCTCGACGGTGGGGGGCGCGTCCTCCGGCGGCGTGTCCGGGGCCGGTGGGGCGGCGGGCGCCAGGCTCTTGAGCCACTTGGGGTCCTCCAGCAGGTCGCGGCAGGTCTCCCCGCGCGCCCACTGCTCGGTGTCAAGCAGCGCGGTGTGGAAGGGCAGCAGCGTCTTCAGCCCGCCGATCTCGTACTCGCGCAGGGCCCGCAGCATGCGTCGGGTCGCCTGCTCGCGGTCGGCGTCCCACACGATCAGCTTGGCCACCATCGGGTCATACATGGGTGAGATCTCCGACCCTGGCCCCACCCCGGAGTCCACCCGCACACCCGGTCCGGTGGGCTCGCGGTAGGTGGTGATCCGTCCGGGAGCGGGCGCGAACTTCTTGGAGGCGTCCTCGGCGTTGATGCGGCACTCGATCGCGTGGCCGCGCAGCACGACGTCTGACTGGCCCAGCGAGAGCGGCTCACCCGCCGCCACGCGGATGCCCTCCTTGACGATGTCCACGCCGGTCGTCATCTCGGTCACGCAGTGCTCGACCTGCACGCGCGTGTTCATCTCCAGGAAGAAGTACTCGGCCTCGGACTGGCCCTCGCCGATCGCCAGCAGACCCTCGATCGTCCCGGCCCCCCGGTAGTCCACCGCGCGGGCGGCGTCGGTGGCGATCTTGCCAATCCGCTCGCGCATCTCGGCGTCGACCACCCAGGGGGGGGCCGGAGACTCCTCGATCAGCTTCTGGTGGCGGCGCTGGATCGAGCAGTCGCGCTCGCCCAGGTGGATCACGTTGCCGTGGGAGTCGGCCATGACCTGGACCTCGACATGGCGCGGGTCGGGCAGGTATCGCTCCAGGTAGACGGTGGCGTCGGAGAAGAACTTCTCCCCCTCACGCGCCGCACCCTCAAACGCCCCCTCGAGCTCGTCCTCGCTGAGCGCTACCCGGAAGCCCTTGCCGCCGCCCCCGCCGGCGGCCTTGACCGCCACCGGGTAGCCGATCTGCTCGGCGATGACCTCGCGCGCCGCATCGACGTCGGCCACCGGCTCGGTGGTGCCCGGAACGATCGGCACGCCGGCGGCCGCCATCAGCTCGCGGGCGCGGGTCTTGGAGCCCATGGCGTCGATGGCCGAGGCGGGCGGTCCGATGAACACGACCCCAGCCTCCTCGCA
>DASYID010000011.1:0-7612 GCA_036252775.1 Solirubrobacteraceae bacterium
GCGGCCCGGCCAGCGAGGCGGGCACGGGCGCGGGCCGCGTGCCCCGCGGCGGCCGCCCGGCGCCGTGAGCGACGCGGCGGACCCCGGCTCCGCGCCCGGCCCGCCGGGACCGGCCGTTCTGCTCCTGGCTCAGGCACCTGATGCCGCGGGCGTCAAGCTCGGCCTGGAGTCGCGTCTGGGACCGCAGGGCCGGCGCCGGCTGCAGGCCATCCTGCTCAAGCGGGCGGTGCGCTGGGCCTCGGGAGTGGATCGGGCCGCGGTGGTCCTGGCCCTCGCCGGCGAGCCGGGCGCCGCCGCCCGCGGCGTCCTAGAGCTTGGCGCCGAGGTCGAGGTCATCGACCAGGCGCCCGGCACGTTCGGGGAGCGCCTGGCCGGTGCGATGTCTCGCGTCGGCGATCACGACCGCCCCCTGCTCGTGGCCAGCTGCGACGTTCCCGGCCTGCGCGTCGAGCACGCCGAGGCGGCGCTTGAGGACCTCGAGGACGGATGCGACGTGAGCTTCGGACCGTCCTCGGACGGCGGCTGCTACCTGCTCGGCCTCGCCCGCCCGGACCCCGACCTCATCGCCCGCTCGGTGGGGGCGTGGCGACGCGGGGAGCTGATGGCCCGCGCCCTGGAGGCCCTCGCCGCCAACGAGCTGAGCGTCGGCCTGCTGCGCTCCGAGCGCGAGCTGCACAGCGAGTCAGACGCCCAGGCCCTGCTGGCCGATCCGACCGCGCCGGCCGAGGTGGTGGAGGTGCTGGCGGGGAGGGCGTGAGGACGGGGCCCGGACATGTCTCGACCTCGCGGCGGTACCCTGAGAGCCTCCCTGGGGAGTGGTGTAGTCGGCGCGCACGCCAGGCCTTGGACCTGGAGGACGGGGTTCGAATCCTCGCTCCCCAGCTCACGGGACGAAACTACGGGGTGTCGGACAACGCGATCCGCAAGTGGCTGAGGCGCTACGAGTACGAGGCCCCAGAAGGAGACCGCGAGGCCGCCTGACCCCCTAGGATGCGGCGGTGAGCGGCGTTTCTGCCCCCACCGTCGTCATCCTCGCCGCCGGCCAGGGCACGCGTATGCGTTCGCGCGTGCCCAAGGTGCTGCACGAGATCTGCGGGCGGCCGATCGTGGAGTGGGTGGTGACTGCGGCGCGCGACTCCGGGGCGGGGCGCGTCGTGGTGGTTGGCGGCCCCGATCGGGCCCTGGCCGGGCACCTACCCGACGGCGTCGAGCTCGCCGTCCAGGCTGAGGCTCGGGGAACCGGCGACGCGGTGCTGGCCGCAGCCGAGCACATCGACAGTGCCACGACGGTCGTGGTCATCTCCGGCGACGTGCCGTTGATCACCGCACAGGCCATCTCCGAGCTCGCCGGCGCCCACGCCGCCGAGGGCGCCGCGGCCACGATGGCCACGATGGTGTTGGCGGACCCGACCGGCTACGGGCGGGTGATCCGCGCCCCCGACGGCGGTGTTGAGCGCGTGGTCGAGACCAAGTCACCCGGCGACGCCACCGAGCACGAGCTGTCGATCTGCGAGGTCAACGCCGGCGTGTACGCGTTCCAGGGCGGGGCGCTGATCGACGCCCTGGGGCGCGTCGGGTCCGACAACGCCCAGGGCGAGTACTACCTGCCCGATGCGCTGGTGGTCCTGCGTGAGGCGGGCGAGTCGATCGCCGCCCACACGATCGAGGACCCGACGCTGATGCTGGGGATCAACGATCGGGCCGACCTGGCGACGGTGCGCGCCGTCGCCCAGCAGCGCATCCACCTCGCCCACATGCGAGCCGGCGTGACGATCGTGGACCCGGCCAGCACCGTGATCGACGTAGGTGTACAGATCGCCCCCGATGCGACGATCGAGCCCTCGAGCTTCCTGCACGGCGACACCTCGGTGGCCGCAGGCGCCCGCATCGGCCCCCTGAGCAGCCTCACCGATGTCACCGTCGAGGCCGAGGCCAGCGTCGTGCAGTCCCACCTGGTCTCCTGCCGCGTGGGGGCGCGCGCCAGCGTCGGCCCGTTCTCCTATCTGCGCCCCGACGCCGTCCTGGGCGAGGGCGCCAAGGCGGGCACCTTCGTAGAGATCAAGAACTCGAACATTGGCGCCGACGCCAAGATCCCCCACCTGTCCTACATCGGCGACGCCGACGTGGGCGAGGCCTCCAACCTGGGGGCGGGGACGATCACCGCCAACTACGACGGCGCCCGCAAGCACCGCACCACGATCGGGCGCCGGGTCCGCGGCGGCGTCGACACCTCGCTGGTCGCCCCGGTGACGGTTGGCGACGACGCCTACACCGCGGCCGGCTCGGTGATCACCGAGGATGTTCCGCCCGGAGCGCTGGGAGTGGCCCGGGCCCGCCAGGAGAACCGAGAGGGATACGCCCAGCGGCGCCAGGCCGGGGGCGGGGGCGGACCAGAGGAAGGGCGCCAGGGCGGGCGAGGGGAAGGGAGCCAGGGCGGGCGAGGGGAAGGGCACCGGGCCGGGCGCGAGGCCGAGTAGAGGGACCCCGCGCGGTGAGTGCCCCCGAGCCCTCGGTACCGGTTGTGAAAGGGCCGTCAGACCCTGGGCGTAGACTCGAGGATGCGATGAGCGTGGTGGATCCGCGGACCCTGGGGTCAAGCCTCCCGATCGACTACGACAAGCGGTTGATGCTGTTCTCCGGCCGGGCCAACCCTGACCTGGCCGCCAAGATCGCCGACAAGCTCGGGGTCGACCTGGGCCCCGTCGATCTCAAGACCTTCTCCAACGGCGAGGTGTACTGCCGCTACCTGGAGTCGATCCGGGGCGCGGACGTGTTCATCGTTCAGCCCACCTGCAGCAACCCGGAGACCGGCATCACCGCCAACGACGCTCTGATGGAGCTGCTGGTGATGATCGACGCCGCGGTGGGCGCCTCCGCCCACCGCGTGATCGCCGTGACCCCCTGGTACGGCTACTCGCGCCAGGACAAGAAGTCGTCCCCGCGCGAGCCCATCACCGCGCGGCTGGTCGCCCACATGCTCGAGGCCGCTGGGGCCGACCGGGTCCTGACCATGGACCTGCACGCCGGCCAGGTGCAGGGCTTCTTCACCAAGCCGGTGGACCACATGACGGCCCTGTTCATGCTCACCCAGTACTTCGCCGACCTGGGACTGGAGGACCTGGTCGTGGTCGCCCCGGATGTCGGGCGCGCCAAGCTCAACCAGAAGTTCGCCGAGAAGATCGGCGCCGACCTGGCCATCCTGACCAAGGAGCGCCCGGCCCAGCAGGTGGCCGAGATCGGCTACGTGATCGGCGACGTGCGCGGCAAGACGGCGGTCATCGTCGACGACATCATCGACACCGCCGGCACGCTCAAGGCGGCAGCCGAGACCGTGCTCGAGGAGGGGGCGTCGCGTGTCTACGCCGCGGCCACCCACGCGGTGTTCTCGGGGCGGGCGTTTGAGAACCTCGCCTCGGCGTCCTTTGAGCAGATCGTTGTGACCGACACGATCCCCCCGCGCCCGGACTCGCCCGACAACATCCGCGTGCTGCCGTGCGCCGACCTGCTGACCGATTCGATCCGGCGCATCTTCACCGACGACTCGGTCAGTGAGGTCTTCGGCGGGGAGAATCAGCTGTTCTGATCGCCCGGCTCGCCGCCGCCGTCCGGCTTACCCCCGCCGCCCGGCTTGCCGCCGCCGCCCGGCTTGCCGCCGCCGCGCCCGCCGCCCGCCCGCAGCACGAATCCCCGGCTGCGCAGGTCCTCCAGGGCGTCCTCGAAGGCGCCGAAATCGCGCCCCAGCAGCAGGTCCAGCGGCCGGCGCCCGAGCGGCCCCGCCCGCAGCCAACGGCGCAGGGCGACGGAGGCCACGGCCTCGGTCACCTGCTCACACAGCGCGAGCAGGATCGAGATCTCGGGCGCCTCGTCGGCCGCGCCGGAGATCAGGGCCAGGGCATCAATGTCGAGCACCCGGCACAGCTCGGAGTCCTCGAGGCCGAGCTGCTCGGCCAGCCGCGCCGCGGGGGCACCGGGGCCCGGCACCGCGGGGCCCTAGTCCTCTGAGCCGTCCGGCGTCTTGTTACCGGGCCACACCCCGGTCAGGTGCTCGAAGCCCTGCGCGCCGACCCGGTCCACCGCTGCCCGCGTCACCTTGAACGTGACCCCCTCGACCGCCGCCGCGGCCAGCACCTTGGGCCAGGTCGTGCGCTGCGTCGTCGGGGCGGGTGGCTCCTCGCGGTCGATCAGGGCCCAGGCCCGCTCGAACAGCTTCTTGGAGATGACCCCGGCCAGGACCCCCATCAGGATCCCGAACGGCTTGTAGACGAGCTTCATCCCGGGCAGCCTAATGGTCGATTGCGCCGGCCGGCATTCGAGGGTCCCCGCGCGCCGACCGACCTTTACCCGTGACCGCCTGTGCGACCATCTGGTCTGCCACCACCCGTTAGGAGAATCGATGTCCGAGCTGCCGCACGAGGGCGACGAGGCCGAGGAGCTTCTGAGGCGTGCGCTGCTGGACTCAGACGCCTCGGCGGCGGTGGCCCTGCGGGTGGACGGGCTGTCGGTGTGTGATGCGCTGACGATCATCTTCCACGGACGCGCCGACCTCGGAACGATCCAGACCTACATCGCCCACGGGGGGCGCGGCGCCGGGGAGGCGGTCGGCCCCGCCGACCTGCTGCGTGTCCCCTGTGACCTGGACCTTGGCGACGCCAGCGACCGCGAGGACGCCGAGGAGCTCTACCTGCACCAGGCCCAGGCGCTGCGCGACGCGCTGCTGGCCGCCGACACGGTCCTCGCGGTCTGGCGTGAGCCGCTGGCCGAGGTGGCCGGGAGCGCGGTGGGCGTGGACCGCTCCATCGACCTGGACGTCTCGCTGCCCGCCCACCGCTTGATGCCCGTCGCCCTGATCGCTCCCGAGTGCCAGCTGATGGTCGCGCCGGTGTGCGGGGCGCGCACCCTGGCGGCCGGGCGTCCCCCCCTGGGAATCGCCTGCGCCCAGCAGGACGTCGCTCACGTCTACCCGCTGCCCGACGACCCCGAGCGTTGCCTGGAGGACTTCCTGGGTCGGGCCGCCGACCATGCCCATCGTCTGTCCGAGCGCCTGGCCCACCAGGAGGCCTCGGTGCGCCGCTTCCTCGAGCTCAGCGACTGAGTGTCGCGCCCCGCGCGCCTGACCCTGCTCGCCGCGGGCGTGCTGGCGTTCCTCGTCCTCAGCGCGCTGCTGGCGCGCTGGCTGTCGGTCGAGAACGTCGAACGCGACGCGATCCTCGACGTGCTGCGCGCCCAGGCCCGCGGCGATGGGCCCGGCATGCTCGGACGGCTGCCCGGCTGTGGCGCCCAGCCCTCTTGCCTGGCCCAGACGCGGACCAATGCCGCCACCCTGCGCCGGCCCGGCGAGGTCAAGATCCTGTCCACCACCTCCAACACCGCCTACGCCCTGAACGCCGCCACGGGCCTGACCCGCGTAGCCTGGAACGTGCCCGGGCGCCTGCCCGTCGTGCAGTGCGTGCGGGTCCGCCGCTCGGGCGACGTCCTCTCCGGACTGTCGGTTAGCCTGCTGTCGATCAGCGTCCCGATCAGCAACACCGGTTCCTGTTGAGCGGCCCCCTGGGGTTCGGCGCCGGGAACAACTTGACCGGCGCGCCGGTGTTCTGATCCCCCGATTCATGCTCCGCTTGCGCCCCACACTGCTTGTTGCCATCGCGCTGAGCGCGACGCTCGCCGCTTCCGCCGGCGCGCAGAGCCCCACGCGCGGCGGCCCCCTCAGCCTGAGGCCCACGGCGCCCAGCCACCGCACGCTCTATCGCCAGGGACCCGACGGTCGCTACCTGATGGACGGCACGTGGCTGTTTCGCTTCGATCGCGGCCAGGGCCGGCGCCGGCACTTCGAGCGCGCCCGCGGGACCGCCGGCTGGACGGCGCTGACGGTCCCCAACGCGTGGAACGCCACCGACCAGAGCGAGGCCAGCATGAACGGCACCTCGGCCTGGTACCGCAAGGACTTCAAGCTCCCGCCCGGGGGATCGTCAGCCACCTGGCTGGTGCGCTTCGAATCCGTCAACTACCGCTCGCAGGTGTGGCTCAACGGGCACGCCCTCGGCAGCCATGCCGGTGCCTACCTGCCGTTCGAATTCGAGCTCAAGCACGCCTACCTGCACCGCGGCGGTGCCGTCAACCACCTGGTCATCCGCGTCGACAATCGCCGCCACCCGACCGACTTCCCTCCCTCCGGCCTCACCGCCCAGGGGACTCCGACCGGCGGCTGGTGGAACTACGGCGGTCTGCTGCGCGAGGTCTACCTGCGCCGGGTCAACCGGGTCGACCTCGAGAGCGTCCAGGTGCTGCCCACGCTGCCCTGCGCGACGTGCGGCGCCCACCTGCGCTACCGCGTGGTGGTCCACAACTACGCCAACTCCACCCAGCGCGTGCACCTGACCAGCCGCTTCGGCTCGCGGGCGCTGAGCCTCGGCACCGCCACGATCGCCGGGCACTCGAGCCGCACCGTGCACGCCAGCGCGTCGCTGCCCCATCCGGTCCTGTGGTGGCCCGCCAGCCCCCACCTCTACGACATCACCCTGGACGCCGCCGCCGGGGGCTCGCGCCTGGCGCACTGGTTCCTGCGCAGCGGCGTACGCTCGATCCGCGTCCTGCAGGGGCGCCTGATGCTCAACGGGCAGTTCCTGAACTTCCGCGGCGTGGGGCTGCACGAGGACTCAAAGCAGTTTGGCTTTGCCATCGACAACTCGATCCGCGACCGCTTCGTCTCGGAGATCAAGGACATCGGGGCGACGCTGGTGCGCGCCCACTACCCGCTGCACCCCTACTTCGAGGAGCAGGCGGACGCCAACGGAATCCTGCTGTGGTCAGAGATCCCGGTCTACTCGGTCAAGACCCAGTATCTGGCTCACCCCTCGGTGCGCAACCACGGCGTGGCCGAGCTGCAGCACAACATCCTCACCAACTCCAACCACCCCTCGGTGATCGTCTGGTCGATCGGCAACGAGCTGTCCTCCAAGCCGGGGCCCGACCAGGCTGCCTACATCTCCAGCGCCGCCCGCGCCGCCCACCGCCTGGACCCCACCCGCCCGGTTGGCCTGGCCATCGCCGCCTACCCATCGGCCGGCTGTCACCCGCGCGCCTACGCGCCGCTGAACATCCTCGGCTTCAACGACTACTTCGGGTGGTACCCGGGGCCCGAGGGCGACATCGCCGACCGTGACCTGCTGTCGGGCTTCCTGGACACGGTGCGCGGCTGCTATCCCAGCCAGGCGATCGCGGTCACCGAGTATGGCGCTGAGGCCAACCGACCCGGCCCGGTGGAGGAGCGGGGCACCTTCGCCTTCCAGCAGAGCTACGTCAACTTCAACCTCGACCTGTTCGCCACCAAGTCGTGGGTGGCGGGGGCCGTGTACTGGGGGCTGGAGGAGTTTCGCGTGCGGCCCCACTGGGATGGAGGGGATCCGCGCCCGAACCCCCCGATCCACGAGAAGGGCCTGATCACGTTCACCGGTCAGCGCAAGCCGGCCTACTTCGACGTCCAGCGCCAGTACCGGGGAACCACCCAGCTGCACCCGTAGTTGATGCCGCCGCCGGGTTTCCCTAGGGTTGCGCCGGTGAGGATCGTGCGCTGCGCCCTGGGCGCCTCCCTGATCTCCGCGCTATTGGCGGCCGG
>DASYID010000012.1:0-9475 GCA_036252775.1 Solirubrobacteraceae bacterium
GCTGGTCCCCCCCGCGCTGGCCCTGCTGACCACTCTGCTGCTGGGCGCCGGGGCGCTGGCGTCGCTGCCTGACGTGCTCGCTCGAGTCGCGCTGTGGAAGGCGATCCTGTGGGGATACTTGGCGCTGTCGTGCGCGCAGGCCGCATTTCCCTCGCCAGGCGATCGCATTGGCGTGCTCGGCGCCATCGCCCTGGCGGTGCTGGTGTCGCTGGCCGTCGGTGCCATCGAAGTGCTTGGGGGAACGAGCAGGCTGACCGAGGTGCTCGGCGCCGTCGTGGGGCTACTGGCGCTGCCCGCCGCGGCGGCCCTGGTGATGCTCGTCGCGCTCGGCGCGAGCGGGCGTGCCCGTCGCTAGCCCTCAGTCAACCCGGTCGCCGACGCCCGCCTGTTCGAGCGGGCCCGAGTGCATCGCCAGCACCGTCAGGCGGTCGGTGTCGATCAGGGAGGCCAGCGCGTCGACCACGCGCGGGTCGAACTGGGTCCCGGCGCAACGGCGCAGTTCGTCCATCGCCTCGCTGACCTCGATCCCGCGGTGGTAGGGGCGGTCGGAGGTCATCGCCTCGAAGGCGTCGGCCACGAAGAGGATCCGTGACTCCACTGGGATCTCCTCGCCGGCCAGCATGTCGGGGTACCCGCGGCCGTCCAGACGCTCGTGGTGGTGGCGCACCCACAACGCCTCCTCGGGCAGCCCGGAGTGCAGCAGCATGGTGGCCCCGGCGAGCGGGTGGATCTTCATCTCGGCCCACTCCGCGTCGTCGAGTGGGCCGGGCTTCTCCAGGATCCAGCGGCTGACGGCGACCTTGCCGATGTCGTGCAGGAACGCGGCGCGGCGCAGACGCACGATGTGCTCGGGGTCCATGCCCAGGGCCTGGCCGATGGCCACCGCGTAGGCGGACACGTTCTCGGAGTGGTCCTTGGTCGAGAGCTCATGGGCGTCGATCGTCGACACCAGCGCGTGCAGGTGGGCGATCATGGCGTCGCCCTCGCGGGCGTCCTCGTCGAGCACGACCTCGCCGGCGATGGCACACAGGTTCTTGCCGTTGCGCTTGGCCCAGTACAGAGCCGCGTCGGCGCGGCTGATGAGCTCGTCGTGGCTGGTGGCGTCCTTGGGGCAGCTCGCCACCCCGCCCGAGACCGTCACCCGGCGGCCGGTCAGGATCGTCGAGCGGCTGATCGCCGTGCGCAGGCGCTCGGCCACCAGCAGCGCGTCGAGCTGCTGGGTCTCGGGCATGAGCAGGCCGAACTCCTCGCCCCCCAGTCGCGCCAGACTGTCGGTGGGGCGCAGCAGGCCGTTGACCAGCGAGGAGATTCGCCGCAGGGCATCGTCGCCCGCGCCGTGGCCGAGCGTGTCGTTGATCGACTTGAAGTTGTCGATGTCAAACAGCACCACTGAGGCCGTCGATCCGTAGCGCTCGGTGCGATGGATCTCCTTGTCCAGCGACTCGTAGAAGAAGCGCCGGTTGTACAGGCCGGTGAGCGGGTCGCGGATCGCCTGGTCGAGCTTGTCTCGGTAGTCGCGCGCGTTCTGCACGGCGATCGCGAGCTGGTCGATCAGCAGCCGCAGCAGTCCCAGCTGGGATTCGGTAAAGGGCGCCCTGACCGGGCGCACCAGGGTCAGCGTGCCGATGTCATGGCCGCGGGCGCTGACCGGAAGGCGGGCGATCAGTCGCTGCCCGCGCTCGCAGATGCCGACCGGCAGGGCCTCCAGGCCGCCGTCGGTCCAGGGCCGCTCGCTGTGCCAGCTGCCCGCTGCGGCGCGCAGCTCCAGGGAGCCCGAGTCGCTACGAATGTGCAGCGCTGAGCTCGAGGCTCGCGCGGCCAGGTGAAGGACACCCAGACCTCGCTCCATGATCGGGGCCTCCTCCAGGCTCTCGGTCATGGTGGTGGCCAGACCGGTGAGCGCTTCGAGCTCCTCGCTGCGCCTCACCGCCTCGCCGCGCAGGCGCCGCTCGGCCAGCATCGTGCGGCGGTGATCGACGAGCAGGTAGGCCTGACGGCCGAAGGCGATGACCAGGATCAACACGGACAGGGTGCCGAAGTAGATCGCCGACTCGGCGTCCAGAGCCCGAGCGGCCTGGAGGCCCAGGGCGATGGCTGGGAACGAGACGACGGCCGTCAGCGGAAGCACGATCCGCCCCCACACCCAGCGCGACCCGCCGTGGTCGACGGTGTCCTCGTGCTCGGGCACGCGGCGGCGCTCGAGCTCGGCGGCCAGCGCGACCAGGTAACCGGCCAGCGCCCACAGAAGAGCCGTCGCCCAGGGGCCCGACACCAGCTGACCCGCGGCGCCGGCGCTGACCAGAGCGTCGCCCAGTCCCGCTGCCGCCCCGACGCCGGCGATCGCCCAGGCCACCCGGCGGTGACGACGGCTGGGTCGCGCGGCGACCGACATGACTGCCCCGAGCACGGCCAGCAGGTCGACGATGAAGATGCCCGTCAGCACGGCGTCGCCGTCGCGCAGGCCCGGGATGACCACGAAGTAAGCGGCCACGCCCGCGATCAGCAGCGAGAAGACGAAGCCGTCGACCAGGCGCTCGGGCGACGCTCCCCGCACTGTGCGCCAGACGAGCTGGGCCGAGACCCCGAGCAGGGCCACCGAGGCGGTGGCGCCCAGGTAGAAGGCGCCGGTGGTGCCGCCGCCGGCCACCGAGGAGATCACCGCGAACAGCGAGGCCACGGCCGCCAGTCCGGCGCTGGCCATCAGCCACACCCAGATCGGCCGGCGCTCACCCGCCGACCCGGCGGTGCGCAGGCACTGAAAGGCGGCGAAAGCGAGCATGGCGAAGGGAATCGTGAACAGCATGTCGCCCAGGGCCACGCCCAGGACGGGCAGCAGGAACGGGCCGGCGGCCACGAGCACGAAGGTGGCCGATGCGTCGACGCGCTCGGGTCGCTGGTGGATCTCGTCCTCGTGGCCCAGCCCGGCGGCTTCATAGTGCTGGGGAGTGCAGGACGACAGGCTGCAACCGCAGCGCTCGCAGCGCGGCGAGAGGACGGTCAGCGAGGCGGCGTCGCGGCGCCACCCGCAGAAGGCGCAGTAGTGCACGAACTGCTGAGCCGGGCGTTCGGCGGTCACGGTGGCTGGCATCTGGCTGTACCCCTTTTCGTGTCTGCGAGTCGGGCGTGGCGGGGCTTAGGTCCCCGGCCCGGTCTCACCGATGCGGGAGGTATCGGCGGCCCACCGGGGTGCGGTGAGCAGGGCAGCAGCGTTTGCACGGGTTTGTCGCGTTTGATCAACGAATGGTCGATCGCCGCTCCCCAAAAGCGGGGAGGATCGGCCCTCTGGCGCTGATCAGCGGCGTCGGCCGCGCCGACACGGGTGGTAGCGCCGCCGGATCACCCGTACGGCGCGGTCGGCGTAGCGCACGCGGATCATGACCCGCACCGCCCCCGGTCCGCGGCCGCCCAGGCGGACGGTCACTCGACCGTGCCGGGCCGCCACCCGCCGCGCCCGGGCGCCACCCACCGACAGCGTCACCAGCCTCACGGGTCGTCCCCGCCGCCGGGGCAACGAGACGTCCACCGAGCGCCGGGAGGCGCACCGGGCTACGGGCCGGGGCGCCGGCGGGCGCGTGCTGGCGCAGCCAGCGCGCGTCGGGTCCGGCGGCTGAGGCAAGTCGGCGGCGATCGAGCCCTCCAGGTAGTCGTTCTGAAGCGCGGATCCTGAGCCGGGCGCAAGCTGGGCGCCGACCGCGCGCAGCGCGCCCCGGTCCCCGTCGCGCGCCACCCACGGCAGCAGCGCCAGGAACTCGGGCTTGGGGCCGGCGGCGGCGCGCACGTCCGCCCGGTCCTCGGCGGGCAGGAAGGCGGCATTGCCGATGTAGTGGCACCCGGGGCCGCCGAGCCCGCGCTGGGTGATGGCGGTCTGTCCGTCAAAGGGCAGGTCGGCCAGGTTGCCCACCATCATCGCCGTCACGTTGTAGGAGAAGCGCACCCCGGGGTCGGACACCGTGCGCCAGGTCGAGGTCATCCAAGACAGCGGCTGCCACTGCTCGATGCCGTCGCCGTCGGCACCCGTCCAGCGACCCGGATTGGCCTCATCCTGGATCACCAGATTGGCTCCCAAGCGGTCCAGGCAGCGCATGTAGTAGGTGCTGGTGTCCGAGCACGGGTCGGTGCCGGGGGGCGGGGTGCCGTAGACGAACGCGGGCAGGCTGGTAGCGAAGCCGATCCGCGTCGAGGTGCCCGGCAGGACGTAGGGACGCAGGTTCTCGATCGCCGCCGGCCCGGTGCTGGGGCCGGGGGTGAACTGCAGCTCGTTCTCGATCGGGGTCAGCGGCACCTTGCGGTTCGACGCCACCACGTTGCGCAACACCGACGGGCCGCTGCTGCGTACGTCTTGCGGTCCCCACATGAAGACCTCGTTGTAGACCTCGGGGGCGCTGGCCACGTAGACCGAGGCCGGCCGTGGGTAATCGGGGTCGGCGAAGGCCGCGATGTCGGCCGGATCGCTTGACTGGGTGAACGGCGCCTGGTCGCCGGACCCCACCAGGTAGATGCCGTAGCGCCGCGCCAGGCCCGAGAATGTCCGCATGAATGAGCGCACCAGTGTGTCGGTGGCGCCCACGAAGGCCTGGCTGACCGACCCCAGGGTGGGGAAGCGAGCGTGATAAGCCGCGATCTGGGGGGCGTAGGCCGCGGTCACCGCCCCCAGCGCGGCGACGGTGGCACAGGGCACGCCCTGGCCCTCGCAGCTCGGCGCTCCCGAGCCGCCGAAGGCGCTGCGGGCGGTGGCACCCCGGGAGCCGGTGGCGATCGTCATCAGGCCGATGTCCTCGTTGAACACGACCACGTTGGGACGTCCCGCGGCCAGCCGCGGCAGGACCCGGGCGCGGATCAAGCATTCGACCTTGGCCTGGAACGCGTCGTAGGTGACGACGTTGGCTAGGTCCTGCTTGAACTGCATGGCGAACACCCGCGGAGCCCCGGGACGGGGGTCATAGGCCTCGACGGTAGGGGCACTGCGGTGGGCGGCGACGCTGGCGCAGCGCGCCGCACTCGGGGGCGCCGGCAGGGAGTCGGCGCTCGGGTCCGCGACGGCCGGGCTGGCCAGCGCGAGGGCGAGGGCAGCCGCTAGCGGACCCGTGAGTCGGTGGTTGGGCATGGCCGAAAGGATGTTAGGCCTCTGTGGGGCCGGGCTCGGTCTGCGCTAAACCATGGACCAAGGGGGTCGCGAGTCCGGTAGAGCGGTCGATGAACCTGGTGCGCCCGCCGCGCCTCGTCCTCCCCTTTTCTGCCCCGTGACCCCTCGCCCATCATCAGCCCGCACCGGCGCGCTCGCCGCCACCGTGGCCGTGCTGTCGGCGATCTCCGCCGGCCCCGCCCCCGCCACCGCCCAGGCCGCCGCCGGGCCGTCCGCCTCCCTGGCCGCCAGCGCGATGCACCGCTCGGCCCGGGCGCGGCTGGTCCGCGACCGTTCCGCCGGCCGGGTGCTGGCGCTGTCTCCCGGAGCCCGCGCCAAGGGATCGCTGAGGGTGACGCGCGCCGACGCGCTGCTGGTGCGCGCGCGCCGCGCCATCTGTCCCCACGCCGCCCGGTTGCGCCTGAGCGTCGACGGTCACGTCCTGGCCGCCCGGCTGGTCTCCAGCCACCAGTGGATCTCCTACCCGGTCGGAGTGCGCCTGGCGCCCGGCCTCCACACGGTCGAGGCCGCCTGGAGCTCGGGCTCGCGGCGCGGGTGCCGCGACGGGCTGCTGTTGGACCGCATCTCGCTGCGCGGGCCCCCCGCCGCCGGCGGCACGGTCCTGGCCAACACTGCCAACCCGCTGGCGGCGTCGCCCCTGTATGTCTCGCCCGACACCCCGGCTCAGCGCCAGGTCCGGGCGTGGCAGGCCTCCAGGCCCGCCGACGCCGCCCAGATCGCCAAGATCGCCTCGCGCTCGCAGGCGGTCTGGTTTGCCTCGGAGTGGAACAGCGATGTGCGTAGCGACGTAGCCAACATCGTCAGGGCGGCCGCCGACCAAGGCCGCCTTCCGGTGCTGGTCGACTACAACCTGCCCAACCGTGACTGCGGCGGCTACTCGAGCGGGGGAGCCGCCTCGGCCTCCGAGTACCGCACCTGGACGCGCGACTTCGCGGCGGGGATCGGGGGCCGCCCCGCCGTGGTAGTGCTCGAGCCCGATGCGCTGGCTGCGCTCGATTGCCTGAGCGCCAGCGATCGCCAGACCTACGTGTCCTTGTTGGGAGATGCGGTCACGGTGCTCACCGGCCATCCCAACGTCGCCGTTTACCTCGACGCGGGCAACTCGGGCTGGCAGAGCGCCGCCACGATGGCCGCGCGCCTGTCGGAGGTCAACGTGGCGGCGGGCCGGGGCTTCTCGCTGAACGTCTCGAACTTCCGCTCGACCGCCGACGAGCTGGCCTACGGCGACGACATCGCAGCTCGCCTGGGGGGCAAGCACTTCGTGGTGGACACCTCCCGCAACGGGCGCGGCCCCGCCCCGGGCGACCAGTGGTGCAACCCCGCCGGCCGTGCCCTCGGAGCCCCACCCGGGTCCCAGACGGGCGATCCCCTGGCCGACGGCTTCCTGTGGGTCAAGGCCCCCGGGGAGTCAGACGGCGCCTGTAACGGGGGTCCGGCCGCTGGAATGTGGTGGGCCGACTACGCGCTGGGGCTGGCCCAGCGCGCGGCCTACTAACCGGCGGACTCCCGGCCCGCCTCGAACCCCGGCGCAAAGCGGTGAGGTCGGGCCTCAGCGGCGCTCGTGGATCAGCGCCAGATTGAGCAGGCCGGCGACGGTCACAAAGCGATAGCCCCGCTGACGCAGGGCGTCGATGATCCGTGGCAGCGCCTGCACGGTGTGGCTGCGGTTGCCGCCCCCGTCGTGCATGAGCACGATTGCCCCCGGGTGCACCCCCGGGTCGGGATTCTTGGGGTTGCCGAACAGGACGCGCCGGTAGATGGCGTCGGCGGGCGGTGCCGTGAAGTCCTGCGGGTCGGTGTCCCACTGGATCGAGAGCAGGCCGTAGGAACGGGCGATGTATTTCAGCTGCTCGTTGATCGAGCCGTACGGGGCCCGCCAGAAGCAGGGCACGAAACCGGTGTCCTGCCAGATGGCCTGCTGTGCCCCGCCGATCTCGTCGATCACCCCCGGCAGGGCGACCTTGAGCATGTCGGGGTGGGTGTAGGTGTGGTTGCCGATCAGATCCCCGTCGCGCAGCGCGCGGCGGACCTGGTCGGGCTCGTCTGAGACCTGCTGGCCGATTACGAAGAAGGTGGCAACAACGTGCTTGGCCTCGAGCACATCGAGGATGTGATGGGTGTAGGGGCTGGGCCCGTCGTCGAAGGTCAGCGCCACCACCTTGTCACGCAGGTGCAGGCCCTCGGTGTACAGACGCCCCTGGGCCCGGCATGAGCTCGGCACCGAGCGCGCCATCGGCCTGGGAGCGATCGGTGCGGCGGCCGGCCGCGAGACGTGCGTGGGGCGGTGGGGATGAGTAGAGGACCCGCAGCCGGCGCCCGCCAGCGTCGCGGCCAGGGCGACCACAGCCGGCAGCTGGGCTCGGAGAGCGGCGATAGGCAGCGGCCTGGGCACCTCCGTCAGCCTAGCTGCGGTACTCCGCCGGCGGTTCGAGCTGTCGGCCGGGGAGCGGATGTGATTGGGTTCGCGGTCGGGGAGCCCTGATGGCCAGCAAGGACACCGCCCAACCGGAGGGGTCGCCGTCGCGCCACCAGGCCGCGCCGCTCGAGTTCCGCGATGTCGTCAAGCGCTATCCCGGCAGCCCCCAGCCGGCCGTCGACCATCTCTCCCTGGCCGTGCCGGCCGGAGAGATCTGTGTGCTCGTCGGCCCGTCGGGCTGCGGCAAGACCACCGCCATGCGGATGGTCAACCGCATGATCGACATGACCGAGGGCGACATCCTGCTCGACGGCGCCAGCATCCGCCGGCGCGACCCAGCCGAGCTGCGGCGCCAGATCGGCTACGTGATCCAGCAGATCGGCCTGTTCCCCCACCTGACGATCGGCGAGAACATCGCCACCGTGCCCCGGCTGCTGGGCTGGGAGCGCGATCGCAGGGACGCGCGCGTGCGCGAGCTGCTCGAGCTGGTCTCGCTGCCCGCCGAGATGCGCGAGCGCTACCCGGCGCAGGTCTCCGGTGGCCAGCGCCAGCGCGTCGGGGTGGCGCGGGCCCTGGCGGCCGACCCCCCGCTGATGCTCATGGACGAGCCCTTCGGGGCGATCGACCCGATCAACCGGGAGCGTCTGCAGAACGAGTTCCTGCGCCTGCAGGCGGAGATTCGCAAGACGATCGTCTTTGTCACCCACGATATCGACGAGGCCATCAAGATGGGGGACCGCATCGCCATCCTCAAGGAGGGTGGCGTGCTCGCCCAGTACGCCACCCCAGCCGAGCTGCTCATGTACCCGGCCGACGAGTTCGTCGAGGCCTTCGTGGGCTCCGACCGCGCGCTCAAGCGCCTGGCCTTGGACCGGGTGGGCAGCATCGACCTGTGGAAGGCCCCGATCGTCCGCAGCGGCCAGTCCACGGCCGAGGCTCGCCGGATGATCGCCGACTCAGACCTGCCCCACCCCCTGCTCGTCGACGACCGCGGTCACCCTCTGGGCTGGCTGAGCGAGCGCGGGCTGACCGGCGAGCGCGTGCGTCCCGAGCTGCTTGGGGCCACCCCGGTGGTGGTCGAGCTCGACGACGTGCTGCGCGACGCTCTGGCCGACCTGTTGCAGCACGGCACGCAGTACGGACCGGTCGTCGACGCCCATGGGGCCGTCGTGGGAGTGCTGTCGATCGAGGTGATCACGCAGTTCCTCACGCCCACCACCGCCGAGGAGCGCGAGACCGAGGCGCTGACCGCGCCCCAGGGCTAGGGCCCCACCGCGCCGATGGCCATTCTCGCCGCCCTGCAGCTGCACAACTACCGCGGCGGCACGTGCGAGAGCACCAACGGTTTCTGCCCGAGCTGGATCGCCGACCATCTCGATCGGTACCGGACTCCGTTCATCGAGCACGTCGAGCTCACGCTCACCGCGGTGGCACTCGGCTTCCTGGTCTCCTTCGCGTTGGGCATGCTCGCCCACCGGCGCCGCTGGCTGGTGACGCCGGTGACCGTCGTCACCGGGGTGCTGTTCACCGTCCCCAGCGTGGCGGCCTTCTATCTGCTGCTGCCGATCACCGGACGAGGGTTCAAGACGGCGGAGATCGCGCTGACCTCCTACATGCTGCTGATCATCTTCCGCAACGTGACCAGCGGGCTGGCGGGTGCCTCGCCCGACGCTGTCGACGCCGCCCGCGGCCTGGGGCTCACCGACGGCCAGGTGCTGTGGCGCATCGAGCTGCCCCTGGCACTGCCGACGATCTTCGCCGGCCTGCGCGTCGCCGCCACCACCGCCGTATCGCTGGCCACCCTGGCGTTCTTCGCCGGGGCCGGCGGCCTGGGGGGACAGATCTACGCTGATCTGAACTTCAAGTCAAACGTGGTGGTGGCCGGCGGCCTGTGCGTGCTGCTGGCGGTCGTGCTC
>DASYID010000013.1:0-13001 GCA_036252775.1 Solirubrobacteraceae bacterium
CCGTCGGTCTGGTTGGGGATCGAGATCGGCGGGCCGGGAACCGGGGCCTTGGGGCCGCGCGTCCCCCCGCAGCCCACGCTGGCGTCCGGACCGGTGGCCAGCGTGCCCTGAAGCATCAGCTCCCGGTCGGGGTTGGCGGCAAAGCCGTCGTGGTTGGTGGTGTCAGAAGGAGAGAACTGGGACCCGTTGCCCGTGGCGTTGTGGCGAACGAAGGAGTTCATGACCGACCCGGCCACCGACCCGATCACGCGGTAGGGGACACCCGAGGGGTAATAGGTGCTGTCGAAGCCCCCCTCGGTGTTCAAGTCGATGTAGTCACCCTGACGCACGCACAGGTTGGTGGGCTGATAGGTCGTGATCGTGGTACCGCTGACGCCGGCGACCCCGCAGATGGGGATGTCAAAGGCCTGGGAGCTGCCGCCGGGATTGGGCACCCGCGCCCCACCGCCGGGGGTGGGGACGAGATCCTGAAAGTGGATCTGGGTCAGCGGCGCGGGCCCGCCCTCCGCCGCCTGGGCGCAGCCCTCGAGCTTTACGGCGGTGAGCTGGCCCGAGGCGGGGGCCGTCGGGGCGCCACTGGCCAGCCGGGCGTTCCACAGAGCGGTGTCCGCACCATCGTGGTTGACGTGAACGACCTTGCCCGGGATCGGGATGTCGGTGCCGGCATAGGACAGGTTGTTCGCGGTGTCCAGGGTCGCGGGCACTCCCAGCGGGCTGCCGAAGGAGGTCACGGCGGCCTGGCTGGCGGGAGCGCCGGTCAGGGCCAGGGTAACCCCGCCCAGGATCAGCAGGCTCAAGCGGCGCCGGCGGCGCGAGGGCGCCTGGCGGGAGCCGCGGACGCGGTCTGGGGTGGTGGCGGGCACAGGATTAGTCATCGGACGTCGAACACCGTATCTACAACGAAGTTGCGTCAAGCGGACGCGTGACCGCCGGGGCTGGCGAACCCGTCTACGCCGCCCCCGGCCCGCGGCAGGCGGCCCGCGGCGGCCGCGGTGAGCACCAGTGCCAGCCAGGTCAGGGCGGCCAGGGCCACATGAACCCAGACGATCTCGGCCGGCAGATGGGTCGCGTACTGCAGGCCCCCGACGGCGCCCTGGAGGACCAGCAGCCCACACAGCGCACCGACGGCGCGGCGCAGCGGCCTGCGCTCTGGGCGCCGGCGCAGCCACAGCCACAGCCCCACCGCCCCGGCCCCCAGCACGGAGGCCACCACGCCATGCTGGTGGATGACCCAGTCGAGTGTCCCGTGCCCCCGGACGTCCAGGCGGTTGATGTGCTGGCCGGGCTTGCCGCCGGCATGGGGGCCGGCGGCCGTGGCGGCGGTCCCCGCGAACACGGTCAGCGCCCCCACGGGCAGCAGCGCTCGAGCCGCCCACACCGCCCGGCGGTCGTCGCCGACCGGAAGCGTCTCGGGTTCGTGGCGCGCGCGCCAGGCCAGGGTCGCTGCCGCCACCAGGATCAACATCGACAGCGCGAAGTGGGCCATCACGAAGCCGTAGTCGAGGTTGCCCCGCACGGTAAAGCCACCCAGGACGGCCTGGCCCATGACCCCCAGCGGCAGCAGTGCGCCCAGCAGAGCCAGGTCGCGGCGATACGGTCGCCGTCGCCAGGCCAGCAGGGCGGCGGCGACCGCGGCCAGCCCGACCAGGCCGGTGATGGCCCGGTTCCCGAACTCGATCAGGGCATGGGTCTCCAGCGGGGGATAGGCGCGGCCGTAGCACTTGGGCCAGTCCGGGCAGCCCAGGCCCGAGCCGGTCAGGCGCACGGCCGCCCCGGTCATGACGATCAGCGTCAACATGACCAGGGCCAGGAAGGCGATCCGCGCGTAGAGCGCCGGGCTCACCGTCAGTCCCGGCTGCAGGCCGGCGGCCCGCAGGCGCGCCCGCCAGCCAGCGGTGGGCGTCTCGGCTAGGGCGTGGGGGGAGCTGGACATCAGCGAGCCCGCAAGGATGCCAGGCCGCTGCCATCCGAGCCCCCGGCCGCTGAGCCGTCACCCGCCGCGCCGCGGGCCTCCGAGCCGTCGCCCAGCGGAGCGTCGGGCGGCAGCGGGGCCCCGGTGCGCCCGTCGGCGATCTTGGTGTAGAAGGCTTCGAGCTGGTCGGTGATCTTCTCCCAGCCGTAGGCCTGGGCGGTGCGCCGGGCCTGGTCGCCGAGGCGCTCGCGCAGCTCCGGGTCGTCGAGTACGCGCTGGAGTGCCTGGGTCACGCTGGGCACGTCCGGTTCGGGCATCAGGCAGTTCACGCCGTCTGAGCAGTAGTCGCGGTTGCCGTGGGCGTCGGTGCACACCACCGCCGCGCCGGCCGCCATCGCCTCCAGCGCCGGCAGGCAGAACCCCTCGTGCGTCGAGGTCTGCAGGAACACCGCCGCCTCGTTATAGAGCTCGTTGACGCGCTCGTCGCTGGGCTTGAACTCATAGACCACATCGGGTGCCCGGCCCAGCTCGGGCTCGATACCGAACAACCGCAGCTGCGGACGCGGCTCAGGCAAAGCCTGGTGAGCAGCCAACGTCAACGGCAAGTTCTTCAGCGGATTCGAACGCCCCAGCGCCAGCATCTGGTCGGGTCGGCGCGCCACTGCCTCCCGCGGGCCGTAGGTCCCCAGGTCGATCCCCGGCGCCACCACGCTCGCCCCCACCCCCAGTTCCCCCAAACGCTCCCGCAGCCATCCCGACGTCGTCAGGAAATGAAACTCTGGCCGATAGGAGGCCAAGATGTGGGCCTCCATCGCCTCGTTGTCCGGGTAGTAGGAGGTCTCCACGTCCTGGACGAAGTACACCGGCACGCCGCGAACCACCGATGCCCGCCACACCGGTGCGGCGGTGTTCCACCACGTCGCGACCTTGATCGCGTCCAGGCCCTCGAGCTCGCTGGTCAGTGCCTCATAGTCAGAGAAGGTCCTCACCGGCACGCGCAGCTCAAACCAGTCCGGCGCCGGACCCAAGGCAAACAGCTGCACGTCGTGCCCCCGCGCCGCCAGCCGGTTGCAGTGCTCGAAGACCACCCGCGCCCCGCCGCCGATCCCCGTGTCCTCCAACACATAGACGAGCCGAAGGCAACCCTCCTCATTCCTCACCACCCGACCGTCCAACGCCTCCCCCCACCGGCCCCAGAACCGCTCCTGGGAAGCACGCTCACGCTCGCCGGAGACCGTCCCTGGACTGCCCGACTCGAGGTGATAGAGCTCCGCCGCGGGGCAGTAGAGCACGCGGAACCCGGCCCTCCAGGCCCGCAGGCACAGATCGACGTCCTCATAGCCCACGGCGTAGTCGGGGTCCAGGGACCCGATGCGCTCGAGCACTTCGCGCTTGATGTACATGCAGGCGCCGGTGACCGCCAGCCGGGGCTCGGTGACATTGGCCGGCCCGTAGGCGGTCGGCCGGAAGTGAAAGCGATGGTCAAACTGATCCGGCGCACGAAGATTGCGCTGGACTCCGGCGTGCTGGATACGCCCGTCGGGATAGAGCAGCTTGGCCCCCACGATGCCCACGTCGGGGGCGGCATGGGCGGTCCGCTGTAGCGCCGGCAACCACAGGCCAGTGACGATCGTGCCGGCATCGAGCAGCACGACGTCGCGGGTCGGGTCGGCACGGGCCAGGCCCCGGTTGGCGTTGCCGGCCCTGCCCAGGTTGGTCTCGCCGTATACGACCTCGACGTCATCGAGCTCGGCCAGGCGGGCTCGATGCTCGGAGGGGCTGGCGTCATCGACAACGATGATCTGGACCATCTCCCGCGGCGTGGTGGCACGAATGCTCGCGACCGCCTGCCTGAGCTCCTCCGTCCGCCCACGGGTGGGAATCACCACGCTCACGGGACGGCCCTCGAACTCAAACCATTCGGCGGCCAGCGTGCGCTCGTCGCGCGTGGGTGCCGTGGCCAGCCCCAGGGCGCGCGCCAGCCCTCGCACGGGCAGGGCGAGGGCGCGCAGGATCAGCCCGCTCACCCCGACGTAGCGCCGGGCGAGGGTCACTCGCCGGCGAAGCGCCAGCCACCTTGCCCTCACAGGTTCTCGGCGATGTAGGGGGCGGCACGGTTGAAGTACCAGTAGCCCAGCGCGAAGACCCCGAGCACGAGCCCGCCCGGGATGGCCATGTAGGCCCAGCCGCCCGCCAGGGCGGCCGCGCCCGGGGCAGTGGGATCGACCATCGCGTGTCGGCTCTGGGTGACGATCGATCCGAGCGGATTGAACATCGCCACCTGGCGAAACCAGGCGTACTGGGGCGAGATCTTGTTGATCAGGTAGATGATCGGGGTGGCGTAGAAGAGCACCTGGAGCACGACCTCCCAGATCGGGCGCAGGTCGCGGAAGCGCACGAACAGGGCCGACAGCAACATCGCCCAGCCCGAGGCGAACACGGCCAGGATGGCCACCAGCAGCGGAAACTCAAACCAGGTCAGCCTCGGATAGACACCCGAGGCCAGCGCGAACACCAGCACCACGACCAGGTTCAGCGACAGGTTCATCCCGGCGGTGAGGACCACCGACAGGGGAATGGCCAGGCGCGGGAAGTGCAGCTTGCGCACCAGCGGCTCGCGATCGAGCACGCAGCTCACCGCGCCGGCGGTGGCCTCGGCGAAGAAGGTGTAGAGGATCACGCTCATGAGCAGGATCACCGGGTAGTGAGGCGCGGACTGCACCTTGAGGATCAGCGCAAAGACGACGTACAGGACCCCGAACAGCAGCAGCGGGCGCATCAGCTGCCAGGCGTAGCCGAGCACCGACCCGAAGAAGCGCAGCTTGAACTCCTGCACGGCCAGCGTGCGCGTGAGATGCACGAAGCGGCGGAAGTCCCCGGCCAGCGCCGAGGGCCCCGGGATCGCCCGGTTCATCGCGCGTCCACCGGCGCCGACGGCGGGGACGGCGTCGCGCCCAGCGTGGGCGTCGTGACCCCAGCCGCCGGTCCCAGGCGTCGCAGGGCCAGCTCATGGGGCAGGTCGACGAGTCCTCCGGCGCTGCGCGTGCCCACGACCACCACCGAGCTCATCCGCTCCCAGCGGTCGATGAGGTCGGTGCCGCCGCCGCGGTGGGCCAGCTGCAGCGAGAGGAAGTAGCGGCCCGGCCCCAGATGGTTGTCGAAGCTGACCGAGAACAGCACCTCCTCGCCGGCGGCAAAGGAGCCGGTTCGCTCCTGATCGACAGCGGTGTTGGCCACGAACTGGTTCTGGCGCTGCTCGTTGACCCAGGAGACGGCAAACGACGGGTCCTCGACGGCGCGCTCGAAGCGCACGCGGGCATGCAGGCTGCAGCGGTCGCCCTGCATGAGTACGGCCTTGCGCTCACCCTGGGCGTTCTCCATCCATGCCTCGACGACGCGTCCCGAGCCGTCGCCTCCTCGAGCCTGCTGGTCGGGGAAGTCCTCCGGGCGCACCGGCTCGGAAGCCTGGCGGGCGAAGTTGATCTCCAGGTAGCGGGCCGCGACCTGGTGCGGCTCGCCGGTGATGACCTCTTCGCCGCGCTCGAGCAGCATGGCGCGATGGCAGAAGCGCTCGACCGCCCCCATGTCGTGGGTGACGAAGACGATCGTCTTGCCGGCGTCGCGCTTCTCGTTGAACACGTCAAAGCACTTCTGTTGAAAGGCCGCGTCCCCGACGGCCAGCACCTCGTCGATGAGCAGGATGTCGGCCTCGACCTGGACCATCACCGAGAAGGCCAGGCGCACATGCATCCCCGAGGAGTAGTTCTTGAGCTTGAGGTCAACGAACTCCTCCAGCTCGGCGAACTCCAGCACCGAGTCAAACCGCGCCGCCGCCTCGCGCGGGGTCAGCCCGAGCATGATGCCGTTCATGATCACGTTGTCGCGGGCGGCCAGATCGGGGTTGAATCCCACCCCCAGCTCGATGAACGTGGAGACGCGCCCGTTGATGAAGATGCGGCCGCGGTCGGTGCGATAGATCCCGGCCAGGCACTTCAGCAGCGTGCTCTTGCCCGAGCCGTTGCGTCCCACGATGCCGAAGAACTCGCCTTCGGCCACCGAGAAGGAAACGTCGCGCAGCGCGTCCAGGGCATCGTGGCCGTGACCCCGCCGCGGGTGAAGGACCTTCTCCTTGAGCGTGTGCACGCGCTCGCGGGGCATGCGAAAGCTCTTGGAGACCCCATCGGCCACGACAGCGGGGGGTCCGGCCGGGCGCGCGCGGGCGCTGCTGGTGCGCTCGTCCATGCGGATTTGAACACTAGCGGCCGGCCGCGGATGCGCCCGGGACGGGGGGCGGCGCCGGCGGGCGGCGGGAGCGGTGCCGGACGCTATGCCGGCTTGGTCGCCACGAAGAACAGAGCGGTGCCGCCCGTGACATAAGCCTTGAACGCCAGGTAAGAGTGGCGCCAACGGGGACGCCGTCGGATCACGTGAGTCACCGCCGTCTTCAGTCCCTCCCGCGAGGAGGTGGACGGACCGATCAGGTAGTCGTCCTCGCGGAAGGGATCCAGGTACCACGGTCCCTTGACCTCCACCTCGAACCCGGCGGCGCGGGCTGCCCGCAGATAGGTGTTGCGCAGGTAGGCGTGTTCGTGGCCCTCCCATTGGTCGACGTCGGCCGCCGCGTCGCTGCGCGGCTTGAACCCCGGGTAGCGCAGGCTGCGCAGTGTCTCGTTTACGGCCAGTAGCTTCCCTCCCGGCTTGAGGACCCGATAGAGCTCGGCCAGGGTGCGCTCCAGGTTCTCGCGATGGTTGTGGTGCAGGACCTCACAGCACCAGACCCAGTCGAAGGTCTTGTCGGCCAGGGCCGGGGCGAACATAACGCTGCGCAGACGCTCGAAATAGATCGACTTCTCCTCCATCCACCAGTCCGCGGTGGCCAACCCCTGCATATCCGCCGCGACGATGTCCAGGGCGACCACCTCGAGATTGTTCTGAGCCAACATCGCGCTGGCCCAGCAGGTGTTGGAGCCGACATCCAGGACGCGGTCCCCGGGGGCAAAGGGCTGCTGGTGGAGGGTCTGATGCATGGCCGTCGCCTGCGCGAACCAGTAGCCGTCCTGCGCGTAGGGCAGTTCCAGCACCCGTTCGCGATCCCATCCCTTGTCGCGCATCTCCTGAGCGAAGCGCTCCAACCCAGCCGCCTCGCGGGCCACGAAATCCGGCTCGGAGAACATCAGATCGACGATCCCGGCGCTGATCACGGCCCCGTGTCCACACGAGCCACAGGTCAGCCGGCCCTCCCGGATCTCGCGCTCATCGCTGACGGCGTCCGATAGGGCGAACGGCCGCTCGGCCAAGCAGGCGGGACAACGCAGCAGCGCCAGGAACTCGGGCCGCACGTCAGGAGGAGTACTCGAAGGGGAGCCGATCGGCTGCCTCGGCCAGCAGCGGCGCCGCTTGATCCCGGGCCGATACCGTGAGCTCGAGCTCGGGCCAGACGATCCCCAGGGCGGGGTCGGCGTAGTGGATGCCCGCCTCCAGCTCGGGGTCGTAATAGGCCGAGCATCGGTAGACGACGTCGGCCTCCTCGCTGAGCACGCAGAAGCCGTGACCGAAGCCGTCGGGGCAGTACAGCTGGCGGTGGCTGACGTCGTCGAGCGCCACCGCCTCCGAGCGCCCGAAATCCGGCGATCCACGGCGAAGGTCGACGAGCACGTCGAGGATCTCGCCGCGTGCGCAGCGCACGAGCTTGGCCATGCCCGGCTGGAAGTGGATGCCGCGCAGCACGCCCTGGCGGGAGCGGGAGTGGTTGTCCTGCACCCACCGCTCAGCCACGCCCAGATCGCCGAAGACCTGCTCGCGAAAGGTCTCCAGGAAGAACCCGCGTGCATCGCCGTGAACGGTCGGCTCGATCAGCATGGGTCCCTCGAGTTCGGTGGGTAGGACGCGCACGGGGCGAGAGATTACGGGGACAGAGCGCTAGCTTGCTCGCCTGCATGACCTCCCCCGGCCCCGACCCACCCGCCCGGCCCGGTCCTCGGGTCAGGCGCCAGCTGTCGGGGCTGTGGCGGCGCGCGCTGCTGACCTACCGCTACCTCGGGCCGCGCGAGACGGCCCGGCGCGCCGTGACCTTCCCGTTGCGCTTTACCCCCTGGCGCGATCGCCTGACCCTCAACGACTGGGTCGCCACTGACCTCGTCGACGCCAGGCGCTGGTATCGCCGTCGGGGGCGCCCGGTGACGATCGTGATTCCCACCTACGGCGACGTCACCCACGTGCGTGACGCGCTGGGCGCGATCCGCACCACGACCCCGCAAGGTGCGGCGGAGGTGATCGTCTGTGACGACGCCAGCGCCACCGAGCACCAGTCGGCCCTGCGGTCCCTGGAGGGACCGGGGGTGACGGTGATCCTCGGGGAGGACAACGTCGGCTTTGCCGCCAACGCCAACCGCGGCCTGCGCGCCGCCGCCTCCGACCGCGACGTGATCCTGCTCAACAGCGACGTGCGCCCGCACGCCGGCTGGCTGGAGACCCTGCAGTACGCCGCCTCGGGCGAGCGCGACCCCGCGCCCGGAGCTCCGCGCCTGGGACGGGTTGGGGTGGTCGGTGCCCGCCTGCTGTACCCGGACGGTCGCATCCAGTTCGCGGGCACGCATCGCAACCTGGGCGCGCCGGAGTGGTTTGACCACCGCTTCCGCTTCCAGGCCGCTCGCCACGGTCCCGCGAACATCTCCCTCCCCGTACTCGCGGTGACCGGAGCCTGCATGTACCTGCGCCGGGAGCTGATCGACGCGGTGGGGCTGCTCGACGAGCGCTACGCGATGGCCTACGAGGACGTGGACTGGTGCCTGCGCGCCTGGGAGGCCGGCTTCGTCGTGCTGTATGAGCCATCGGCGACCCTGACCCACCTGGAGTCGGTCACCCGCGGGGTCGAGGTCGGCGAGCGCGAGCGCTCCTCCCAGGAACGCTTCTGGACCCGCTGGGGGGACTGGTTCGCGCCACGGCCGGTGCGCACCCCGAAGGGACGGCTGCGAGTGGTCTACGTGACCCAGGACACGGGGGTCGGGGGAGGACACCGCGACATCTATGAGCACCTCAACCGGCTCGCCGCGCGGGGCCACGAGGTCGCGCTCTACACGCTGGGACCCGAGCCCGATTGGTTTGACCTCGAGGTGGCGGTGCACACCTTCTCGCGCTTCGAGGCGCTGGCCGAGGCGCTCGCTCCGCTGGAGGCGATCAAGGTGGCGACCTGGTGGACGACGGCGGCTCCGGTCTGGCAAGCGTCGCTGGTGCACGGGCGCGCCGTCTACTTCGTGCAGGACATTGAGACGTCCTATTACCCCGACAACGAGCGCACGCGCAACCGCGTGCTGGCCTCCTATCAGCAGGAGTTTCGCTACATGACGATCTCCGGCTGGAACCGCGATCGGCTGCGCGAGCTCGGGCTGGACGCGGAGATCGTGGCCCCGGGCATCAACCTGGACCTGTTTCGGCCCCTAGAGATCGAGCGCCGACCCGACCAGATCCTGGCGCTGGGGCGTTCGAATCCGCTGAAGAACCTGCCGTTGACGTTGGCTGCTCACCGGGCTTTGCCTGAGCCGCGTCCGCAGCTGCGGTTGTTCGGTATCGAGCCTGAGCTGGGTCGGGCACCCGATGTGGTCTATGAGCTCAAGCCCAGCGACGAGCGCGTCAACGAGCTCTATAACGAGGCGGCGGTGTTCCTGCAGACCTCAATGCACGAGGGGTTCTGCCTGCCGGCACTGGAGGCGATGGCGGCCGGCGCGGCGGTGGTCTGCACCGACGCCCACGGCAACCGCGACTACTGCTCAGACGGCGTGAACTGCCTGATGCCCGAACCGGACGTGAACAGCGTGACCCAGGCACTCCAGCGCGTACTCGACGACCCGGAGCTGCGCGAGCGCCTCGGCAACCAGGGACGGCGAACGGCGGCCGATTACGCCTGGGAGCGCCGCATCGACGAGCTCGAGCGCTTCCTGGAATCGGTGGCCGACAGTGAGGCCTAAGGGCGGGCGCGACGCGCAGCCAGCGCGCGCCGCCAGCGCAGAGGCTTGGTCAGCCGCCAGCTGAGCGAGGAGCGCATGCGCATGAGGTTCTCACGCAGCTGATGAACCTGGCGCTCGGCCTCGGTGGCGCGTGCCTGCCACTCGCCCACCAGGCGTTCGGCCTCGTCGGCGCGCTCGCGGTAGGTAGCGGTCTCCGCCTCGGCCAGCCGGGCCCGCGCCTCCCACTCACCCACGAGGTGTTCGGCCGTGGCGGCGCGCTCGGTCCACTCGGTGAGCACGCGCTCAGCCTCGTGCGCGCGAGCGGTCCATTCGCCTACCAGGCGCTCGGCCTGGGCGGCGCGGCGCGGCCACTCGCGCAGCTCCTCGGCCAGTCGATGAGCCTCGTGGATGTCGGCGGCCACCGCCACGTCGACGGTCAAGTCCGGCAGCTCGGCGACTCCGCACAGGGCGACTGTGTACAGCTCGCGCCCCGGGCTCAGTCCTACCAGCTTTGAGACCTCCAGCCGGCGCGGCGGATCGGGATCCCGCTCGGCCAGTGCGGTCTCGTCGAGCACAGCCGAGAGCAGATAATTCTGCTGATAGAGCGCCCGCACGTGGGTGAAGCGCTCGCGCAGAGCCCCTAGGAACTCCTCGGTGGTGAGCTCGCGCAGGTGGAAGGGATTGTCGTCGAGGTACTCGCGTGTGTTGGGCGTGGACACGAGCAGCACGCCGTCGGGAGCCAGTACCCGCCGAAACTCATCCAGCGCCCGCTCAGGCTCAGCGACATGCTCGATCGTCTCAAACGACACCACGAGGTCCATGCAGGAATCGGGCAGGGGCAACGCGGTCACATCGCCCTCGCGGGCATCAAGCGCGTAGCGCTCCCGCGCGTGACGAACGGTCGCCGCATCGATGTCCACGCCGATCACCTCGGCAGCCCCGGCGGCGTCGAGCATGGCCGAGCCATAGCCCTCGCCGCAGGCGGCGTCGAGGACGCGTCGACCGGAGGCGAGGCGTGCGGCCAGGCGGTAGCGAGCCAGGTGCTCGGCGTGGACGAGCTCGCCCTGGTAGGCCTCGGGAATCAGGCGCTCGCCGGTGGCGACCGGGGCAGACCGGTAGGTGTCACTGGGCGAGCCCGCCTGCTCAGGCATAGAACCGCGCGACGGTGAGCATCTGGGCGAATACCGTGTGGGCCGCGGCGAGCATGATCAGCGCGGCGCCGAGCAACGGGCCGACCCTGTGGCCGAGGCCCCGCACCGCGACGGCGAAGAACCCCCCGTAGAGCGCCAGCAGGGGCATCAGATAGCGAGTCTGTTCAAAGCGAGGCTGAACCAGGATCTGCGCACGGTAGTCGGCGAATCCGATCACCGCCATCAGGCCGACGGCCAGGGCCGCATAGGCGAGGATCTCGCACAGCCTGCGACGCAGGGTGCGGCGCACCGTCACCAGCCCGAAGCAGAACAGGACCCCGACCGCCTGCAGGATGCTCCAGGCTGCGTCGTAGACGGCGGGGGCGAAGCCGTAGTCCAGCCAGCCGAACTTGCCCACCAGACCGACTTCCCACACGTCACGCAGGGGAAATTGGCCCGGGTAAGGGGCCGCGCCCCCCAGGCCGACTCCCTTGTCTGCCATGAACGGCAGCCGCGGCAAGAACAGCTGCCACACGAACGAGACCTGCTCCTTGAGGTTGTGCAGTTCGGGCGAAGCGGGCCCCGTCAGACTCAGCTGGCCGGGAGCCAACGGGCGCGTCCAGACCGTCTTCAGGGCCAGCGCGTAGAGCATCAGGGGCACCAGAGCAGCGGCCAGCGCCCAGGCGCCGGCCTTCAGGCCGCTCACGCCCCGCCGGCGCACAACAAGGATCAGCAGCGCGAGCACGATGCCGGGGATGAGCCCGATGAAAGCCGGCTTGGCCAACAGTCCGGCAGCACTCGCCACCCCGAGCAGCACGCCTCGGCGCAGGGTGAGACCGCGCCGGAAGCTGCGCGCGATGAGCAGAAAGGTCGCCGCGCTGACCAGGAACAGGAGGTTGTCGGCGTTGACCCCACCGGAGATCTGTCCAAAGGTGGGGTTCAGCGCGACGAGCAGGGCTCCCACCGGCCAGCTCCACGGAGCTCCGGGAAGCACCTCGCGCAGAAACAGGAACACCAAACCCACGGCGAGAACGGACATCAGTACCGAAAGCAGCCGCATGAGCACGAGTCGGTCGAGCAGCGCGTGCGACGGCGAGACCCAGTAGGGAACGGCCTCCAACAGGTAATACAGCGGTGGGTTGTCGGTGGCACTGGAAACGCTGCCCACACCCCGGCGATCCGCCGCCCCCTGCTGCTGGCGCAGCACAGCCTGGATCTGACGTTGATACCAGGGCGGCTTGTTCTGGGGCGGGCCGATGACCCCGAAGAACTGCTCTGCGGTGAGCAGCGCTCGCTCCTCGCCGGAGTACTGGGGCTGATTGGCGCGAAACACGGGCAGCTTTCCGGTCTCGGCCAGGTACTGCGCGTAGCCGATATGGGAGATCTCATCGGCCACCTGAAACGGAGGGGTGATCACGCTCCAGGCCGTTCCGTTGAGCAGGGCGACCGCACACACCACGTAGAGCAGACGAGGCAGACGGGCCAGCCGTCGGCGCAGCCGGGTCACCGAGCGCCGGACCCAGGCACTCATGCCCGCCTCCCCGGTCGGCGCGCCGCGGTCCAAGCCACTCCGACCGCCAGGGCCACCACCAGCAGCTCCACGAGGACGATGAGCGGGCCGGTCACCGACCCCAGGAGCGACGCCCTGCCCACCATCAGGCGCCGGTTAATCTCTCCCAGCTGGGACCACCATGACTCCGAGGGCGTCTGGTACTCCAGGCGAATGCGGCCCGCAGCGCCGGCGATGGCGACTGGAGTGGCCCCCAGATCGGTCACGCACACCGTCAAGTCGGAGACGAACTGACGCGTCGGGCCGATCGGGAGCACGACGGTCCCATCACGCCATCCCGGCGGGGCTGACCCGGTGATAAAAATGCGCCCAGCACGCGTGAAGGTCACCAACAGTGGTGGACCCGGCTGTCCATAGTTCCGCGCGGCCAGGTGAAGGCCACTCGCGCCCGGGGGGAGATCCTCCCCGGACTGACAGGCCTGCCGGTGGGGAGCCAGCCGAGCGAC
>DASYID010000014.1:0-3911 GCA_036252775.1 Solirubrobacteraceae bacterium
CTCGCCGAGGGCCTCGTGGGCCAGGATGTCGAGGTCCACGTGCTCACGCGCGGGGATGAGCGCATGCCGCCCGAGGAGCATCGCGCCGGCGTGCTGGTGCATCGTGTGCGCGAGCCGCGCCGGCCGCGCGACCTGGGCGAGTTCGTCACCTGGGTGGAGCACATGAACGCCGACATGCTGGCCGCCGGCGTCGAGCTCGGGGATCGTTACGACTTCGATCTGGTCCACGGCCACGACTGGCTGGTGGCGGGGGCGGGCGACCATCTGGCCAACCGCTTTCGCTGTCCGCTGGTGACCACCATCCACGCCACCGAGTACGGGCGCCACCAGGGCTGGGTGCAGTCCCATCCCCAGTCCTACATCCACGGGGTTGAGCAGTGGATGGCCAACCGGGCCGACCGGGTCATCACCTGCTCGCACTACATGCGCGGGCACGTGGCTGACGTCTACGGTCTCGATGAGCAGCGCATCAGTGTGATTCCCAACGGCATAGACCCACTCGACCTGCAGCCGGTCGACGATCTCGCCACCCTGCGCGGACGCTTCGCCGCCCCCGACGAGCGGCTGGTCCTGCTCGTCGGTCGTCTGGTCTATGAGAAGGGCTTTCAGCTCGCGCTCGAGGCGCTGCCCGGGCTGATCGAGCGCGTGGGGGCGGTGCGCTTCCTGGTCGCCGGGTCCGGCACCCACGAGGCCCAGCTCAAGGAGCAGGCCCGCGAGCTGGGCCTGGAGGCCCATGGGACGTTTCTGGGCTGGATCGGCGACGACGTGCTGCACTCGCTGTACCGCATCTCCGACCTGTGCGTGGTGCCCTCGATCTATGAGCCCTTCGGGTTGGTGGCGCTGGAGGCCATGGCCTCGGGCTGCCCCTGCATCGTGGCCGACACCGGCGGCCTGCGCGAAGTGGTCCCCAACGACGAGGTCGGCCTGCGCTTCCGGGCGCGCGACCCCGACTCGCTGGCCGAGATGGTCGAGCGCGTGCTCACCGACGACGAGCTGCGCGACCGCCTGGTCACCGAGGCCTCCGACCACGTGCTGAGCTTCGATTGGGCCGAGATTGCCGGCCAGACGGCAGCCGTGTACGCGGAGCTGCTTGGCGCACCGGTCTAGTCGACCGCGCGCGCCGCGCACTCGCGCACCACACGGTTGAGTCGAAACAGGGTCAGGTCGCCCAGGGGGGTGGTCAGCGAGCCGATGCGGTTGGTCACGAATCCCACCGAGAGTCCCAGCTGCGGATCGGCCCAGCCGCCCGAGCCGCCGTAGCCGTAGTGTCCGAAGGCCATCGGGGCGTCACGCGCCCCGAACGCCTGGTGGTAACCCAGCCGCCAGCGCATGCGCAGGCCCAGGACCGTGTCGGCGGTGCGGACCTGCACGCGGCCCAGTCCGTGGGTGACGTCACTGGACAGCAGCGTCGCGCCGGCGTCGGTGCCGCCGTTGGCCAGCGCGCCGTACAGGCGGGCGAGGCCGTCGGCGCTGAAGGTGCCGTTGACCGCGGGCATCTCGGTCGTCCAGATCGGTGGCTCGTCGCCCTCGAACAGACGATGAAACCCGGACACGTGCAGTGCCTCAAAGGCCGGGCGAGCGCGGCGAGCGCGGGTCCACAGCGGACTCAGTCGCTGCGCCGTCGAACCCAGCTGGCGCAGGGCGGAGCCGATCGGCTGGGCCACATGCTCGCGGATGGCGGCCGGCGCGCCGATGTGCAGCCCGTTGGTCCCGAGCGGCTCAGCCAGCTCGGTGCGCACCAGATCACCGAGCCCGCGGCCGGTGAGGCGTCGCACCAGGCCGGCCACCAGCCAGCCGTAGGTGATCGCGTGATAGGCCGAGCGCGTGGTGGGGGCGTGGACCGAGCGGGCGGCCAGGCGCTCCTCCATGCCCAGGTGGTCGAGCAGGTCCTCGGCTCGGCGGGCCACCGCCTGGACGCTGGACAGGCCGGCCCGGTGGGTGAGCAGCTCGCGTACGGTGACCCGTCCCTTGCCTCCCGCGGCGAACTCCGGCCAGTGCGTGGCCACCGGGTCGTCGTAGCCGAGCTGGCCGCGGTCGATCAGGCGGTGAAGCACGGTGGAGGCGATGCCCTTGGTGGTGGAGAAGCTGATGGCCAGCGTGTCAGCAGTCCACGGCCGTGTCCCGCGGCGATCGGTGGTCCCGGTGAACAGGTTGACCACCGTTTCCCCGCGCAGGCGAACCACCAGGGCGCCGCCGCCCGCGCCGCGTCCGACCAGCGCCGAGAACGAGGCGGCCACCGGTTCGAACGCCTCGCTCACGCCTCCGGCCCTCAGCCCCATGCTGGTCGTCTGCACCGGCGGCAGCCTAGCTCTGGTCGGCCAGCGCTGAGGCTGGTGCGACATCTCGTGGGCGAGGGACTCGCGGCGGACCGGCCGAGTCGGCGACTCTGGCCGCCGCGACCGCGTCGGCCAGCACCGCGACCGCGTCGCGCAGCGCCCCCTCGCCCACGCTGGCATAGCCGATAACCAGGCTGGGTGGAGGCTGGGCCCGGGCGCAGAACCGACCGAGTGGGTAGACGCGCAGGCCACGCTGGGCGGCCTGGGCCGCCACCGCATGCTCGGCGATCCCCGGTGGCAGCTCGAGCACTACGTGCAATCCGGCGGCCACCCCGTGCACCCGCACACCCGGGAGCTGCTCGTCCAGCGCCGCCAGCAGCGCCTCACGCTTGCGCCGGTACGCCAGACGGGCGCTGCGCAGGTGGCGGTCATAGGCCCCGGTGCTCATCAGGCGTGCGGCAGCGAGCTGGCCCAGCCCCGCGGTGTCACCGCTCAGCGCCCGGGCCCCCATGACCGGCCCGCTGAGCTGCTCAGGCAGCGCCAGCCATCCCAGCCGCACGGCCGGAGCCAGCGTCTTGGACAGCGAGCCGGCCAGGACCACGCGCTCGGGGGCCAAGCCCTGGAGGGCGCCGACCGGCTCGCGGTCGTAGCGAAACTCGCCGTCGTAGTCGTCCTCGATGACCAGGGCATCGCACGCCTGGGCCCAGGTCGCCAGCTGCGTGCGGCGCTCCGGAGACAGCACCACGCCGGTCGGAAACGCGTGCGCGGGTGTCACCACCACCGCCTGCACGTGGGCGCCGGCCAGCGCCGACACCGACAGGCCCTCCTCATCCACCGGAATGGGCGCCACCTCCAGCCCCACGCTTCGCAGCACGTCGGCGCACAGGGGAAAGCCAGGGTCCTCCATCGCCACCCGGGCCACGCCGCGCCCGCGCAGGACTGCCCCGAGGACGTGCAGGCCGTGCAGGTAGCCGGAGAAGACGACCACGTGCTCGGGGTCAGTGGCTGCTCCGCGCACCCGGCACAGGCGCTCGGCTATCGATTCCCGCAGTTCCCTTGCCCCACCTGGCCATCCGTAGCCCAGGCGCATCGCCGGCAGCTCGGCCAGGGTGTCGCGCATGGCCCGAAGCCAGGCCGTGCGCGGGAACAGGCTCAGATCGGGGTGGCCGGGGAACAGGTCCCACCGGGGGCGGGCCGCCGGGGGAACGGGGCGAGGCGCGGCTGGACGTGTCGCCGCCGCGCGCTCGGCCACCCGTGTGCCCGCGCCCCTCCGGGCCACCAGGTAGCCCTCGGCCACCAGCTGGCCGTAGGCCTCGACGACCAGTCGACGCGAGACGCCCAGCCGCTGGGCCAGTGCCCGGGAGGACGGCAGGGTGGACCCGGCCGACAGGCGACCCGACCGCACGGCGTCGCGGAGCGCCCCCTCCAGCCGGACGCGGCGGCCCGGGCCGGCGGCCAGCGGCGGGAGCAGCAGGTCCGGCGATCGAGAAGCGGCGTCCAGGTCGCGCGGTTGAGAGACAGAGTCCAGGTCGCGCGATCGAGCGGCAGAGCCCGAGTCGCGCGATCGAGCGGTGGCGTCCAAATCCCGCGATCGTGAAGTGGACCCCATAACTGCCATCGAAGTGGACCTTATCG
>DASYID010000015.1:0-5003 GCA_036252775.1 Solirubrobacteraceae bacterium
TGAGGGGGAAGAAGGTCCCCCAGAAGATCACGAAGCACAGGCCCACCAGGACCAGGTTGTTGGCCATGAACACCGCCTCGCGAGACAGCAGGGAGTCCAGGCGGTGCTCGGAGGCCAGGGCCCGGCGCCGGCTGACGACCAGCGCCACCGAGCCCGCCACCAGAACGGCGATCAACGCCACGAACGGGATTCCCAGCGTGGAGGCTCCGAAGGCGTGGATCGAGTCCAGGATGCCCGAACGCACCAGGAACGTGCCGAGGATCGCCAGCACCCCGGTGGCCAGGACCAGCGAGGCGTTCCAGACCTTCAGCATGCCCCGCTTCTCCTGGATCATCGCGGAGTGCAGAAACGCCGTCGCGGTCAGCCACGGCATCAGCGAGGCGTTCTCCACCGGGTCCCAGGCCCAGTAGCCCCCCCAGCCCAGCTCGGCGTAGGACCAGCGGGCGCCAAGCAGGATCCCGACACCGAGCATGAACCAGGCGGCCAGGGCGAAGCGGCGCGTGGCCGCGATCCAGCTGGCGTCGATGCGACGCGTGATCAGCGCCCCCAAGGCGAAGGCGAAGGGGATCGCAAACAGCGTGTAGCCCGAGTAGAGCATCGGGGGGTGGATCATCATGCTCGGGTGGCGCAGCAGCGGGTTCAGCCCCGCCCCCTCCGCCGGCGCCACCGCGGTGGTGGCAAAGGGCGTCACCAAGAACACCAGCAGGGAGGCGAAGAACACCACGAAGCCGAGCAGCACCGCCGTGGCGTAGGGCGTGATCTCGCGCAGGCGTCCGCGCGTCAGAAACAGCGCCAGGCTCGACCACAGCGACAGCAGCCACACCCACAGCAACAGTGACCCCTCCTGGGAGGACCACATGGCCGCCGCCCGGTAGAACGTCGGCGTCGTGGTGCTCGAGTGCGAGGCGACGGTGTCAAAGTGAAAGTCCGAGGTCAGGAAGGCGACCTCGAGCACGGCGAAGGCCACGGTCAGGACCCCGGCCACGGCGAACACGGCGCGGCGACCCGACTCGGTCCATGCCCGCCGGCCACGACGAGCCCCGTAGAGCGAGGCGCCGATCCCGTACACGGCCACGGCCAGGGCCAGCAGCAGGCAGGCGCGGCCGAGGAGGGCCACTAGCGCTCCGCCGTCGCCGAGGCCGGCACTAGTAGGTCTTGCGGTTGGGCGCGGCCGCGAACTTCGACGGGCACTTGGTGACCAGCGAGTCGCGCTGGCCCACGAAACCCGCGCCCTCCCGACGGACGGTCACGATCACCTCGCGGCCCTCCCGAAAGGGGTCGGGCACGGTGCCGGTGTAGCGCACGGGGACCGACGCGCTGCCCGCGCGGTCGCGGACCGCGAACAGCAACACGGCCCCCTGGTGGCGCACCGACCCGGTGGCCACCTTGCCCGTGAGCTGATAGGAGCTCCCGGGCTGGGCGTTGGCCAGCAGCTGGCTCGGCGTACGGGTCGGGCTGGAGGCGGCGAAGCTCGTGTAGATCAGGGCGCCACCCAGCAGCACGGCCGCACTCAGAGCCACGACCAGGCGGATCGTGCGCTTGCGGTCGGGATTCATCGCGGCGAGGGATTATCTCAGACCCCGCCGCCCCGCCCAGGAATTGGTCGGGTCAGGGCGAAACCTTAGGGGGTCCCGATGCGTTCCTAGAGATAGACACAGATGCGAGTACGCCTACCAAGTAAGACTGAGCCCCGCCGCCGACGTTCGGCCGAGCCCCCGGTCCGCACCGCCCCCCGACCGGCTGAGGCCAGCGCGAGCTCCACGGTCGAGAGCCGTATGCGCCAGGGAAGCGTGAGCCTGGACCAGGCCTTCTACTCGTGCTCCTGCGGGTACGCCTTCGAGGCCAAGGTCTCGACCTCGGTCAGCTGCCCGCACTGCGGCGACCACCAAGCCTGGTAGTCGCGCCCTAATATTTCCGGCGTGGAAGACGTTGCCGGAGCGCCCGAGAGCGAGCGGGCTCGGCTCTCACCAGCGGCACGCTTGGCCGCCGTGGCCCTGATCGGGCTGATGGCGATTGGCAGCGTGATGATGTGGCTCGGCGTACCGGTCTTCTGGCTGTGGCTGGCCTCGCGCATCGTCAAGAGCTCACAGCCCACGCTCGGCCCGTACGTGATGGTGCTGATCGGCATACCGCTGTCGATGGTCATCCTGGGCAAGCTGCTGGCGCGGCTGAACCGCGTCTACGGGGACCTGACGGGCACGACACCACGGGTGAAGGTGCGAATGCCGTGGATGAAGAGCATGCGCGGCGAGCGCGACAGCGGCCGGCCGCGCACGATCCTCGACGTGGTCATGGTCTGCTCGGTGTCGATCGCGCTGGTGGCGTTCGGGATCTGGTTCTTCGTCTTCGCGGGCTCGAGCCTGCCCACCTAGGCCGATGGCGTGAGCAGCCTCTCGGTACCCGCGCTGCTGGCGGTCTTCCTACCCTGCGCGGGACTCACCTGGTTGGCCGGCGTCCAGCTGTCGCGCGCCACCGACGCCCTGGACACGCGCTTCAAGCTGGGCTCCGCCCTGGGCGGGCTGGTCCTGCTCGGCGTCGCGACCAGCCTGCCGGAGATAGCGATCGTCTTCGCCGGCGCCCTCAACGGTCATACCGACATCGTGATCGGCAACCTGATCGGGGGGATCGCCATCCAGACCGCCCTGCTCGCGCTGCTCGACGCGCGCGCCCCGGGTGACTCGTCGTTGACCTTCCTGGCCGGCACGCTGACGTTGGTCATCGAGGCGGCGACGGTGATCGCCGTCGGTGTGATCGCTCTGGGGGGCACGCAGCTGCCCACGCACGTAAACCTGCTCGGTATCAGCCCCGCGAGCGTCGCCATGGCCGCGGCCTGGGTCCTGGGGCTGGTGGCCGTCAACCGCATGCGCACCCAGCAGCCGTGGAAGGCCACTGCCCCTGGAGCCAAACCCGGTCGACGCCGGCGCTCCGAGCGCCATCCCTCCCAGCCCCACCCGTTCGCAGGCCGCTCGACCGGGCTGGTGCTGGCCATCTTCGCCGCCGGCTCGGCGGTCACGCTGGCCGCCGGATGGGCCCTGGAGGAGAGCGGCAACGCGCTGGCCGACCACGTGGGCCTGACCTCGGGCATCTTCGGCGCCACGGTGCTGGCGCTCGTCACGGCGCTGCCGGGGATCAGCACAGGCTTTGCCGCCATCAAGCTGGGCGACTACGCGCTGTCGATGAGCGAGATGTTCGGGGGCAACGCCTTCGCCCCGGCACTGTTCGTGGTGGCCGATCTGCTGGCCGGCACCCCGGCCCTCCCCCACGCCCGGCCGTCGGACGTGTGGATGGCCGCCCTGGGGGTGGTCATGACCAGCATCTTTGTGGTCAGCATGATCGTGCGCCCACGCCGAACGCGGCTGCGCATCGGGGCAGACTCCAGGCTGGCGGTGGTCGTCTATGTCCTGGGGGTGCTGGGCCTGCTGGCCGTCCCCGGCGGCAACTGATCGGCGCCCTTGCGCGCCGTGCCGCGGCGCGTCATGATCTGTCGTTGAGCCGGACAGCGTGGGTAGCGTTGCCCTCGTCTCACGATCAGAGGGGGAGCTCCAGCGTGACCAGCGTGTTCATCTGCGACGACGAGCCGGACTACCGCGCCCTGCTGCGCGCCGCGGTCGAGGCAGAGCCCGATTTCACGTTCGCCGGAGAAGCCGGTAACGGCTTCGAGGGGGTGCGGGCCGTGGCGGAGTTGCAGCCCGACGTGGTCCTCTTGGATCTCACGATGCCCGAGCTCGATGGCCTCGACGCCCTCATGGGCGTACGCAAGCTGTCGCCCGAGACGATCAGGGTGGTGGTCACCGGCCACCGCTCCGCGTGGGTGCGCGGCGAGTCCCAAGCGGCCGGAGCGGACCTGTTTCTGTCCAAGGACATGTCTCCCACCGATATCTGCCGCGCCGTGCGCGAACTGATGGGTGAGCGCGAGCTGGTCTGAGGGCGGGCTCGGGGCTCAAGCGATCGAGCTCTAGGCACACGCCGCTGAGGGGCGTGACAAGGCGGGGTCTGAGGGGCGTGACAACGCGGGGTCTATATGACCTGCGACCCAGCGTGCCAAAGCTGTCAGCGCCTGCGTGCCCGTCTCGAAGGATCCGACGCCGGACTCAGCGAGGATCGTTACGACGTAGCCGCGGGCACCAGCACCCACGATTGCGCTCTGACGCACGAGATACCGCCCTCCGGTCTCGGGGCCCCATCCCCCCTTGAAGGCAACAGGCCTGCCCCGCACGTTCACCTGCCCCATCCCCCAGCGTTGATCACCAGCTACCTGGGACATCAGGTTGAGCACATACCGCGTGTCGGTTGGCGCCAGCAGGCAGCCCCGGGCCAGCGATCGGTAGAACAGCGTTGCCGCCCGGCCCGACCAGACCGTCTGGCCAAAGGTCGTGAAGCCGCCGCTGTTGGGCGCCGTGTTGACCTCGGTGATCGGGTCGCCGGCGCGGCGCAGGGTCTGCTGGACCGCGGCACTGGCACCCACCAGCCCACCGTGAGCTCGCTCCAGTGACGAGAACATGCCGATGGCGGCCTGGTTGTCGGACTGGGTGAGCGCCAACTGCGCCCAGGACCGCTCCTGCGACGTCAGCTGGCCCTGGCTGCCGCGATCGCGAAGCAGCGTGACGAGAACGGGCACCTTGATGGCACTCCAGGCATGGCCTGTGATCAGGGAGCCCATCGTGCTGACCGCCCCCCGACCGAGTGGCGCCACCGCGACCCCCAGGCGGCCTCCGAGTGACCTGGCCAGCCTAGAGAAGCTCGACGCGCTGCCTGGGACCATCAGGGGCCGCGACTCGCGAACCCGCGCGGGGGGCGCCTGCGCCGGAGCGAGCGAACGCGGATCGGGGGGAAGCGGAGGCGACGAGCCCGGCTCAGCAGCCGCCGGGGACGTGACGGCCGGGGACGTGACGGCCGAGGACCCACCCGGCGTCGCCGCGCCGCGGACCAGGAGGACTCCTCCGGCGCCCAACCCAGCCCCGGCGACGAACACCGCCAGGGCCGCGATTCGAAGACCCGATGAA
>DASYID010000016.1:0-5838 GCA_036252775.1 Solirubrobacteraceae bacterium
GCGTGTAGGGCCCGTCGGGCTGCACGCCGAGATACGCGGCCTGCTCCGGCGTGAGCTGCGTCAGTCGCACGCCGAGCGCATCGAGGTGCAGGCGGGCGACCTTCTCGTCGAGGTGCTTGGGCAGCACGTAGACGCGCTTCTCGTACTCGTCGTTGGAGGCAAACAGCTCGATCTGGGCGATCGTCTGGTTGGCGAACGAGTTGGACATCACGAAGCTCGGGTGCCCGGTCGCGTTGCCCAGGTTCAGCAGCCGGCCCTCGGAGAGCACGATCACCGCGTGGCCGTCGGAGAACACCCACTTGTCCACCTGGGGCTTGATGTTGATGCGCTCGATGCCCGGCACCTGGGCCAGGCCGGCCATGTCGATCTCGTTGTCGAAGTGCCCGATGTTGCCCACGATCGCCTGGTGCTTCATGGCGCCCATGTCCTTGGCGGTGATGATGTCCTTGTTGCCGGTGGCCGTGATGAAGATGTCGGCCGTCTCGATCACGTCTGACAGGCGCTTGACCTCATAGCCCTCCATCGCCGCCTGCAGCGCGCAGATCGGGTCGATCTCCGCCACCACCACGCGCGCGCCCTGACCGCGCAGTGAGTCCGCACAGCCCTTGCCGACGTCGCCATAGCCGAGCACGACGGCGACCTTGCCGCCGATCATCACGTCGGTGGCGCGGTTGATGCCGTCGATCAGGGAGTGGCGACAGCCGTAGAGGTTGTCGAACTTGGACTTGGTGACCGAGTCGTTGACGTTGATGGCGGCGAACAGCAGATCGCCGGTCTCCTGCATCTGGTAGAGGCGGTGAACGCCGGTGGTGGTCTCCTCGGTGACGCCCTTGATCTCCGCGGCGATCTGTGTCCAGCGCTGATCGTCCTCGGCCAGTGAGCGCTGCAGCAGGCCCAGGAACACCTGGAACTCCTCAGACTCAGCCTGGGCGGGGTCGGGCACCGCGCCGGCCTTCTCGAACTCGACGCCCTTGTGCACGAGCATGGTGGCGTCGCCGCCGTCGTCGAGGATCATGTTGGGGCCCCCGCCGCCGGGCCAGCGCAGGACCTGCTCGGTGCACCACCAGTACTCCTCGAGCGTCTCGCCCTTCCAGGCGTAGACGGGCACCCCGCGCGGCTCCTCGGGCGTGCCGTCAGGCCCCACCACCACGGCGGCAGCGGCGTGGTCCTGGGTGGAGAAGATGTTGCACGAGCACCAGCGCACCTCGGCGCCGAGCGACGTCAGGGTCTCGATCAGCACCGCCGTCTGGATCGTCATGTGCAGTGACCCGGTGATGCGGGCGCCCTTCAGGGGCTGGGCGGCGGCGTACTCCTCGCGGGTGCGCATCAGGCCGGGCATCTCGTGCTCGGCCAGCTCGATCTCCTTGCGCCCGTAGGCGGCCAGCGAGAGGTCTGCGACCTTGAAGTCAGTCTGGGCGGGGGCGGCGGTGGTGGTGGCGTTCATGTCGTCTCCGGTGTCGTGATCGAGATCGTGGGTGAAGGGGGGTCAGGCGGCGAGGCCGAGCAGCCGCGCGTGCTTGTCGCGCTCCCAGCGCAGCCAATCGCCGGCGGGAACGTGCTCGGGGCGCTGGGCCTGATCGGCCAGCCAGCCCTCGACGGCCAGGCGAAGCGTTGCGTCCTCGCGCAGGCGTCGGGCGAACCCGACGTCCCCCAGCCCGAGGTCAAAGCGCTCGAGCAGCTCGCGCAGGGTGCGCAGCCGCTGCAGCGCCTCGGGACCGTAGAGGCGGTAGCCCGAGTCTGAGCGGGGAGCCGTGACGAGGCCGATGCGCTCGATGTAGCGCAGCATTCGGGGCGACCAGCCCGTCGTCTCGGCCGCCTCGTTGATGGTCAGCGCATCCACTGGGCGCAACCTTAGCAGGGCTGTGTCAAGGTTGGATTTCAGATCCAGCGGAATGCCGTCCATGCCAGGTGCTACATTGACGCACATGACGGGTACCGGCAACCTCCTCGACTGGGCCTCGAGGCCGGGCCCGCCCCCGGACGGACCCCCCAGCCAACAGGTGCTCGACGAGCTGCGCGAGGAGCGGCTGTAGCGCGCACCCTCGCCTACCTTGGGGAAGGTGCGTGCACCGCGGGTGATCACGTTGTCGTCACCGACCGTGGCCCCCTCCCCCAGCACCGCGCCGCCGCTGATCTGCGTGTTGGCCCCGATGCGCACACCAGGGCGCGACCGGCTGGAGAACTACCATGACCTGCATGTCCGCCGTCCGCCCGTCCCAGTGGACGCCTGAGGAGCGTAAGCGCGACGAACGTGTCCAAGCGGTGAGGTCTCGGCAGGATCATGGCCGCCCACCGGAGCAACTGCTGGAAGAGGCGCTCCGGTTGAGCCGCCTGATCAGCGAACTGCGGCAGGGTGTGTCGCGCGATGTTCCAGCCCGATGAGCTACTGCTCGCGCTGAGACGCTCCGACGTCGAGTTCGTGGTGATCGGCGGGGTTGCCGTCGCGGTCCATGGATACGTGCGTGCGACGAAGGATCTGGACATAGTCCCAGACCCCGCCCTGGACAACCTCACACGCTTGGCCGGATTGCTCAGCGAACTCGACGCCCGGCAGGTCGGCGAAGGTGAGTTCCTGGCGGAGGAGCTTCCGTACGACCCGACCGATCCCTCGCAGCTCGCCGAGGGAGCGAACTTCCGGCTGGAGACTCGCTTCGGGCCGTTGGACATCATGCAATGGGTGGCCGGGATCACCGAGGAGCCGGCCTTTCAAGCCCTGGCGGAGCAGGCCATCGCGGTTCCCTTTCGCGACACGAAGATTCGTGTATGCGGCCTCGCGCATCTTCGCGCGATGAAGCAAGCGGCAGGTCGCGAAGGTGATCTACGCGACCTGCGGGCGCTCGATGGCTGATAGCCAGTGTCCGGATCTCCGTCGAACCGGAGGCCCGATGATTTGCCGAGTTCGCGTGTACGCACCGCGTCGCCGCGATCCGCCATCATCGCCTACCGCATAGGACCCGCTGAAGCTGGCGCCGGCCGCGGCGGGGCCCGATCCCCATGCTCGGGCGTAAGGTGCTACAGTGACGCACATGAAGGAAGCCCGTGTGGTGGGAGTGAGGCAGCTACGTCAGAATCTCTCGCGCTACCTCGACGAGGTCAAGCAGGGTGAGAGCTTCACGGTCACCGAGAGGGGACGCGAGGTCGCCCGCCTGACCCCCTCGGGGCCCCCCGATTCCCCGCTGGCCAGGCTGGTCGCCGAACGGGGCGCGACCATGCCCAAGGGAGACCTGCTTGCCGTGCATGCGCAGGGCGCCGAGCGCCGGCCGAAGTTCTCAGGGCCGCCGAGCCAACAGGTCCTCGACGAGCTGCGAGAGGAACGCCTGTAGCAGGACGTCTGGCATATCTGGATAGCTCGGCCTTTGTCAAGTTCGTGCTCGAGGAGGACCGACACGTCGAGCTGGCGGCGGAGATGTCCAAATGGGAGACCTTCGTCTCGAGTGCTCTGCTGCTCGTGGAAGCCATGCGTGCCTGCTCACGCTATGGCGCCCTGTATGGGGAGCTGGCGGCAAGGGAGCTCGAGGCCGTCTCGCTCGTCCCGGTCGATCGCCAGGTGCTCCAGCGGACGGCGGGCCTGACGCCGGCCTCGCTACGCTCGCTGGACGCGATCCACCTGGCCACGGCCCTGACGCTGACCGAGGAGCTGGGTGCCTTCATCGCCTACGACGAGCGCCTCTGCGCCGCGGCGCGGACGCTCGCCCTGCCGGTCAGCACCCCCTGAGGCCGGATCACCCGGCCACGATCCGCGGTCGCGCTCGGGCTGCCCGCTCGCGCCCCCGCCTGATCTCAGCTCTGGCTGAGCGCCTGCTTGAGGCGGTCGATGACCTCGACCGGACCCGGGTCCACGCCGCGCAGGATCGCCGCGTAGAGCGACACCAGGTCTCCCAGCAGGATCAGCGAGACCACCCGCTGCAGCGCCGTCTCGCCCCGCGTCTGGACTCGGTAGGTGGCCGCGGCAAACGGGGCGATCAGCTTCTCGGTCAGCTCGATGCGCGCCTGCACGCGCGGGTGGGTGTCGGTGTCCTCTAAGAACACGGCCGAGAAGCGCCCCAGGCCGGGGGCCGACTGCCAGCCGACGATCTCGTTGTGGTCGAGCTCGGGCAGCTCGTGGGAGAAGGCCGGCAGTTTGGCGTTCTCGTTGAGCTGGGTCTTCCAGCGGTAGGCCAGCGGCCCGGTCAGCCCGGCCCCGGCGATCACCGGCACGCTGTCACAGAGGCCACGGGCCAGCGCCTTGGCCGGGGAGTCCTCGGGGGCGTCCGGGCCCCACTCGGCCACCAGCGGCTCGGTGTGGGAGGCGGCGACGTCGATCTCGGCCGTCAGGCGCGGGCCCGCGCCGCACAGGGCGGCGACCTCCAGCGCCGTGACCATCATGTAGCCGACCGCCGCGCGCGGCTGAAAGCCGCCGGGCAGCGGGATGACCGGCACGCCGTCGGCACGGGCCATGTCGGCCAAGCGGCCCCCGGTGGTGGCCACGATCCGCACCGCCCCCAGGGCGCCGGCGGCCTCATAGCAGCCGAGGGTCTCCTCGGTGTTGCCCGAGTAGCTGGCGCACAGCACCGTCGTGTCGGGCGTCGTCCACGGGGGCAGGCCGTAGGCGCGGGCGGCCAGGATCGGCCTGGAGGCGTGGTCGCCCAGGGCGGCGGAAGCCAGAGCTCCCCCCACGGCCGAGCCGCCCATTCCAGCCACCACCAGCCCGTCGGAGGTGCCGTTGGGCTTCAGGCCGGCCGACTCCACCCGCCACAGCGCGTCGCGCAGGTGGTTGGGCAGGTCGAGGATGTCGTCGAGCTGGTTGGAGGTGTCCAGCGAGCCGATGCTCTCGCGCGAGAGCTCACGCGTGGCGTCGGGTCTGGCCTCCGCGGTCGTGCTCATCTGGCGCCTGCCCTTTCCCTTCAATTTCCTAAAACTTGATCGCGCCGTCGGGCAGCTTGACGTTGGGGAAGATACGCGCGCCGCGGGTGATCACGTTGTCATCGCCGATCGTCACGCCCTCCCCCAGGACCGCGCCGCCGGTGATCTGCGTGTTGGCCCCGATGCGCACCCCAGCCGAGACGATGCAGTCGCGCAGCGTGCAGTGGGGGCCGATCTCCGCGCCGTTGAGCACGACCGCCCGCTCGATGATCGTGCCGCGGTCGACCTGGACGCCGGGGCCCAGCACGACGAGGCTGCCGACCTGGGCGTCCTCAGCGACGTGGCAGCCCGGGTCAAGCACCGCGGGGGGGATGACCCGCCCCTCCACGCGGGCGCTGGAGGCGACGGCCAGGTAACCGTCGCCCAGGCGCTCGCCCACGGCGGTCTTGACCTTGCCCTCGAGGATGTCGAAGGTGCCCTGCAGGTAGCGCGCGGGGGTGCCGATGTCCAGCCAGTAGCTCTCAGAGGGGAACCCGTAGAGCCCGTCGCCCACCAGCTGCGGCCACACCTCGCGCTCGATCGAGACGTTGCGATCGGCCGGGATCAGGTCGAGCACGCCGCGCTCCAGGACATAGGCGCCGGCGCTGATCAGGTTGGTGTCGATCTCATCGGAGCTGGGCTTCTCCACGAACTCCTTGACCGAGCGCTTGGCGTCCAGGCGCACCAGGCCGTAGGCGGTCGGGTCGTCCACCGGCACCAGCGCCAGCGTCCCCCGGGCCCCGGTCTCACGGTGCTGGGCGATCTGGGCGGTCAGGTCGATGTCGGTGAGCACGTCGCCGTTGAGCATCAGAAAGGACTCGTCGAGCATCGACTCGGCGTACTTCAGCGCGCCCGCGGTGCCGCGCGGCTCGGGCTCCTCGACGAAGCGCAGGCGCACGCCGTAGGCCGTGCCGTCCCCGAGCGCGGCGCGCACGCCGTCGGCCTTGAACCCGCACG
>DASYID010000017.1:0-17394 GCA_036252775.1 Solirubrobacteraceae bacterium
GGCTGAGCTCGACGATGCTCGCGCCAGCGCGGCGGCAGAACTCGAGGCCGCTCGCGCCAGCGCGGCGGCTGAGCTTGAGCAGAAGACGATGGAGCTCGAGCGGGTGACCGATGAGCTTGAGCAGGCGAGAGCCGAGGTCAATCAGGCGACGGCCGAGCGTGAGCGGACGAGCGCCGAGCTCGAACAGATGAAGGCCGAGCTCGGGCAGACGGTGGCTCAGCTGAAGCATGCGAGGGCCGAGGTCGAGCAGGTCAGGGCCGAGCTCGAGGACGAGGCGCAGCGCCTTAAAGCCGAAGCGGCTGAGGAGCTCGAGCGAGTACGGACCGAGTCCGAGCAGGAGCGCGCGGTGGTTGAGGCCGCTCGCGATCAAGCGGTGGGCGAACTCGAACGCCTGCGCGCACAGACCGCCGACGAGCTTGGGCGTCTGCGGCGAGAGGCCGCGGAGGCCGTGGCTGAGCGAGAGCGCAGGGGTCGGGCCGAGCGTCACGCGGATGAGCTCGCGGCCACGATCGAGCGTGAGCGCGAGTCCCTCAGGGATGCCCATCATCACCTCCAGGCCCACCAGGCACGCGTCACCGAGCTCGAGGCCGAGGCGGTGCGCCACGCCACCGAGGCCGAGGACCTGCGCGCGCAGGCGACCGATCGCGCTGAACGGGAGCGGGGCCTCGAGGAGCAGCTGAGGAGGGTCCGAGCCGAGGCGGAGGCGACGGCGGCCGATGTGGCCCGTCGCCTGGAGGAGGCCGAAGGCCGAGCGCGCCACAGCGAAAAGCAGGCAGCCGACGTTCGTGCTCAGGCTGAGGAGCGGGCCGCTGCACTCGAGAACGCCCTGGCCGAGGCCCGCGCCGCAGTGGAGGCGACCGCCCGCGAGCTCGAGACCCGCTTCGCATCCGAACGCAGCCAGCTGATGGCCGACCTGGTCACCAAGCACCGCCAATACGAGTCCGAGCTTCAGGCGCGTGAGCAAACGGTGGAGCAGGCCCAGGAAACCGAGCGACGCTGGGCCCAGCAGCGCGAGGAGATGGCTCGTCGGGTGGCCGAGCTCGAGCGGACGCTGGAGGCCGAGCGCGAGCGCATGGCCTCCCAGGCCCAGGAGCTCGAGTCCTTCACGTCGCTGCGGGAGGAGCTCGAGCGCCAGTCACGCCAGCAGCGCGAGGACCTGCTCTCCCAGCTCGAGGCCCAGACGCGCCGCGCGCAGGATCTCGACTCACGCCTGCGCCACGAGAAGGCCGCGCACCAACGCGAGATCGCCACGGTCCAGGCGGAGCTTGCCCGTCGAGAACAGGAGGAGGCGCGGGGCGAGGATCTCAAGGCGCTGGAGCGGGCCCACGCCCAGCTAGCGGCGGCGCTGGCCCAGGAGCGTGAACGCTCCCAGGGGGCGCTGGCCGCACTTCAGAACGTCCGGCACGAACGCGATATCGCCACCCGGGAGCTCCAGGATGCCCGCGACGAGAACTTCGCCCGACTGGCCCTGCTGCGGGTGGCTCAGGCTGACCGCGTCGAGCTCGAGGAGCGGGTCTAGTGCCGCACTAGCAGCGGGTCTAGAGCCGCACTGAATCCGGGGGCGCTGTCGTAGAGGCGACGACCGGAATCGAACCGGGGCAGTCGCCTTCTCGACCCGATTCGGGCTTTTCGCTGCGTCCCCTTAGGGGCGGAGCAGTGGTTGCCGATCAGTCGCGTCTAGTTCGAAGCGAACGACGGTTCGACTGTCCTGACTGCTTTCGGTCGCTTTGGACCGCGGGTAGGTGCAAGCGGCGCGACTGTCCTGGCTACGCGGGAATCTATCTCCGCGACCAGGCCGAGCGGCTCCGGGTCAACCTGGCAGCGTGGGACGGCAAGACCTGTCTCGTGACACTGACGGGGCCCGGCGCCGAGCTTTTGCCGTGGGATCGCTGAGGGCACCTCTTCCAAGAAGATGGGCCTCGGCTGCCGCCCGCTCAGGGTGATTCACATACGGCATATACGGTGTAGGAGCCTGCGGTAGCGACATTGATCCCGGCACTCCACGATATTGCCGGCTGTCCTGCCGCGGGAGCGGAAAGTCCACCGTTACTGGGATAGCTGGCGGTGACGCGATCGGAGAATCCGATGCCCCCGCCGGTTAGGCTCACTCCACCGCCGACGGCCCGCTCGCCGGCATTGCAAAAGGCAGTCTTGGCGAAGTTCCCATTGTTCGCCACGTCCACCGACGTGGTCCTCACGACCGCGTTCGTCGCACCGTTGGTGCCATTGGTTCCGTTCGTGCCGTTGGTCCCGCTCGTGCCGTTGGTCCCGTTCGTGCCATTGGTTCCGGGGATGCCCTGGAGCCCTTGGATGCCCTGCCATCCCCGAGCACCCCTGTCTCCCTTGGCGCCCTTGAGCGACTTACGTGCTTTCGACGAGAGGCGGTCGACCTCGATCGAGCCCTTCCTGATCGTGTGCCCGTCGAGGAGCCTGACGACCTTCTTGGCGTAACCGACTCCGCCAACGGAGACGAACAGCGCGAGCAGCGCCACAGCCAGCCCTGCCTGTCCGGCCGACGGCCGGTGAGCACGAACCCCTCTAAACACGACAACCTCCCTGTTACAGCAGTGGTGGCCCGACAAGCGTCCACCGAGCCTGGGCCGCGACGACAAATTTCGCCGCGGACTCTCACGGCTAGCCTACCCGACGTGGCCCGGCTACCGGCGCGGGCGCGGGGACTACACCGCATCGGCTCAATGTCGCAACGGACGGCAAGCAACATGCTGCAGGGGAAGGACTGCTCTCGTGGCATTGCCAAGGTCGTCGCGGGCGGTTTCGCCGTGCCTGCTCGGGACGAGCGGACGAGCACGCTGGCGATCTGCGCTGGTCTTCGGAACGCGGAACTGCGTGGTCTGAGGGGCAGACACGTCGCGCGCAGCGGACTCGTGTGGGTCGCAGAGAACGTCGCGCGCCAGGCGGAGACCCGCGTGGCACAGCGCCTACTCGGACACGCGACGATTGGGACGACCGAGACCTACCTCGGAAAGCCTCGGATAGACGACCTGCAAGTGGCCGTTCGCGACGTCACGTACGGCCTCGGTCTACGAACGGACGTTCTAGGGGTGCCGGAGAAGTCCGAGATCCCCCGAGAGGCGACGACCGGAATCGAACCGGTGTAAACGGCTTTGCAGGCCGCTGCGTAGCCACTCCGCCACGTCGCCCGGGCCGGGCAAGGGTAGCGGTCAGGTGATCGAAGTAAGCTCTGTGAGGTGAGCGGCGAGACATCAACCAACCAGGTCCGCCGGCTCGGCGCGCTGATCGGCCTGATCGCCCTCCTGAGCCTGATCGCGCTGGCACTCACCATCTGGCGCTACAGCGTTGCCCACGACCACGCCCAGGTGGCCCTGCACAAGGCTCAGACCGTCGCGCGCATCGAGAACGCACGGACCTCGCTGGCCCGCACGGCAAGCTCGCTGGAGGGCTACGCCGCCGACGGCGACCAGGCTGACCTGGTCGATCTGCGCCAGGCCCAGACCCAGTTCGATACCGCCATCACCGACGCCCAGCACGGCCAGGACGTCGACGCCGACCAGGTGGCGCTGCTGACCGACATACGCCGCCGCGAAGCGGCCTTGAGCCAGACGGGCCGCACGGAGGTGATCGCCCGCGTGCACTCCAGTCGCCGCGCGGCCGCCGCGGGCGTCTCGGCCTACACGACCGAGCTCACACGGGTCGACAAACGCATCGACACGCTGGTTCAGGACTTCGCCAAGGACGCGCATGACAAGCAGACCGCGTCCACGGAGGCCAGCGACCAGGCGCTCATCGTGGCCATCGTCTCGGGGCTGCTCGCCGCGCTGGTCGGGATCGCCATCGCCCTGTATGCCATGCGCGCGGTGGGGCGCCTGTTCAGGCGCATCGCCGAGCAGCTCGGGTTGATCGAGCGCCAGACCGACCAGATCAGCCGGATCCAGGAGACGGCCCAGTCGCTGGTGCTCAGTGCCAGTGAGATGCACGCCGCTATGTCCGAGACCGCGGCGGCGACCTCCGAGCAGTCCGCCGCGGTGACCGAGGCCGCTGCCACCCTCGAGGAGCTGAGCGCGACGGCGGAGCTGATCGAGTCCAACGCGCGCCAGGCGTCCGGTGCGGCCGAGCAGACCGAGACCACCATGGAGCAGATGCAGGACCACGTCCAGTCGATCGCCGAGCGCTCGATGCTGCTCGGGGAGCGCAGCTCGAAGATCGGGGAGATCCTCGAGCTGATCAAGGACATCTCTGAGCAGACCAACCTGCTGGCGCTGAACGCCGCCATCGAGGCGGCCCGCGCCGGCGAGGCGGGCCGCGGCTTCGCCGTTGTCGCCTCCGAGGTGCGGCGCCTGGCCGAGCGCACCGTGGCCTCCACCTCCTCGATCGAGGAGATCATCAACGCCGTGCGCGACGAGACCAACGCGACGATCCTGGCGACCGAGCAGGGCATGCGCCAGGCCACCGAGGTGCGCGAGCTGATGGGGTCGACGTCCGGTGTCCTCAGCGAGAGCATCCGCTCCACCGCTCAGCAGAAGGACGCCGCCGAGCAGGCGGCCGCCGCCATGAGCGAGATCCGCACGGCGGCCGACCAGCTCGCCGCCGAACAGGCCCAGCGCTCCGGTGCGGCGCAGGGAGTGCAGGAGCTGGTCGAGGAGCTCAGTCGGCGTCTGGATGACCTAGCCGAGCTGAGCGGCACCGAGTCCTCCACCGCGTCCCCGCCGGCCCAAGCGCATCCGGGGTCGCCCAATGGGCCCGGCGCCATGCCGTCCCATGAGGACGCGACCAACGGAGCGGGTACCACCCACCCCGACGCCCTCCCGCTGCCGCGCTCCTACTGACTCGACGCTCGCCGGCACCATCCGCTGCCGACCGTGGCGCCGGCTCGCTGCGGCTCCCCGTTGCTAGGCTTGGGCTCCTCCTCCCGGGGCGATTAGCTCAGCTGGGAGAGCGCCGCCTCGACAAGGCGGAGGTCACTGGTTCGAGCCCAGTATCGCCCATGCCCCGAACCCCTTGCGCTTCGGCGCCTGCGAGGGCGGTCAGTACCTTCCAGGGTGGCTTTGACCCCAGGGACGGTGCCGTGCCTGGGTCGCGGCGCGCCCCCGCCTCCCTCTAGCCTCTAGCGCCATGCCTGTCACGGTCACCCTGCCCGACGAGCGATCGCTCGAGCTTGCCGACGGCGCCACGGGGTCTGACGCGGCCGCCGCCATCGGCCCGGGGCTGGCTCGCGCCGCGCTGGCCGTGAGCGTTGACGGCGAGGTGCGCGACCTGAGCCGCCCGTTGCCCGACGGTGCCCGCATCGCGGTGGTCACGACGTCAAGTGAGGAGGCGCTCGAGCTGGTGCGCCACGACGCCGCCCACGTGCTGGCCACCGCGGTGATGGAGCTCTACCCCGGGGTGCGCATCTCCATCGGGCCGCCGATCGAGGATGGCTTCTACTACGACTTCGAGTTCCCGGAGGGGGTGTCGCTGTCGGAGGCCGACCTGCCCGCGATCGAGGAGCGGATGCGCGAGCACATCAGGGCCGCCGAGACCTTCGAGCGCGAGGACGTGCCCGCCCTCAGCGCCCGCGAGCGCTTCGTGGCCGAGGACCAGCCCTACAAGGTCGAGCTGATCGACGACCTCGTCCGCGACCAGGGTGTCCAGACGGTCTCGCTATACACCAACGGCCCGTTCACCGACCTCTGTCGCGGCCCGCACGCACCCAGCACCAGGGCGGTCAAGGCCTTCAGCCTGCAGTCGGTGGCCGGCGCATACTGGCGCGGGGACTCCGGTCGCCCGATGCTCACGCGGATCTATGGCACCGCTTTCCTGTCCGAGCAGGAGCTCGCCACGCACCTCGAGCGCCTCGAGTTGGCTCGGGCCCGCGATCACCGCAAGCTCGGACGCGAGCTTGGTCTGTTCACCTTCTCCGACGTCTCCCCGGGGTCGGCTTTCTGGCTGCCCCGCGGGACCACGTTGTTCAACTCGCTGGTGGCCCTGTCTCGGCGGATGGCGACCGAGCGCGGCTACACCGAGGTCAAGACGCCACAGCTCTACGACGCCGAGCTGTGGCGTACCTCCGGGCACTGGGACAAGTACCAGGCCAACATGTTCGTGACTTCCTCTGAGGACCGGCCGCTGGGGCTCAAGCCGATGAACTGCCCCGGCCACGCCCACCTGTACTCGCTGCAGCGCCACTCCTATCGCGACCTGCCGGTTCGCTATGCCGAACCGGGGCTGCTGCACCGCGACGAGCCCAGCGGCACGCTGCACGGGCTGATGCGCGTGCGTCACTTCGTCCAGGACGACGCCCACATCTTCTGCACCGAGGAGCAGGTCCAGGACGAGGTGTCCGCCGCCCTGGACTTCGGCTTTGCCGTCTACGAGATGTTCGGCTTTGCACCCCGCCTGGAGCTCTCGACGCGGCCCGAGCAGCGAATCGGCGACGACGCCCTGTGGGACCGGGCCGAGGACGCCCTGCGTGAGGCGCTGCGCTCGCTCAGCCTGGCCTTCGACGTCAACGAGGGCGATGGTGCGTTCTACGGGCCCAAGATAGACCTGCACATGACCGATTCGCTCGGGCGCTCATGGCAGCTGGGGACCGTCCAGCTCGACTACTCGATGCCCGCGCGCTTCGGGCTCACCTACACCGGGGCCGACAACTCAGAGCACTGCCCGGTGATGATCCATCGGGCCCTGTTCGGCTCCTACGAGCGGTTCATAGGCGTGCTGATAGAGCACCTCGGGGGCGAGTTTCCCGTGTGGCTGGCCCCGGTCCAGGCGGTCGTGCTCCCGATCGCCGACCGTCATCTGCCCGCGGCTGAGGCGGTGGCGGCGCAGCTGCGAGCCGGCGGGCTCCGAATCGACGTCGACGACCGCAGCGAGTCGGTGGGCCGCAAGATCCGCGAGGCCGAGCTGCGCAAGGTCCCCTACATGCTGATCGTCGGCGACCGCGAGGCCGAGGACGGGACGGTGGCGGTGCGCGAGCATCGCCAAGGCGACGCCGGGACGCTCGGCGTGGAGGAGTTCCTGGCCCGTGTGGGCGGGCAGACGCAGGCCCCCTCTCGTTCGCAAACGGCGGCCCGCGCCGGCTGACGCCGCTATACTCGGCCCCGTTGATCACACAGGCTCACGTCCTCATGGCCCGCGCGCTCGCCGCTTGACGCGCCACCCAGTCACCTAGTGCCGGTCCCCCGCAGGTTCGACCGGCGCCCGCCCGAACGGGACCTGACTCGGATCAACGAGCGCATTCGCGTGCCCGAGGTACGCCTGATCGGCGAGGACGGCGGCCAGGTGGGCGTTCTGAAGATCGACGACGCGCTGGCCTACGCGCAGGAGCGTGACCTCGACCTGGTCGAGGTCGCCCCCGAGGCCAAGCCGCCCGTGTGCCGGGTGCTCGACTACTCCAAGTACAAGTACGAGCAGGCCCAGAAGCTCAAGCAGGCCCGCAAGCACCAGCAGCAGATCACGATCCGCGAGATCAAGTTCCGCCCCAAGATCGCCCAGCACGACTACGACACCAAGAAGGGCCACGTGGAGCGGTTCCTGCGCCACAAGGACAAGGTCAAGGTGACGATCATGTTCCGCGGCCGGGAGGTCACCCACCCCGAGCGCGGCGTGATGATCCTCGACCGGCTGGCCGAGGAGCTGGCGGAGCTGGCCGTGGTCGAGCAGCGCCCGATCCAGGATGGGCGCAACATGACCATGATGCTCGGACCGTCCAAGGCGATCCTGGCCGGCCAGCTCGACACGCCCAACGGCGACGCCGCTCAGACGCCGGCGCCCGAGGCAGCCCCCGACGAGGCCGCGACCCCCGCGTCCGAGACGCCCGCCGCCGACGCACCCGCCTGACGGGCGGGTCAGACCCGCGAGGGTCTGCCATAATCGCCCGTTCGCCATGCCCAAGATGAAGACCCACTCCGGCGCCAAGAAGCGCTTTCGCACCACCGGCCGCGGCAAGGTTCGCGGCCGCCATGCCTTCACGAGCCACATTCTCGAGAAGAAGTCGCCCAAGCGAAAGCGCCAGCTCGGCCTGCCCGCGGAGATCTCCGACCACGACGCCCCGCGCGTCAAGAAGCTTCTGAGGATCGGCTCGTGACCCGCGTCAAGCGTTCACTGCACGCCCGCAAGAAGCGCCGCGCCACGCTCGAGCGGGCCAAGGGCTACCGCGGCGAGGCGCACTCCAACTACAAGCGCGCCAAGGAAGCGGTCATGAAGGCCGACTCCTACGCCTACCGTGACCGTCGCAACCGCAAGCGCGACTTTCGCCGCCTGTGGATCACCCGCATCAACGCCGCCGCACGCCAGAGCGGGATGAGCTACTCCCAGTTCATCCACGGGCTGTCGCTGGCCGGCATCGAGCTCGACCGCAAGGTGCTCGCCGACATCGCCGTTCGTGACCCCGAAACGTTCCGACGGTTTGCCGACGCCGCCCGCGAGGCGTCGGCTGCCTGATCTGCGCAGCCGACAGGCAAGGCCTCGACGGGCGCCGCTTCCTCATCGGAAGGGCGCCCTTTTTTTGTTCCCCCACCGCCACCGGCCCCCACCCCATCGACACCACTCCTTGACCCCAGGACCATGACCATCCAGCCGACCATCACCTCAGCCCACAACGAGCGCCTCAAGCAGGTGCGCCGCCTGCGCACCCGTCGCGAGCGCAGCGCCAGCGGGCGCTTCGTGGCCGAAGGCGAGGATCTTCTGGCCAGTGCCGATGCGGCGGGCTGGACGGCCGTCGAGCGCTTCTGCGCGCCGGGCAGCGGCCTGGACGGGCAGCCCGTCGAGCCCGACCTGCTGGCCGGGGTCTCGAGCCTGGGGTCGGGCACCCGGACGCTCGCCGTCTATGAGCAGCGCTGGAGCAAGCCGACGGGCCCGCTGTGCGTGGCGCTGCACGGAGTGGGCGATCCGGGCAACGTGGGCACGGTGCTGCGCGGCGCGCACGCCTTCGGGGCCTCCTGCGTCGCCCTGGGCCCGGGCAGCGCCGATCCCTTCGGACCCAAGGCCGTGCGTGCGAGCATGGGCGCGATCTTCACCGTGGCGCTGGCGCGCTTTGAGACGGTCGCGGAGCTGCCCGGCTGCGTGGTGGCGCTCGATCCCCGCGCGGACGATCCGCTCGGCCCGGCGCTACCGAGCGGCCCGACCACGGTGCTCGTCGGGGCCGAGCGCGGGGGCCTGGCGCCCGACGTGCTGGCTGGCGCCGCTCGCACCGTGCGCATCCCGATCGCTGGAGACTCCCTCAACGCGGCGATGGCCGCGACCGTGGCCCTGTATGAGCTGACTCGCGCCCGTAGGATCAGCGACCCGTGACCGCTTCCACCCAACGCATCGAGCAGTTGCACCGCGAGGCCGAGGACGCGATCTCCCAGGCCCCGTCGAGCGCCGATCTCGACCGCCTGCGCATCGCCTACCTCGGCCGCAAGGCCGAGCTTCCCAATCTTCTGCGCGAGGTCTCTCAGCTGGCGCCCGAGGATCGCGCGGCGGTGGGCCAGGCGGCCAACCGCGCCCGCCAGGCCCTGGAGGCGCTGATCGAGGCGCGCGCGCACGAGCTCGGCGCCCAGGAGCTCGAGCGCCAGTTGGTCGAGGATCGTGTCGACGTGACGCTGCCTGGGCGTCCCGCGCATCCGGTGGGTCGCCTGCACCTGTTGAGCGCCACCCGTCGCCAGATCGAGGACGTGTTCGTGGGGCTGGGGTATTCGGTCGCCGAGGGACCCGAGATCGAGCTGGTGGAACTGAACTTCGACGCGCTCAACCACGATCGCACCCATCCCGCGCGCGCCCGCAGCGACACCTTCTATGTGGCCGACGACGTGGTCCTGCGCACGCACACCTCGCCCGGGCAGATCCGGGCCATGACCGCGGCTCCGCCTCCGCTTTTCGTGATCCTCCCGGGCCGGGTCTACCGCCGTGACTCCGACTCCACCCACACGCCCCAGTTTCACCAGATCGAGGGCCTGGCCGTCGACGAGGACATAACCCTGGCCGACCTGAAGGGAACGCTGGAAGCGGTGGCCCGGGCGATCTTCGGTGACGAGCGCGAGGTGCTCTTGCGACCCCACTTCTTCCCGTTCACCGAGCCGTCGGTGGAGGTCGACGTGTCGTGCTTTGCCTGTCGCGGCGGCTGGCGCAAGGACGGCTCGCGCTGCCCGGTGTGCAAGGCCACGGGCTGGCTGGAGATCCTGGGCGCCGGGATGGTCGACCCCAACGTGTTCGCCGCGGTCGCCGACCCGGCCTATGACCCTGAGCGCATCCAGGGCTTCGCCTTTGGCATGGGGGTCGAGCGCATCGCGATGCTCAAGCACGGCGTGCCCGACCTGCGCCTGCTGTTCGACAACGACCTGCGCTTCCTGAGGCAGTTCCCATGAGGGTGCCGCTGGCCTGGCTGCATGAGCACTGCCACCCGGACCTCGACACCGCGGCGCTCGCCCATCGCCTGACCATGACCGGCACCAAGGAGGACCGCACGCTGCATCACGGGGTGCGCGACCCGGACGGCTTCGTGGTGGGACGGGTGGAGTCGGTGACCCGCCACCCCGATGCCGACCGCCTGTCGGTATGCGAGGTCGACCTCGGCGAGCAGCGCGCGCAGATCGTTTGCGGTGCGCCCAACGTGGCCGCCGGCCTGACGGTGGCGGTGGCGCGACCGGGGGCGACGATGCTCGACGGCACGCGCCTGAAGTCGGCCACGCTGCGCGGGGTCAGCTCGGAGGGCATGATCCTGGCCGAGGACGAGCTCGGGTTGGGGACCGACCATTCCGGCATCCTGGTGCTGGACGACGGCACCCCGCCCGGCACCCCGCTGCAACAGGTGCTGCCGATCGTCACCGACGTGCTCGAGCTGGAGATCACGCCCAACCGCCCGGACTGCCTGGGCATCTACGGAGTGGCCCGCGAGGTGCACGCCGCCACCGGTGCGCCGTTGGGTCCCGCGCCCTGGGAGGGGGATGCGGGCTCTGACGAGCCCGAGATAGCCGGTGTCAGTGTGCAGGTCAGCGCGCCGGAGCTCTGCCCGCGCTTCACGGCACGCGTGTTCGATCAGGTCAGGATCGGGCCCTCACCGACCTGGCTGAAGGCGCGCCTGATGGCGGCCGGCCAACGGCCGATCTCAAACGTGGTCGACATCACCAACTACGTGATGCTGCTCACCGGCCAGCCGCTGCACGCCTTCGACCTCGATCGGGTGGCCGGAGGGCACCTGGTGGTGCGCCGCGCCGCCGAAGGCGAACGGCTCCAGACCCTCGACGGCACCGAGCGCCCGCTGGACCCTGAGATGGTGGTGATCGCCGACGCCGACGGCCCGAGCAGCCTCGCCGGGGTGATGGGGGGCACGCGCTCCGAGGTAGACGAGGCCACCACACGCGTGCTCTTGGAGGCGGCCACGTGGGTGGGCGACAACATCCAGCGGACCTCCACCCGCCTGGGCCTGCGCAGCGAGGCCTCGGCCCGCTTTGAGAAGGGTTTGTCGCCCGAGGCGACGATCGAGGCCCAGGCCGTGGCCACCGCCCTGCTGGTCTCGGTGTGCGGGGCGCGCCCCGTGCCCGGCTCCATCGACGTGGGTGGCCCGGGCCCCGAGCCCACGCCGATCCTCCTGCGCGTGGCGCGGGTCGCCGCGCTGCTCGGAGCCGGGGTGCCCGGGCCCCGCTGCATGGAGATCCTGCGCGCCCTGGGATTTGGTGTCAGCGAGGCCGGCGCCGGCGAGCTGTGGGTGACCGTGCCGCATTTCCGCCGCCGCGACGTGACTCGCGAAGCGGACCTGATCGAGGAGATAGCCCGCATCGACGGCGTCGAGAATCTGCCCGCCACGCTGCCCGCCCGCCGGGGCGTGGTCGGGCGCCTGACCCGTGCTCAACGCCTACGCCGTCGGGCCGAGGACGCGCTCGTGGGCTGCGGTCTGCACGAGATCCAGGGCTGGAGCTTCACTTCGGCTGACGTGGTCGATCGCTTGGGCCTTGAGGCCGGGCATCCCTGGCGCCGCATGGTGCGCCTGGAGAACCCGATGTCCGAGGAGGCGGCGCTCCTGAGACCCACGCTGCTGACCTCACTGCTGGACGCGGCTGCCCACAACGTTTCACGTGGAGCGCAGGAGCTGGCCCTGTTTGAGCACGGGGCGGTCTACGGCCCGGACCCCGACGGGCGGCGCGGATGGCCGGCCACCGAGGTCGAGCGCATCGGCGTGGTGCTCAACAACGACTTCTTTGCCGCCAAGGGTGTGCTGGAGGCGCTGGCGGTTTCCCTCGGGGTGTCCTCGCTGCGCGTGCGCCGCGGGCGCCGCGAGTTCCTGCATCCCGGCCGTGCCGCCGACGTGGACGTCGACGGCACGTCGGTCGGGTGGATCGGGGAGCTTCATCCGCGCGTCGCGCAGGCGTGGCAGCTGCCCGGTGCAGCCGGCTTCGAGCTGGACCTCGAACCGCTGCTGGGCGCCGTACCGGCGCTCGTCGCCTATGAGGACCTGATCAGCTTTCCCGAGCTGCGCCAGGATCTCGCGGTGGTCCTCGATGAGGGGGTCCCTGCGGCCGACCTGGTGGACACGGTTCGCGTGGCCGCCGGCCCCCTTCTGGACCGGGTCGAGATCTTCGATGTCTATGAGGGCGAGCAGGTGGGCCCGGGTCAGCGCTCGATCGCGCTGGCGCTGGCGTTCCGCGCGCCCGACCGCACCCTGACCGACGAGGACGTTCTGGCCGTGCGCGAGCGCGTCACCGCGGCGATCGCGCAGCAGCTGGGGGGGATGTTGCGTGCCTAGCGTGCTCGTCGCCGGGGCCAGCGGCTTTGCCGGCGCGCTGGCCGCCCACCTCATCTCGCGCCACCCGACCTTTCACCTGGCCGCCGTGACTTCACGCTCAGACGTCGGGCGTCGGCTGGATGACCTGTACCCGCGCTACCGCGTCGCGCTCGAGCTCGAGGAGCTCGATCTCGATCGCCACGGTGATGTCGACGCGGCGATCGTGGCCTACCCGCACGCGGCCTCCGCGCCGGTGGTGGCGGGGCTGCGGGCCCGGGGGGTGAGAGTGGTCGACCTGTCGGCGGACTTTCGCCTCAGCGACCGCGCGGTCTATGAGGACTGGTACGGGGAACACCCTGAGCCCTCGCTGCTGAGCGAGGCCGTCTACGGGCTGACCGAGCTGCATCGCGACCGGATCGCCGGCGCCGGCCTGGTGGCCAACCCCGGCTGCTTTCCCACCGCGGCACTGCTGGCGCTGGCGCCGCTGGCGCGCGCCGGGCTGATCGGCGACGTGGTGATCGACGCCAAGACCGGTGTCTCCGGTGCGGGGCGGGCTCCGACCGCCGAGACCCACTTCTCCAGCGCCGGCGAGAACGTGACCCCTTACCGGGTCGCCCGTCACCGTCACACCCCCGAGATCGAAGAGCAGCTCGACGCTCTGGGCGCACAGCTGCGCGTGCAGTTCACCCCCCACCTGGTTCCGCTCGACCAGGGCGAGCTGACCAGCTGCTACGTGACCAGCCCGCGCGTGGTGGATCAGGACGAGCTCGACGAGCTGTACGTCTCCGCCTATGCTCGCGAGGCGTTCATCGAGCTGGCCGATCGGCCCCCCGGCATGCGCGATGTGCGCGACACCAACATCTGCCGCCTGCACGTCGTGTCCAGCGAGCACACGGGCAAGCTGCTGGTGTTCGCGGCTCTGGACAACCTGTACAAGGGGACCTCGTCACAGGCGGTGCAGAACCTCAACCTGATGTTCGACCGCGACGAGGGAGAGGGGATCTGGTGACGGGACATGAGCCTGCCTCGGCCAGCGCCGAGGGACCGTTCTTTCGCTCCCGCTGGGTCCCGGCACCGCCCGGGGTCAGCGAGCGTTCGGGCGGGCTGGCGCGGGGGTTTCGCGCCGCCGGGGTGGCGTGCGGGATCAAGCCCACCGGCGACCTGGACCTCGGCCTGCTGGTCAGCGACGGCCCGGCGACCACCAGCGCGGCGCGCTTCACGCGTTCGGGGGTGCTGGCCGCCCCGGTGCTCGTCTGCCGGGACCGCTGCCGTCTGGACGCGATGCGCGCGGTGGCCGTCAACTCGGGCAACGCCAACGCGGCCACCGGACGTCGTGGACTCGACGACGCCGCTCGCATGCAGGGGGCCGCGGCGATGGCCGCGCGTGTGGCCGAGGACCAGGTCGCGGTTGCCTCGACCGGGGTCATCGGCGTGCCGCTGCCCGGTGACGCGGTCATCGCCGGCCTGCGCGCCGCCAGCGAGCGCCTGTCGGACGATGGGGACGCCGATTTCGCCACGGCGATGATGACCACCGACGCCTTCGCCAAGCGAGCCACGCTCGAGCTGAGCCTGTCGGGGGGCACGGTGATCCTGAGCGCCCAGGCCAAGGGCGCGGGCATGATCTCACCTGGCTTCGCCACCCTGCTGTGCTTCGTGCAGACCGATGCCATCGTCGAGGCGGCGACCGCCGACCTGCTGCTGGGCGTGTGTGTCAAGCGCTCCTTCGAGCGTGTCTCGGTCGATGGCCAGCTGTCGACCAACGACACGGTGGCGCTGATGTGCTCGGGCGCCAGCGGCGTGAGTGTGCTCCCTGAGTCCGAGGACGAACTTCGCTTCGGCGAGGCCCTGGACGCGCTGTTGCGCCAGCTGGCGCTGATGCTCGTACGCGACGGCGAGGGAGCCCGGCGTGTCGGCCGCGTGGTGGTCTATGGCGGTGAGCCGGGGGCGGTGGAGGCCAGCGCCCGGGCGGTGGCCAACTCGCCGCTGGTCAAGACCGCGCTGCATGGCGCCGACCCCAACTGGGGCCGCATCGCCCAGGCCGTCGGGGCGGCGCTGCCGGGCGCGGCGCCCCTTGACCTCCACATCTCGATCGAGGGCATCGAGGTGTGCGGCCACGGTCAGGGCGTGCCCCACGACGCCGCCGCCCTGGCGGAGGCGGTGACCCGCGACGAGGTCGAGTATGTCGTCGGTCTGCCCGGCCAGGGAGCCGAGACTGAGCTGTTCTTCTCCGATCTCTCCCACGGCTACGTGACCATCAACGCCGAGTACACGACATGAGCCGCCCCCCCGAGCCCGGTGCCCCCCGCGATGTCGCCACGCTGCTGGAGGCGCTGCCCTACATCCGCGAGTTCCACGGCCAGACGATCGTCATCAAGTACGGCGGCGCCGCCATGCACGATCCGCAGCTGCGCGAGGAGTTCGCGCGCGATGTCGTGCTGCTCAAGTACGTGGGCATCAACCCGATCGTCGTGCACGGCGGCGGCCCGGACATCACCGACTACATGCAGCGCCTGGGCCTGCCCGTTCAGTTCGTGGGCGGGCTGCGCGTGTCGGATGCCGAGACGGTCGAGATCGCCAAGATGGTGTTGATCGGCAAGGTCAACAAGGACATCGTCGTGCGTCTCAACCGCCACGGCCAGCCTGCGGTCGGCCTCTCCGGTGACGACGGCCAGCTTTTTCGGGTGGCCCGCAAGGCGGCCCCGGGGGGCGAGGACATCGGCTTCGTGGGTCGCATCGAGCGCGTCGACGTGGACGTGATCAACCGCGTGGCCGCCGACTACATCCCGGTGGTGGCGTCGGTCGGCTCCGACCGCGAGGGCAACTCCTACAACGTCAACGCCGACGAGGCGGCCGGCGCCGTCGCACGCGCGCTAGGCGCCTACAAGGTGATGTTCCTCACCGACGTGGTCGGCTGGCTGCGTGACCCCGGCGACGAACGCTCGGTGATCTCCCAGGCCACCGCCGACGAGGTCCTGGCCGCCCTGCCCACGGTCGGCGGCGGCATGGGGCCCAAGCTCCAGGCCTGCGTGGAGGCGATCCACGGCGGCGTGACCAACGCCCACATCGTCGACGGTCGCGCGCCCCACTCGCTGCTGCTCGAACTGTTCACCGACGCGGGCATCGGCACCAAGGTCTGTGCCGCCACATGAGCGCGGCCGAGCTGCAGGCCCTCGAGCGCGAGCACGCCCAGGCCACCTACGCGCGCCTGCCCGTGCAGTTCGTGCGGGGGGAGGGCGTGTACCTCTACGACGACGAGGGTCACGAGTACCTGGACATGCTCTGCGGCGTCGGCGTGACCAGCATCGGACATTGCCATCCAGCGGTCGTGCAGGCCGTGCGCGAGCAGTGCGGGCGCCTGATGCACACCTCGAACCTGTTCTACACCGAGCCGGCCCTGCGCCTGGCCGCGCGCCTGGCCTCGGGCTCGATTGGCGGCAAGGTCTTTCTCTGCAACTCTGGCGCCGAGGCCAACGAGGCCGCGATCAAGCTGGTCCGCAAGGCCAAGCCTGGCGGCGACCTCGTGGTCCTGCACCGCGGCTTTCACGGACGCACCTACGGCGCGCTGTCGGCCACCGCCCAGGAAGCCAAGCAGGCGCCGTTTGCTCCGCTGGTTCCCGGCTTTCGCGTGGTGGCGGCTGAGCCTGACGCCCTGCGCGCAGCCGTCGACAACGGCACCGCCGCGGTGCTGCTCGAGCCGATCCAGGGCGAGACAGGCGTGCACGTGCTCGACGACGAGCTGCTGCGGGCGGCACGCGAGGCGTGCGACGAGCACCGGGCGGCGCTGGTCTTCGACGAGGTCCAGTGCGGCCTGGGCCGCACCGGAACCCTGTGGGCGTTTGAGCACAGTGGGGTCAGACCAGACGTGCTGACCAGTGCCAAAGCGCTCGGCGGGGGCCTGCCGATCGGGGCCATGGTCGCCGCCGGCCCTTATGCCGGTGTGCTCGCCCCGGGCGACCACGGCTCCACCTTCGCCGGTGGACCGGTCGTGTGCGCGGCGGCGCTGGCCGCCCTGGACGTGCTCGAGGACCCGTCGCTGCTGGCCCGCGTGGGCGAGCTCGGCGGGCGACTGCAGGCCGGGCTGGCCGAGCTGCACGGTGTCCGGGCCGTGCGCGGTCGCGGACTGATGATCGCCGCTGATGTGGAGGCCGACGCCGGTGCCGTGGTCCTGGCGGCCCTGCAACAGCAACGCCTGGTAATCAACGCCACCGGCCCGTGCACCATCCGGCTGCTGCCGCCCCTGACGCTTCGCGCCGAGCACGTGGACGAGGTGCTGGCCCGCCTGCGTGCGCTGCTGAGCGCCGGGTAGTCTGGCGCCCGTGCCCGCACCCGACGCGATCCCCACCGCCTCCTACGAGGCTCGGCCCGAGGACGTCGGGCGCGTACTGCTGCTGTATTCCGGCGGACTGGACACGAGCGTGATGCTCAAGTGGATCCAGGACCAGTACGGGGCGGAGGTCGTCGCCCTGACGGTCAACCTCGGCCAGCCCGGCGAGGACTACGAGGTGGTGCGCGCCAAGGCGCTTGACCTCGGTGCGATCGAGTGCCACGTGATCGACGCCCGCGAGCGCTTCGCTCGCGACTTTGTTGTCCCCGCGATCAAGGCCAACGCCCTCTACGGCGGCGGCTACCCGCTGTTCACCGCCCTCGGGCGCCCGCTGATCGCCCAACTGGCGGTGGAGCAGGCGCGGGCCAGCGGCTGTGACACGATCGCCCACGGCTGTACGGGCAAGGGCAAC
>DASYID010000018.1:0-7806 GCA_036252775.1 Solirubrobacteraceae bacterium
GTGCGCAGCGAGGGCATGCCCTCGCTGCGCCGAGGCACCCGCGGTGACCTGCGCGTGGTGATCAACGTGGTCATACCCAGGCGCCTCAGCCGCGAGCAGCGCGAGCTGCTCGAGCGCCTGTCGGACTCGCTGACCAGCGAGAACCTGCACTCCGACGAGTCCATGTTCAGTCGCCTGCGCCGTGCCCTACGCCAGACCGCCTAGACCGCTGGGCCGCCAGCCATGATCCGGCTGGCCATTCGGGTGCAGCGGGCCGAGGCCGAGATCGTGCTCGCCCAGCTGCTCGAGCTGGCGCCCACGGGCGTCGAGGAGGTCGACCTCGACGCGCAGACCGTCGAGTACGCGGTCTACGGCGCCCCGGGGGAGCTGCCCGAACTGCCCGAGCTGCGCGTGGCGGCCGGGTCGGCGCTGGTCGAGGTGCGGACTACCGATGTGCGCGACGACTGGTCCGAGCGCTGGAAGCAATTTCACCGGCCCGTCCTGATCGGCGCGGGGCGGGGGGCGCTGTGGGTGCGTCCGCCCTGGGGGCCCGGCCCCCCGCCGGGCGTCCATGATCTGGTGATCGATCCCGGACAGGCGTTTGGGACCGGGGCCCACGCGACGACGCGCCTGTGCCTCGAGCACCTGGTCGAGCTCGCGGCCGAGGGCGCGGCCACCGGTGCGCTGTGCGATGCCGGCTGTGGCTCGGGCGTGCTGGCCATCGCCGCCGCCCGTCTGGGCTGGTCGCCGGTGCAGGCCTTTGACCATGAGCGCGAGAGCGTCGCTGCCACCGCGAGCAATGCCCGGGCCAACGGTGTAGACGTGGCGGTAGCGCGGCGGGATCTGCGCGACGGCCCGCCCCCGGGGGCGGCGTTGGTGGCGGCCAACCTGGTTCGGGGCCTGCTGCTCGAGCTCTCGCGGCAGATCACCGACCCCCCGCGGGTGCTGATCGCCGGCGGCCTGCTGGAGGCCGAGGAGGCCGAGGTCGCCGCCGAGTTTGCGGGGCGTCACGGTCTGGATGTGCACAGCCGCCGCAGCGCCGAGGGCTGGGTGGCGCTGCGCCTGGAGCGCTGACCGGAACAGTCCTCCTCGACGCGGACCGCCGCCAGCACTGCACTAGCCTGAAGCGGACGGATGGCATGGAACGTGGTCATAGCGGGAGGCGGCTTTGCCGGCTTTCACACGGCACGCACGCTCGAGCGGGTGCTGCCCGCCCACAGCGCGCGAGTGCGGCTGGTCAACGACTCGAACTTCATGCTCTACACCCCGCTGCTGCCCGGCGCCGCGGGCGGCACGCTCGAGCCCCGTCACGTGGTGGTGCCGCTGCGCGAGCAGCTCTCTTGTACCGAGCTTCATCTGGGCACGGTCACCGGCGCGGACCCCGAGCAGCGCCACCTGCACGTCCGCTCGCCCGACGGCGACGAGCAGCGCCTGAGCTATGACCAGCTGGTCATTGCCCTGGGCTCGGTGTCGCGCACGCTGCCCATCCCCGGGCTGGCCGAGCATGCCGTGGGGTTCAAGACCCTGTCTGAGGGCATCGCGCTGCGCAACCACGTCATCCGCAGCCTCGAGATGGCCGAGGAGGCTGACGACGCCGCCCAGCGCAGCGCGCACCTGACCTTCGTCTTCGTGGGCGCCGGGTACGCCGGTCTGGAGGGCCTGGCCGAGCTTCAGGACTTCGCCGCCGACGTGATCGAGCACTATCCCCGCTGCCGCCTGGACGGCATGCGCTGGGTCCTGGTCGAGGCCCGCGAGCGCGTCATGCCCGAGATCTCCCCCGAGCTGGCCCGGTTCGCCACCCGCGAGCTGACCGCCCGGGGGATCGAGATTCGCACCGCCACCACGCTCGAGGAGGTCAGCGCCAGCTCGGCTCGGCTGTCGGACGGTGAGGTCCTGGCCACGCGAACGGTCATCTGGACCGCCGGGGTGCGCCCGCACCCGTCGGTGGCCCGGCTGGGCCTGGCCCTGGACGCTGACGGGCGGGTCAGCGTCGACCGTTACCTGCGGGTTCGCGGCCAGCGCAACGTGTGGGCGGTCGGCGACGCCGCCGGCGTCCCCGATCCCGCGCGTCCCGGCCAGCCTTGCCCGCCCACGGCCCAGCACGCCATCCGCCAGGGTCGGCGCCTGGCCCGCAACATCGCCGCCGAGCTGGGCTCCGGTCGCGCGCGGCCGTTTCGGTACCGCACGCTCGGGGTGTTCGTCGACCTCGGCCGCAAGCAGGCTGTGGCCAGCACCCTGGGACTGAAGTGGCGCGGGCCGTTTGCCTGGTTTCTGGCCCGTAGCTACCACCTGGCGTGGATGCCGGGGCTCAGCCGCAAGCTGCGGCTGCTGCTCGATTGGAACGTGGGGCTGCTGTTCGGACGCGACAGCGCCGAGCTCGGTCAGCTCGGACATCCCGGGCGCCTGGCCGAGCCGGCCGAGGGCCAGACATCGGGGGGCGGCGAGCTCGAGCAACCGGCCACTGCCTCCGTCGGCGTCGCCGGCACCCGCACGGCTCCCCCGCGGACCCCCCTATCCTAGATCGAGATGACCCTGGCCGAGGCCATCAAGGGGGACCTGGTGACCGCCATGAAGGCGGGCGAGCGCGAGCGCGTCGGTGCCCTGCGGTTGGTGCTGTCCGAGCTTCAGAAGGCGGCCAAGGAGGGCGACGGCGACGAGCAGGCGGTCATGCGACGTGAGCGCAAGCGCCGACTCGACGCGGCTAGCGCCTTTCGCGACGCAGGTCGCGACGAGCTCGCCGAGGCCGAGCAGCGAGAGGCGACGCTGATCGAGGGCTACCTGCCGGCTGAGCTCACCGACGAGCAGCTGGGGGCCCTCGTGGCCCAGGCGGTCAGTGAGTCCGGCGCCCAGTCCCCGGCGGACATGGGCCGGGCGATGGCGCTGGCCATGAAGGCGGTCGACGGGCGCGCCGATGGACGGCGGGTGTCGGAGCACGTCAGGGCGCTGCTGACCGCGTGAGCGCTCACTCCCCACGATGAGGAGCCAGATCGAGCTGCCCAACGGAGTGGCTGCCTCTATGGCCGGCATCCAGGACACGATGTTGCGCGAGCTCGAGCAGCGGCTGGACTGCCGCGTCTTCCTGCGCGGAAACCTGATCACCCTCGACGGTGAGCCCGAGGCCGTGCAAGCGGCGGAGCGGATGGTCAACGAGCTGTCGACCCTGTCCTCTCAGGGCCACGAGCTGGGGCCCTCCACGATCGATGCGGTCGAGGGTGCGCTGGCCACCGAACAGGAGCCCGCCGACGTGCTCGAAGACATCGTGTGGCGCCATCGCAGCCGCAAGATCGCCCCCAAGACGGTCAACCAGAAGCGCTACGTCGACTCGATCCGCAACAGCACGGTGACCTTCGGTATCGGGCCGGCCGGCACGGGCAAGACCTTCCTGGCCGTGGCCATGGCCGCGGCGGCACTGGCCCGGCGCGAGGTCAACCGCATCATCCTCACGCGTCCGGCGGTGGAGGCAGGCGAGCGGCTGGGCTTTCTGCCGGGTGATCTGATGGCCAAGGTCGACCCCTACCTGCGCCCGCTGTTCGATGCCCTGCACGACATGATCGATCCCGAACGCGTGTCGGCCCACCTGGAGCGGGGGGTGATCGAGGTCGCCCCCCTGGCCTTCATGCGGGGCCGCACGCTCAACGACTCCTTCGTGATCCTCGACGAGGCCCAGAACACCACGCCCGAGCAGATGAAGATGTTTCTCACCCGCCTGGGCTTCGGCTCGCGCATGGTGGTCACCGGCGACATCACCCAGGTAGATCTCCCGCGCGATCAACAGTCGGGCCTGATCGTGGTGGGCGACATCCTGGAGGCGGTCGCCGACATCTCCTTCGTGCGCTTCGGCGGAGAGGACGTCGTGCGCCATCGACTCGTGCAGCGCATCGTGGAGGCCTACGACGTTCATGCTCAGCGCGGCGCCCCTGAGCTGCGTCCCGCCGATCGCCGCCCCGCCTGAGCGCCTCGGCGCCCCGCGTGCTGGCGCTGGACATCATCGGAGCTGAGCTGGCCCCGGCGGCGCCCAGCCCCGAGGAGATCAAACGCCTGTGCGAGCTCGCCCTGGCCAGCCGGGGGGTTCAGAGCGGCCATCTCGCGGTTCACTTCGTCAGCGCCGAGGCGATCGCCGAGCTCAATCGAGCGCATCGGGGCCGGACGGGGCCCACCGATGTCCTGTCGTTTCCGATCGATGGGACCGGGCCGAGCGCGGGCCCGCGCGAGCTGGGGGACGTGATGGTCTGCCCGGTGCATACCGCGAGCGTTCCGGAGGCCATCGTCCACGGCGTCCTTCACCTGCTGGGCATGGACCACGAGACCGACGCGGGCCAGATGCTCGCGCTCCAGGCTCAGCTGCTGGGGGAGGGCTCCTGACCGGGGAACCGGATATGGGCGCCCACAGGGCGCCGGAGGACCGACCCGCCATCTCGCCCGGATCCCGCAGCGGGTTCGTGGCGCTCGCCGGCCGACCCAACGTGGGCAAGTCGACGCTGGTCAACGCCATGCTCGGGCGCAAGGTGGCGATCGTCTCCGACCGGCCTCAGACCACGCGGCGGGCGATCCGGGGCGTGGTCAGCACGGACCACTGGCAGCTGGTGCTGGTGGACCTGCCCGGAGTCCAGCGCCCCCGCGACAGCCTCACCGGGCGGATGCAGAGCCGAGTGCAACGCGAGCTCGGGGAGTCTGACGTGGCGCTGCTGGTGCTCAACGGCGAGCAGGGGGTGGGGGCGGGTGACCGGTTCATCTCGGGGCTCTTGGCCCGGGCCGGCACACCCTTGGTGGTGGCCGTCAACAAGGTCGATCGCCTCGACCGCGCGCGCACGCTGAGCGTCCTCAGCGAGGCCGCGCGACTTCAGGTCGGTGAGGAGATCTTCCCCGTCTCGGCGCGCACGGGCGCCGGCGTAGCGGCGCTGCTCGAGCACCTCGCCGGGCGTCTGCCGACCGGTCCGTTCCTCTACCCCGCCGAGCAGGCCGACGACCAGCCGCCCGATCAACTGTTGGCCGAGCTGGTGCGCGAGCAGGTGCTGCGGCGCATGTTCGACGAGTTGCCCCACGCCGTCGAAGCGGTGCTCGAGGACCTGGACCTCCAGTCGCGCGCCGACCTGGCCCGCGTGCGCGTCGTGCTGTGGGTCGAAAGCGAGTCCCAGAAGCGGATCGTCATCGGCTCGGGCGGCGCGATGATCAAGGCGATTGGCATCGCCGCTCGGCGCGAACTCGAGCGCGAGCTCGGCCGAAAGGTGCACCTGGACCTGCGCGTGCGGGTGCGCCGTGGGTGGCGCAGCGATGACGGGCTGCTCGATCGGCTGGGGATCGACTGACAGGCCGGCGGCCCGCAGGCGAACGGTCGCGCGCCCGCATCGACCCTAGAATCGAGGGCATGGACGATGCCGACATCGCCTTCGACCGGGACGGCCTGGTGGCCTGCGTGATCCAGGACTGGGACACGGGCGAGGTGCTGACCCTGGCCTATATGAACGCCGAGGCGCTGGCTCAAACTCGGGCCACCGGTGAGCTGCACCTCTACAGCCGGTCGCGCTCAGAGCTCTGGCACAAGGGCGCCACCAGCGGCAACACCCAGGCGGTGCGAGCCCTGCGCCTGGACTGCGACGGAGACGCGATCCTGGCGCTGGTGGTGCCGGCGGGGCCGGCGTGCCACACCGGGGAGAGGACCTGCTTTCACCGCGGACAGCTCGAGCCACCAGCGCCCCACGAGGCACTGGGTGCCCTGGAGCGCACGCTCGCCCAGCGCGACCGCGAGCGGCCGCCGGGCTCCTATGTCGCCGACCTGCTCTCAGACCCTGGCCGGGTGGCCGAGAAGGTCCTCGAGGAGGCCGAGGAGGTGACCCGGGCGGCGCGCGAGGAGACCGACGAGCGCGTGGACGAGGAGGCCGCGGACCTGCTGTTTCACCTCGCTGTGCTGCTGCGCAGCCGCGGGCGCTCGCTGACCGATGCCAGCGAGGTGCTCAATGGCCGCCGTCGATAGCTCGGCGCTGAGTGTGGCTCCCGGCCTCGATGAGGTCCGCGAGCTGGCCGCGAGCTACAGCTTGATCCCCCTGCGTCACACGTTCATCGCTGACTGTGAGACCCCCGTCTCGGCCTTCTTGAAGCTGCGGGACGCGGGACCGGCCTTCTTGCTGGAGTCCGCCGAGCAGGGCCAGCGGGTGGGCCGCTACTCGTTCATCGGCTTTCGCCCCCGCAGCGTGCTGCGCTGGTCGCTGGGCGACAACGGCGACCCCTACGCGCTCGTGGCCGAGGAGGTCGGGCGCCTGCGCCAGGCGCCCGCGCCCGGGCTGCCCCCGTTCGCCGGGGGAGCGGTCGGCTACTTCGGCTATGACCTCGTGCGCACGGTGGAGCCTCTGGGCCCGCCCAACCCGGATCCCCTCGGGCTGCCCGACATGGCGCTGATGCTCTCGGACCTGCTGGTGGCCTTCGATCACCTCAACCATACGATCACCGTGCTCGCCAACGTCTACGCCGAGCCCGGCGTCGAGTCCGGGGAGGACCTCGAGGCCTCCTACGCCGCCGCCCGGGAGGCGATCGCCCACGTCCGGGGCGCCCTAGCCGGACCGGTCCCAGCGCTGCCCACTTTCCGGGGGCCCCGCCCGCTTCCGGACTTTCGCTCCAACATGCCGCGTGAGCGCTTCGAGGCCATGGTCAGCCGCATCGTCGAGTACGTGCACGCGGGCGACGCCTTTCAGGTGGTGCCCTCCCAGCGCTGGTCGGCGGAGGTCGCAGTCGAGCCCTTCTCGATCTATCGTGGCCTGCGCGCCGTCAACCCGAGCCCGTACATGTACTTTCTGGACTTCGGCGACTTTCAGGTTGTCGGCGCCAGCCCGGAGCCGTTGCTGACCGTCAGCGGCCGTCACGTGGCCACCCGACCGGTGGCCGGCACCCGTCCCCGCGGGGCCACCGCGGCCGAGGACGAGCGCATCGCCGGTGAGCTGCTGGCCGACCCCAAGGAGCGCGCCGAGCATGTGATGCTCGTCGACCTTGGCCGAAACGATCTGGGACGGGTGTGCGAGTACGGGTCGGTCGCGGTGGATTCCCTGATGGCCGTGGAGACCTACAGCCACGTCATGCACATCGTCTCGGCCGTCTCGGGGACGCTGCGCGAGGACGTGGGCGCCATGGACGCGCTGCGTTCGGTGCTGCCGGCCGGCACCCTCTCGGGGGCGCCCAAGGTACGGGCCATGCAGATCATCGATGAGCTCGAACCGGTCAAGCGAGGTGGCTACGGAGGGGCCATCGGCTACCTGTCCTACGCCGGTGACCTGGACACCTGCATCCACATCCGGACCGTCGTGATCTGCGACGGCCTGGCTCACGTGCAGGCGGGAGGCGGGACCGTCGCCGACGCGGTCCCCGCCTATGAGTTCGAGGAGTCAGAAGCCAAGGCGCGCGCGGTGCTCAGGGCCATCGAGCTCGCCGGTGAGCAGGCGGACTGGCCATGAGCGCCGACCCGGGCCGTCGCGTGCTGGTGATCGACAACTACGACTCCTTCGCCTACAACCTCGTGCAGTACCTCGGTGAGCTCGGGGCCGAGGTGTCGGTGGTGCGCAACGACCGGGCGACGGTGGACGAGCTTCTGGCCACCGCCCCCGAGCGCCTGGTGGTGTCCCCCGGGCCGTGTACTCCCGACCAGGCGGGTATCTCGCTGGAGGCAGTCCGGCGCTTCGCCGAGGCGGGCATCGCCACCCTCGGCGTGTGCCTCGGCCATCAGTCGATCGCGCAGGCCTTCGGCGCTCGCGTGGTCCGCCACGAGCCGGTCCACGGCAAGACCGGCGTCGTGACCCACGACGGGCGCACCATCTACCGGGGACTGGACGCCACCCTGACCGT
>DASYID010000019.1:0-2162 GCA_036252775.1 Solirubrobacteraceae bacterium
TGCCCGACGACGTCCGCCGCCAGGTCGACCGCGAGCTGTCACGGCTCGAGCGCCTGCCCCCGGCGGCGGCCGAGCACGGCGTCATCCGCAGCTACCTGGAGTGGATCGCCTCGCTGCCCTGGGACACCTCCACCGAGGACAACCTCGATCTCCAACACGCGCGAGGCGTCCTCGACGAGGACCACTACGACATCGAGCAGGTCAAGGAGCGCATCATCGAGTTTCTCGCCGTACGCCGGCTGAAGCCCGACGCCCGCGGCTCGATCCTGTGCTTCGTGGGTCCGCCCGGCGTGGGCAAGACGTCGCTCGGGCGCTCGATCAGCCGGGCGCTGGGGCGCCAGTTCGAGCGCATCAGCGCCGGGGGTGTGCGCGACGAGGCCGAGATCCGCGGCCACCGGCGCACCTACATAGGCGCCATGCCGGGGACCATCATCCGCGCCCTGCGCGACGCCGGCTCGCGCAATCCGCTGCTGATGATCGACGAGATCGACAAGATGGGAGCCGACTACCGCGGCGACCCGGCCAGCGCGATGCTCGAGGTCCTCGACCCCGAGCAGAACTCCACCTTCCGCGACCACTACCTCGACGTGCCCTTCTCGCTGGCCGACGTGATGTTCGTGACCACCGCCAACACCCTGGACACGGTGCCGGGCCCGCTGCGCGACCGCATGGAGGTGATCAACCTCGCCGGCTACACCGAGGAGGAGAAGCTGGAGATCGCCAAGCGCTACCTGGTGCCCCGCCAGATCGAGCGCAACGGGCTGCGGCGCTCATGGCTGACGTTCTCGGACTCGGCGCTGAAGACGATCATCTCCGACTACACGCGCGAGGCGGGGGTGCGCAACCTCGAGCGCGAGATCGGCACGGTCGCGCGCAAGATTGCCCGCCAGGTGGCGGAGGGCTCCGGCAACCGGCGCTTTCACATCTCCGAGAAGCGGGCCCGCGAGCTGCTGGGCAAGCGCCGCTTTCACTCCGAGGCCAGGCGGCGCACCCAGGAGCCGGGCGTGGCCACCGGGCTGGCGTGGACACCGGTGGGCGGCGACGTGCTGTTCATCGAAGCGACCTCGATGCCGGGTGAGGGCAAGCTGACCATCACCGGCCAGCTGGGTGACGTGATGAAGGAGTCCGCGCAGGCCGCCCTGTCCTATGTGCGTGCCCACGCCGGCACCCTGGCGCCGGAGCTGGCCGAGGACTGGTTCGCCACCCATGACCTGCACGTCCACGTGCCTGCCGGGGCCACCCCCAAGGACGGCCCGAGCGCGGGCATCACCATGGCCACGGCGCTGGCCTCATTGCTCACCGGGCGTCCGGTGCGCGAGGAGGTGGCGATGACCGGCGAGATCACCCTGACCGGCCAGGTGCTGCCGATCGGGGGACTCAAGGAGAAGGCGCTGGCCGCCCAGCGCAACGGGATCACCACCATCATCGCGCCCGCCCTGAACGCCGCCGACGTCGAGGAGATCCCGGCTCACCTGCTGGCGGAGGTGACCTTCCAGTTCGTGGAGCAGATCGGCCAGGTGCTGGCCACAGCGCTCGAGCCAACCGGCGGGAAGGTCCTGCCGGCGCGCAGTGCTCGGCGCCCACGCGCCAGCACTCCGGAGCGGCGCGCGGCACGCGCCGCCCGGTAGCGGAAGGCCTCAGCCCCCGGCGCGGGCCGGTGCCGGCCTGGCGGGGGGGTACGCCGCGTGCTGACCGGGTATATGCTCAGCGTCGATCTACAAGCGGACCCGAGGGTGGTTTTCAGATGGCAGCGAAGGACAAGGCAGCCAAGAGGGCGGCCAAGGCGCAGAATGCCGCGCGGGCCGCGCGGAGCAACCCGTACATCAAGACGCTCATCGACGACGATGACGTGCGCAACAACATCCGCTCGGCCTACCAGTCGGCGCGCAGCGCCTACGGGCGGATGAACAACGGCAAGGCGCCGGGCAAGGCCCTGCTCGAGGACAAGAAGCTCCAGAAGCAGCTGCGCCAGGCGGCCCAGTCGCTCAGCGATGCCGGGACGTCGCTGCGCGACGCGCCCAAGAAGCGGCGCCGTCGCGGTGGCCTGGGCAAGGTGCTGTTCGTGGGCCTGGTCGGTGCCGGCCTGGCCCTGGCTCTCAACGAGGGTCTGCGCTCCAAGGTGCTCGACGCGCTGTTCGGCTCCGAGGAGGAGTTCGACTACA
>DASYID010000020.1:0-9284 GCA_036252775.1 Solirubrobacteraceae bacterium
GAACCCTCCAAGGCCTCAAAGTCCGCATCGCACAACGCTTTCTCACCCTCGCCGCATGCATCACCCTCAACCACCACTCGGACGCCCGAGCCGCGCACTGGTCGACTACATCGCCTGACCGCGTGGAATCAACCATCTAGGATCACTCGTCATGCGCGCACTGGTAACCGGCGGCGCCGGTTTCATCGGGTCGAACCTGGTCGACGCCCTGGTTGCACGTGGCGACGAGGTGGCGGTCATCGACAACCTCACCACGGGCCGGGAGTCCAATCTGGAGCCGGCCCTCGAGCAGGGTGTGGTGCTGCACCGCGCGGACATATGCGAGGCCGAGCGCATGCAGGAGCTGGTGGGCGAATACGCCCCGGAGGTCGTGTTTCACCTGGCCGCCCAGATCGACGTGCGCCGGTCGGTCGCCGACCCCGCCTTCGACTCGCGGGTCAACGTCGAGGGCACCGTCAACATGCTCGAGGCCGCTCGGCGGGTCGGGGTCACGCGCTTCGTCATGTCCTCGACGGGCGGGGCGATCTACGGAGAGACAGGCGTCCTGCCCACCCCCGAGGAGCACCCGCCGCTGCCCAAGGCCCCCTACGGGCTGAGCAAGTTCTGCGCGGAGCGCTACTGCGAGATCTACACCCGCCTGTACGGGCTGCCCACCATCACGCTGCGCTACGGGAACGTCTACGGACCCCGCCAGGACCCTCTGGGAGAGGCCGGCGTGGTAGCCATCTTCTGCGGGCGCCTGGAGCAGGGCCGGCGTCCGACGATCTTCGGCGACGGCACCCAGACGCGCGACTACGTCTACGTGGCTGACGTGGTCGAGTCCAACCTGGCGGTGGTCGAGCATCCCGAGGCGGGCGGCGAGTTCAACATCGGCACCGGCCAGGAGACCTCGGTCCTGGACCTGGTCGAGGCCATGCGCGGACTGGGCGCCCAGGACTTCGAGCCCGAGTTCGAGCCCGCGCGCCTGGGCGAGGTCCAGCGCAGCTGCCTGGACGTAAGCCGCGCCCGCGAGCAGCTGGGCTGGAGGGCGGAGGTTGGACTGGGGGAGGGACTGGGCCTGACCCTGGAGGCCGCTCGGGCCTCGGCGTGACGGGCCGCCGGGCGCTGATCACCGGCATCGCCGGCCAGGACGGTTCCTACCTGGCCGAACTGCTGCTCGAGCAGGGCTATGAGGTGGTGGGCCTCATACGCCCCGGCCGGGCCGACCTGGGCCACGTCGAGCCCCTGCGCGACTGCCTGGCGGTGCTGGAGGGCGACTTGCTGGAGCCAGACACCGTGCATTCTGCGATCGCGGAGGCGATGCCCGACGAGCTCTACCACTTGGCGGCTCCGTCGTTCATCCCGGAGTCCTGGCGCGCTCCGGCCCAGACGATCACGGCGATCGCCGCCGGGACCGCCGACCTGCTCGAGTCGGTGCGCGAGCTGACACCCACCACGCGGGTGTACATCGCTGCCTCGGGAGAGATCTTCGGTGACACGGGGACCAGCCCGCTGGATGAGGACAGCCCGTGCCGCCCGCGATCGCCCTACGGGGTGGCCAAGCTCGCCGCCCACCATCTGGCGGGCACGGCCCGCGAGCGCCACGGCCTGCACGTCTCCTCGGGCATTACCTTCAACCACGAGTCCCCGCGGCGACCGGAGCGCTTCGTGTCGCGCAAGGTGACGCGCGCCGCGGCCGGGATCGCTCTGGGAAGCTGCGACGAGCTCGTGCTGGGCAACATCGACGCCGTGCGCGACTGGTCTCATGCCCGCGACGTCATGCACGGGGCGTGGCTGATGCTCCAGCAGGAGCAGGCCGGCGACTACGTGCTGGCCAGCGGACGGGCCCACACGGTGGGGGACCTGGTGCGCTGCGCGTTCGCCGTGGCCGGTGTGCCCGAGGAGGGCCGGGTGCGCGTCGATCCTCAGTTCGTGCGCCCGCCGGAGGCCACGCCGCCGGTGGGCGACCCGAGCCGGGCCCGCGAGCGGCTGGGCTGGAGGGCTAAGACGACATTCGAGGAGCTGATCGAGGAGATGGTGTCGGCCGACCTGCGGGAGCTGGGAGGCGGTTAGCTTTCCGGCGGAAGCGATGGCTGGTAATCGTCGCGGCGCAAGCCCTCGTGCAGCGATCGGCTTGGCGGGGATGCGCTGTTAGCTTCGGGCCATCCGGCCCATGCGATCCAGGCTCCGAGCACTGTCGGTGGCGGCGCTCGCGCTCGCCCTTCCCGGCCTGGCCGCAACCGCCCCGCCCAGCGTGGCCGACCTGCAGAGCTCCCTGGCAGCGACCGACTCGAGCGTCAGCGCGCTGCAAGGCGCGATCCAGGCCGACAGCGCCCACGTCGACCGCTACCAGGGCAAGATCTCAGAACTTCAGGGGCGCCTGAGCGCGCTCGAGTCCAGCCTGGCGGTCGAGCGCTCTCAGCTGCAAGCCCTGCAGCGGGGCCTGCGCCACGCCCGCCTACGCCTGGCCTACCTGGTGGCCCAGCTGGCCGTCGATCGCCAGACGCTGGCCACGCAGCTGCGGGCCCAGTACGAGACCCCGCAGGCCGACCTGGTCGGCGTGATGCTCGACGCCAAGGGGTTTGCCGATCTGCTCGAACGCGTCGATCAGATGAAGGCGGTGGCGCGACGCGACACGCAGATGACGAGGTTCGTGGGCGCCGAGGGCCGGCGCACCGCCGCCCAGGCGAGCCATCTCGCCGTGCTCGAGGCGCGCCAGCAGACCCTCACCCAGGCGGTCTCCGTTCAGCGCAACGAGGTCGCCCGCGCGCGCCTGGCGCTGGTCGACCAGCAGCTGATCTACGTTCGCGCCCGCGAGCGCAAGAGCGCCCGCCTTCGCCGGCTGCGCAGCCGTCAGCGCTCGCTCCAGCGTCAGGTCGCCGCCACCCAGGCAGCCGCGGCCGGAGCCTCGCCCACCGCCGGCGGCGCGCTGAGCGTCGGTGGGGCCGGATCGCTGCTGAGCACGGGCGGAACGTTCTCCAGCCACGGGGGGAGCGACGGGTTCTTCCCAGCGGCGGGGACCAACTACAGCGTCGGCGAGGAGCCCACCATCGCCGAGCACCTCGACCGCCTGGGCCGGTCGCTTCACCTGCACCTGATAGGCATCTCCGGCTACCGCACACCGCAGCACTCAGTCGAGGTGGGGGGCTTCGCCAACGACCCCCACACCCAGGGGCGGGCCTCGGACACCCCGGGCATCGAGGGGGTGGGGGAGGCCACGCTCAACCAGTTCGGCCTGACCCGGCCGTTCGCCGGCCCCGCCGAGGCCGACCACATCCAGCTGCTCGGCGGCTGAGCGCGGCGGTCAGCGGGCCTCGGGCATCGTCCACAGGGCGACCGTCGCCTGGCGCCCGCGCACCGGGCGCTCGTCGACGAACACGAGCTCCTCGGGCGGGTGGCGCAGACGCTCGCGGGTGGCCTCGGTCAGCAGCAGCTGGGTGGCGGCGTCCTTGGTCATGGCCTCCACGCGCGACGCCGTGTTGACCGTGTCGCCCATCGCCGTGTACTCCAGGCGGGCCTCCGAGCCGACGTTGCCGGACATGACCGAGCCGCTGTTGAGCCCGACGCCCATGCGGAAGCGGTGCTCGATGCCCTGAGCGGCCAGCCAGGAGTTGAAGCGCTCCAGGCGCACGGTGACCATCTCCCGGGCGGCCGCCAGCGCGCGGTCGGCGTGGTCGGGCTGCTCGAGGGGAGCCCCGAACAGGGCCATCAGCCCGTCGCCGAGATAGCTGACCAGCGTGCCGCCCTGGCCGAGCACGGCGTCGGCCATCTCCGACATGTAGACGTTGACGATCTCCACCACGCGCTGGGGCTCAATCGCCTCGGAGAAGGTGGTGAAGCCCCGCAGGTCACAGAACAGAACGGTGCCGTCGCGACGGACTCCGCCGAGGCGCAGATCCTCGTCGGTGCGCTCGATCACCTCATCCACCACGCCGGCCGGGACGAAGCGGGCAAACAGCGACCGCACCCGCAGGCGCTCGCGGCGCTCCTGCCACAGCTCCGCGGCCACCGCGCCGGAGCCGCCGGTGAGGAGCGCCAGCAGCGGATAGGAGGCCACGACCAGGCGCCCGGAGTCAAAGGCCAGCTGGGCGCCGATGGCCACGGCCGCGACGGCCCCGATCGTGATCGCCAGCGTGAGAGCGAGCGAGCCACGCAGCGAGGCCAGCGGCGCCGCCACGGCGGCCAGCACGATGATCAGGACATCGAGCACGGTCGGAGCCGATCGCAGCGGGAAGCCGGCGAGCACGGTGTGGATCGCCGTGGCCTGCAGCTCCGGTCCCGGCATCGGGGTGTCAGAGATCGGTGTCTGGACGATGTCCTGAACCAGCGGGTCGGTGTTGCCGATCACGACCACGCGCCCGCGAAACGCCGCCGCCGGCGTTCCTCCGGTGGCCACGGCGGCGAGCGAGTAGGTGGGCACCGTCCGCGGTGGGCCCAGGAAGTCCACCAGCGCGGTGTTGGCGGGGAAGCTGCGCTCGCTCACCCGCCGTCCGCGGGCCAGCTCGGCGGCCCGGACGGCAAGGGTGGGCAGGGCCACGGGCGCGTAGAAGTAGCGCCTGATCTTGTGGTCGGAGTCCGTCGGTATGCCGATCGCCGCGGGCACGGCCCCCAGCTGGGCGGCGGTGGATTGGCCGCCCAGGAGCGGCCGAGGCCCGCCGTCTGACTCCTGGGCGGCCAGCACCATCGGCCGGGCGGCCGAGATCGCCTGCTCCAGGGCCCGGTCCTCGGCGGGATCGGTGCGACCGGCGAACACCAGGTCCGAGGCGATGATCCGGGCGCCCGACGCGTGCAGCCGGGTGATGACCCGGGCGATCAGGCGGCGAGGAAGAGGGGGGTGTCCATAGCGCTGCACGGTGGCGGGGTCAATGCCCACCACCGCGACGTCGCGGGGCGCCCCCGGGTCCGGGCGCAGGTGAAAGCGCGCGTCGACCGTGCTGAGCTCCAGTGAGTGCAGCACCCCCAGCTGCCAGCTGCCCAGGCCCACCCCCAGCGCCACCAGAGCCACCGTGGCCAGGGCTCGGCGGCGCTGGCGGTTTCGACGGGCGCCCCGACCGGGCCGGCGTGGAGGGCCGGGCGCCGGCGCCCCCTCAGCGCCGCCGGGGGGCAAGGATGGTCAGCGGCTCGCTGGTGGAAAGCGTGTCGGGGTGGGTCAGCAGGACCGTGGCATAGACATTGGTGACGCGGCGATGGCGGCGAACGTAGGCGGCCCCCGGAGGCGAGAGCGAAACCTCGACCCGGCGCGTGCGGCCACCCCGCATCAGCAGGTCAGAGCGACCGAACTCGCTGGAGGGCCCGGTCAGGATCACCGCGCCCCGGCAGCGGGGATGCATGCAGCGCATACGCAAAAAGACCGTGCCGTAGGAGGTTAGCCTGGCCGTCTGGCGTGAGACCCTCACGTCCGGAGGCGGCGGCGGGCCGCCCCCGGAGCCAAAGCCGCCCGCCTGACGACAGAGCGTTCCGCAGCCGGGACGACGGTGTGGGCGGCGGGGCCGGCGGGCGCGAGCGCCGTGGGCGGCGGGAGCTGCCATCGCGCTCGCTCGGGCGGAAGAGGCAGGGTGGACGTCGTCCGGGGCGGCGGTGGCGGCGGTGATCGTTGGGGCGAGGCAGGCGGCGGCGGCCGAGCAGAGGGCTGCGATGAGACGCTGGCCGACGAGCATGGCGCAACGGTAGAGGATGGGTGTCCCGTCTGGGGTCTGCGGTCGGAGGTAGGGCTCACAGCCACGAGGCGATCCGGGATGCATTTCCGCGGAGCTCGTGGCACCATGCCAACGAGAAGCGGAGCGGGGCTCCCGGGAGGCGACAGGATGTTTGGGCAGTGGCGGCAGCGCAGGCCGCGGGGTACGGGGAAACAAGAGGCAAAGGTCAGGCACCGCCAGGGCGCGAGCGGTTCACGAGCCGCCGTCATCACCGCGGCGATAGGACTGGCGATCGTGGCGTGGCCCGCCGACGCGGGTGCGGGCACCTACCACGTGTTCACGTGCCGCACACCCAATGGCAGCAGCGCCCCAGCAGACGGCTGGAGCGCCAGCATCACCGGGCCGTTCATGTACACCACGAACACGTGTCCCACAGCGCTCAGCGCCCGCATCGATGGCGGTGCCACACGCACCGCCAACCAAACGTTCGCCACCTGGAGCTTCGCCACCCCGGCCAATACCGAGATCTCGGCCGCATCGCTGAGTCGCAGCGGTGGGGTCCCCGGAGGAGTCGCCGGCGCCAGCTGGCTGTTCTGGCTTGCCGCGCCGAATGACTCATACGACTCGGCGGACGTCTTCGACCAGTGCGCGAGCGCATTCGGGTGCTCCAGCGTGGCCCAGGCGACGATCGGTGTTCCCGCCGGCTATCTGACCGCCGCCACACACCTCTACGTTCACGCCTCCTGCGGGGGCAATCCAGGGACCACCTGCCCGGATGCAGGGGCGGGCAATCCGGAGGTGATCGTGAACCTGCACTGGGCCGACCTCACACTTCGGGACACCAGCCTGCCCTCCGCCGGTGCTCCCTCCGGCCCGCTCGTGTCGGGTGGGACCCTGTCTGGGACCGAAAACGTCACATTCAGCGCAAGTGACTCCGGGTCCGGGATCTACGGCGCACACTTGATCGTGGATGGCAACGACCTGGGCATCCAGTTGCTCGACAGCAACGGTGGGCACTGCGTGGATCAGGGCCAAACGACGGACCACACGCGCGGGTTTCTCTACGCCACCCCCTGCCGCAGCACCGTCAACGCCTCGATGAGCCTGGACACCACCACCCTGGCCGACGGCAGCCATGCGCTGCAGATCACCGCGGAGGACGCCGCCGGCGACGCCGTCACGGTCTACAGCGGGCGCATCACCGTCCGCAACGCCCCGCCGCCCAGTCCGATCGCCTCGCGACCGCCCCAGATCAGCGGTACGCCGCGGACAGGCTCGCCGCTGCAGGCAAGCCCCGGCGGGTGGAACGGGACCAACCTGGTCTACACATACCAGTGGCAGCACTGTTCCTCCGACGGTTCCGCGTGCACGAGTATCGTCGGCGCCACCGACAGTCAGTACACGATCCCCAACGCAGATCTCGGCCGCGCCATGCGCGTGCTCGTGACTGCCACAAATCCGTCGGGGGCGGATACGGCAACATCCGCACCAACATCGGCGGTCACCAATTCCACCACCGCCGGAGCCGGTAGTGCGTTCGCGCCCGGTGGCGCCGCTGGCGCCGTGCTCACCCGCGGGCCGGCGAATGGAAGCGGAGCTTCGGACCGGGCCCGGCTGACCCGGCTCGGGAGGTCGGCCTCGGCGACGGTGGACTTCGGCAAACCGTTGCCCCTGCGTGGTCGGTTGCTCGATGCCGATGGGCATCCGATCTCCAACGCCCGACTCGACTTGGCGGCCCAGGTGGTCGGGGCTCGTGGGTGGTCGCCCCTGGGCTCCGCCACGACCGCCTCGGACGGCTCCTACCGGTTCGTCGTCCTTCCCGGCCCGTCCCGACTGCTGCGGGTCTCCTACCGATCTCACATCAATGACACGACCTTCAGCTCCACCAGCGACACCCTCGAAAGCGTCCGGGCGGCGGCCCGCCTGCGCACGCTTCCGCGGCACGTCCATAACGGACGGCGGGTGCTCTTCGTCGGGCGAACGCTGGGCGGTGCTGTTCCGGCGCAGGGCAAGCAGGTGGAGATACAGGTGCTGATCGGCCGGCGGTGGCGCGACGTAGTGGGCGCACGATCAAACCGCGATGGGCTGTTCCGGGCGAGCTACCGCTTCACCCGCACGACCATTCGCATCGCGTACGTCTTTCGGGCGCTGGTGCGTCAGGAGGGCGGTTATCCGTATGTGACAGGGACGTCCAATCAAGCGAAGGTCCTGGTCAACTGAAGGCCGTGAGGGCGCTCGCTCTCGGACCACTCGCCTTGCTGCTCAGCGGGGCCACACTGGCAACTCGCGCGCACGCCGCCGAGACGCCGGTCCCCGTCGCCCAGGCCACGGCAGACCATGGAGAGTTCCTTCCATTCGCTCGTCCTCCCGCCGCCCCGGTCGGGGTCTGTCTGGTCGACACTGGCGTCGACCTAAACCCGGACATCCGCTCCGCTGTGATCTGCCGCGAAACCATCGGCGGCGGGCCTGGCGGCGATGCTGATCCGGCCAAGCACGGCACCCTGATGGCGATGATGATGGCCGCCGCCTACGGCAACAACTGGGCATGGTCGGAGCCGCCCCCAACGCGATCAGGATCGTTTCCATAGGGATCGCCTCGTCGAGTCAGGGAGGGGTGGCGCTGGGGGATTATCTGAGGGGGATTAGACGTTGCTGGATTCTTGCCGCTGACTTCAACATTCGGGTGATCAACCTTTCACTTGTAGCTTCTCATGGCTCGCCAAGCGAGCAAGATCTCGCCGACCTTAGACCAGGTCGACTAAGCCCGAGTGCGAAATATTGACGTCGCAGGGGCCGCTGGGCATGAGAGCTCTCAGGGGGCGGACTATCCCGCCGCCTACGCTCCGGTGCTCTCCGTTGCGGCGACCGGAATGAGCGTTCAGTACTGCAGCTTCTTAAACCGGGGCCCCGACGTGGACATCACCGCGCCCGGTTGCGACCTTGACTCCGCTGACCCCGTCGCTGGGAGCCCTCGCAGATTCACGAACGAGGGTACGAGCGAGGCTGCTGCGTGGACTTCGACGGCGTTGGTCGCCTTGCGCGGGTACCGACCGGAACTCACGGACGATCAGGCGGAGTCGCTGATCGTGCGCTCTGCCCATGGTGCCCCGGTACATCGCCCTCGACGCGTCAGGGTCGAGGGCGAGCTCGCGTCCCTGCCAAGAGCGCCCCGCACACCGTAAGCTCGTCTGCAAGACCAGCTGAGCCGGTTCTCCGAAGGGAAGCGCGATGAAGGGCATCATGTTCAACCTGCTGGAGACCGTCGTTGTCCGCGACTACGGCGAGGATGCCTGGGAGGACATCCTGGACGGGGCGGGGGTGGACGGGGTCTACACCTCCCTGGGCAGCTACGACGACGGCGAGCTGTTGGCCCTGGTCGGCGCCGCCTCGGCGAAGCTCGATCAGCCCGTCGATGATGTCGTTCGCTGGTATGGACGCCACGCGCTGCCGCTGCTGGCCGACAACTATCCGCAGCTCTTCAGCCCCCACGAGGAGGCCCGCTCGTTCGTGCTGACGCTCAACGAGATCATCCACCCCGAGGTCCGCAAGCTCTACCCCGGTGCCATCACGCCCGAGTTCGGTTTCGACGCCTCAGACCCCGACTCTCTGGTCATGACCTACCGCTCTCCCCGTCAGCTGTGTGCACTGGCCGAGGGTCTGCTTCAGGGT
>DASYID010000021.1:0-2342 GCA_036252775.1 Solirubrobacteraceae bacterium
CGAAGAATCCCCACGTCTGGTTCATGTAGGGGTGCATCGCCGTGTGCAGGACCATGCGATCCAGGCCGACGATCGTCATCGCCGTCAGCGCCACCCCGGTTCGCGCCCCCAGCAGCTCCCGCGCCACCAGGAAGAAGCCGAGGGCCGCCAGGGCGACCATCACCGCCTGCAGCGCGGCGAGGACCTCGAAGCTGTCCAGGCCCGAGACCGAGGTGACCCCGGCAAAGGCGTAGTAGATCGGCGTCTTGGAGCGCCACACCAGCGGCACCAGGTCCACCGGCTCCTCGGGATGAACCGAGGTGGGGTAGTGGTGCTCGAGGAAGTTGGCCGTGCCGGCGGCCAGGTGGGCGTCGGAGCCGTCGCCGAGCACGGTCGGATAGGACAGGCGTGCCATCGGGATGATCGCCACGACGGCGATCAGGATCGCCAGGTAGCTCGCCCAGGCGATCGCGCCGCGGTGGCGCGCCGCGCCGGGGTGCCCGGGCCGGCGCACCAGCGAGAGCCAGCCGCCGGCGGGGGGCCGCTTCGCCAGCGTGTAGAGGCCGAGGAGCGCGGCGGCGGCCATCAGGACCCGAAGCGAGGTCCAGAACGGGACCCCCATGAAGCCCAGCGCGGTCAGCCCCAGGGCCGAGGCGCACGCGCCGACGGGCATGATCCACAGCAGCTCGTAGCGCCGCAGCGTGTCGGGCAGCCACATCCGGACCAGGCCCAGACCGCACACCCCGAACAGCACCAGGCAGGACACGCCGACCCCGCCGGGACGGTGCGCCAGCCGGGTGACGTTCTCCCACTTGACCCCCGCGCCCTGGGCGAACCCGTAGACGACCATGGCCGCCAGCACGGCCAGCGCCAGCTGGCCGGCAAAGCGCGCCACCGCTGCGCGGCGGGTACCGCCCGCCCCTCCGTCCCGCGCGCGTCTCAGGCGGCTTGCCCGTGGCGCTCGCGGGCCTGGTGCAGGACGCGCGACAGGAACACCGGGTTGCCCAGCAGGTAGCGGCGCCACATCCGCTGGGGTTCGATCGCCAGGCGGAAGATCCATTCCAATCCGTTGTCGGCCAGCCAGCTCGGCGCGCGGGGCACGCGCCCGGAGACGTAGTCGAACAGGGCCCCCACGGTCCACAGCACGTCGGCCTCCAGGCGCGGGGCGTTGCGCTGGACCCACAGCTCCTGCTTGGGGGTCCCCATTCCGACCAGCACGATATCGGGGCGCCGCGCGTTGATGTCCTCGATTACGCGCTCGGCGTGGGGGGAGTCCAGGTCGAAGTAGCCGTGGTGATGGCCGGCGACTCGCAGGCCGGGGTAGCTGCGGATCATGCGCTCGGCCGCCTCGCGGGCCACGGTCGGCTCGCTGCCCAGCAGATAGACCGACTGATCGGCCGCCTCGCACAGCTTGGCCAGATCCCAGATCCAGTCAGCCCCGGTCATGCGATGGGGGATCTCGGTGTCCATGGCCTTGGCGGCCAGGCGCACCCCGTAGCCGTCGCAGTAGACCAGGTCGGCGTGCTTGAGCGCATCACGCAGGACCGCGTTCTCGCGCGACTGGTTGAGCACGTGGGCGTTTACGTACATGACGCGCCGTGCCGCTCCCGCGTGGCCCACCCAGCGGGTGATGCGCTGCAACAGCTCCGCCGGACGACCGAGGTCCACGGGAATGTCGAAGATCCGCGAGTTCGGTGAAAGGACGTCCGCCCCAAGGTCGTCCTCGGGCGGCTCGGGCACGAGATTCAGCCGGGCCTCCATGGCCTGACTGTATGCCAAGCGCTCGCGCCCGGCGGCGGTCCCTGCTCGCGGCGGTGCCGGTGGCCCGCCGGCCGCCGCCCGCCGCCGCTTCAGCCGGCGGGGCCGGTGGCGCGTCGGCCGCCGCCCGCCGCCGTTTCAGCCGGCGGCGCCCAGGCGGGCGGCCAGCTGGGGGCGCAGGCGCTCAAAGGTGGCCAGCGCCTGGCCCACCACCTGGTCCATGTTCAAATACTGATAGCGCGCCAGGCGCCCCACGAAGGTCACTTCTGGGTCGCGGGCGCCGAGGGCCTCGTAGCGGTGGTAGAGCTCGCGGTTGCGCGCCCGCGGCACGGGGTAGTAGGGGTCGCCCTCCTCGGAGGGATACTCATAGGACAGGGTCGAGGAGGTCATGCGCTGCCCGGTGAGGTGGCGGAACTCGACGATCCGCGTGAACTCGTGCTCGTTGGGATAGTTGACCTGGGTCACCGGCTGGTGAAACCCGCCGTCGGGCGTGGGCACCGTGGCCCATTCGAAGCGCAGGCTGCGGTAGGGCAACGCGCCAAAGCACCGTCCGTAGAAGTCGTCGATCGGTCCGGTGTAGACCAGGTGGGAGTGGTCGATCTCGC
>DASYID010000022.1:0-15050 GCA_036252775.1 Solirubrobacteraceae bacterium
GCACCTCGCTGATCAGAACCTCAGCGGGCGGGGCGGGCGCCGACACCAGGGCACTCATGCCAGCTGGTGCTCGGTCAGGGAAGCCACGGGGCGCGAGGCTCCATCACCCGGTGCGCCGCCGGTCAGCAGCTCGTAGAGCACGGCCATGCGCACCACGACACCCGACTCGACCTGATCGGCGATCAGTGCCTGGGGAGAGTCGACGGCGTCGCTGGAGAGCTCCACCCCCCGGTTGACTGGCCCCGGATGCATGAGCAGCTGGCGCGGCGACAGCCGGCGGGTGTCGATCTGGTAGCAGGCGACGTACTCGCGCAGCGACGGGACGTAGGGCTCGAGCATCCGCTCGCGCTGCATGCGAAGCGCGTAGACCACATCCGCATCGCCCAGGCCCGACAGGTCGTGGCGTACCGCACAGCCCAGAGCCTCGATCCCGCGCGGGATCAGGGTGGGCGGACCACAGACCGTTACCTGTGCCCCCATCGCCTGCAGGCCGATGATGTTCGAGCGGGCCACCCTCGAGTGCAGGACGTCGCCCACGATCCACACACTGCGACCATCCAACGCCCCCAGCCGTCGGGTGAGGGTGTAGAGGTCCAGCAGCGCCTGGGTGGGGTGCTCGTGCTTACCATCGCCCGCGTTGACCACGCGGGCGGCGCTCCAATCGGCGACCAATCCGGCCGCGCCGACATCGGGAGACCGAATGACGATGGCATCCGGTCCGTAGGCCGACAGGGTGACCACGGTGTCCTTCAACGACTCGCCCTTCTCCACCGAGGAGCCCGTGGCGCTGAAGTTCAGGACGTCCGCCGACAGCCTCTTGGCCGCCAGCTCAAACGAGGACCGGGTCCGGGTGGAGGCCTCGTAGAACAGGTTGATCACCAGCCTTCCGCGCAGCGTCGGAACCTTCTTGATCTCGCGGTCAGACACCTCGGCGAAGGAAGCGGCCCGGGCGAGGATCCGCTCGATGGCCTCGCGGTCGAGGTCGGCGATCGACAGTAGGTGGGGAAGGCTCATGGGGTCACGCTGGCTTGGCGGCCGGGACTCACACCAATGCTCCGCGATCCTCGGGAACCTCGATGCCCAGCGGGGTGGAGATCGTCACCTCGTCGACCTCGTCGAGCTCGATCAGACGAGCGTTGACGCGCTCGACGCGGGCGGTAGGCAGGTTCTTGCCCACGTAGTCGGGGCGTATCGGCAGCTCGCGATGGCCACGGTCGGCGAGTACGGCGAGCTGGACGCGGTCGGGCCGGCCGTAGTCGAACAGTGCCTCGATCGCCGCCCGGGCGGTGCGGCCGGTGAACATGACGTCATCGACCAGGACCACCGTTCGTCCCTCGAGCGGAAAGTCCAGGTGCGACGCGTGCACGACGGGGGCCTCCGGCCGCCGGCCCACGTCGTCTCGGTAGAACGAGATATCGAGGTCCCCGAGCGGGACCTCGGCCTCCAGCAGGCCCCCGACCAGGTGGTGCAGACGCTGGGCCAACAGAGCGCCGCGACGATGGATTCCAACGAGCGCCAGGCGCTCAGGCTCCGCGTTTCGCTCGACGATTTCGTGCGCGATCCGCACGAGCGTGCGCCTCACATCGTCGCCGTCGAGGACGACCTTCTCTGTCGGCATCACTTCCTTCCTGGCCTCACGGGACCGGGTTAAAGGAACGCGGTGACTGTAGCACCGCGCTCCGACGGGCTGGACCCGCGGCGCGAGCTCTAGACCGGAGCGGGGTCGGCCTCGGGGACACCCCCGGAGCGACCCTGCCAACGCACGAGCTCGGGCTCCCCGCGCTCGGCGAGCGGAAGCTCGATCGTGTCCAGATCCCGCGGTACCTCGGTGGCGGGAAACACGGCCCGGGCCTGCTCGCGCAGCTCCCCTCCCGCGTAGCGGGGCGAGATGTGGGTCAGCGCCAGCAGTCGCACCCGGGCCTCGCGCGCCACCTCCGCCGCCTGAGCGGCGGTGCTGTGCATGGTCATGCGCGCACGATCGAGCTCATCCTCGCCAAAGGTGGCCTCGTGCACGAGCAGGTCGGCGCCCCGGGCGGCCTCCAGAACCGCCTCACAGGGGCAGGTATCGCCGCTCATGACCAGCCGTCGTCCCGGGCGTGGGGCTCCGAGCACCTGCTCGGGACGGACGTCGCCCACGGCCACGCCTCTCTGCAGGCGGCCGAAGTCCGGACCCGGCGAAACCCCCAGGCTGCGGGCCCGCTCGGCATCGAAGCGGCCCGGGCGGTCGTCCTCGATCAGCGCGTACCCGAGCGCCTGACCCCGGTGGCGCACCGGGAAGGGGCGGATCTCGTAGTGATCTCGTCTCAGGGGCTGGCCGGGGTCGACCTCGGTGATCGACAGCTCGTAGGACAGCCGGCCGTAGACACGACGCATGACCCCCATCATCTCCTGCAGCCCAGGCGGGCCATAGACGGTGAGGGGCCGCTCGCGGTCGCGCAGCTCAAATGACTTCAGCATGCCGGGCAGGCCGAGCCAGTGGTCCGCGTGCAGGTGGGTGATGAAGACCGCATCCAGGTCAGCGAGCCCCACCGAGCGAACCAGCTGGCGCTGGGTGCCCTCGCCGCAGTCGAACAGCAACCGGTCGGCGCCCCGCCGCACCAGCAGGCCGGGTAGCCCCCGGCGAGCGCTGGGCACCGACCCAGCGGTTCCGGCAAAGAAGATCGACAGATCCATCCACGGCGAGAGTACCGCCGGCGGTTATCCTCGAGTGCTCCAGCGCCCGTAGCTCAGTGGATAGAGCGCTCGCCTCCGGAGCGAGAGGTCACAGGTTCAAATCCTGTCGGGCGTGCTACGAAAGGGCAAAAGGATCCGCGAGCGTGACGTAAACGCCTTGGGGCGACGATGAGATCGAAGGAGCCATCGCGGGAATAGCCAGCAGCTACCCGCGCAAGGCAATTGCGCCCCGGACCATCGGCGCGAGTGCCGCCGCGGTCAGGATGGCGGTCGTGCGCTTCGGCAGATAACCGCCGAGCCCGCCGAGGAGGGCCGCGAAGACATCGGCGCAGTCGCTGGCGAATCCCGCCAGCAGCCACTGTCGCCGGGCATCTCCCTTGGTTAGTAAGACGCCGCCGGCGAGTGTGATGTCGCGGGTGCCGAGTATCCGACCCAGGTAGGGAATCTGCGGATTCCCTACCACGTCCAAGCCGAACAGCTTGGCGACCGGCCGGGGGAACAACCAGACCGCTGTGCCCAGGCCCATCCGGCTGACGATCAGGCTGTTCATTGCAGTCTGTTGGTTGATAGCGGAGAGCGTATCGCCAACCTCGCGGCCGCGCGCCCGATTTCCGCCTGAGCCCCGATCCCGACCCGCCGCGTTCGGAAGGGCGCTGGGCGGGCAGCGCGCAAGCTATGCCTGGCTATCGCGCGCCTCGACGATCCGATGCGAGCGCCGACACAACGCTCAACCAGCGGGGATACGACGGATCGGGTCTCGCTGATCTGATCCCGCTCCTCAAGTATCCGTCGGAGGCGATGGCCACCTCAGGTTCAATCCTGTGGGCATGCTTCAAGAAGCGGGGAGCACGGGGTCCCTCGATGCCCACGGATGCATCGTTCATCGCGTTTGTGGATTGACGGGACGTATATCTTGGTCATTGGCCGCGGGTAGGGGACCGTCGGGGGCTACAGGGAGGTCGCCATGCTCGGAAGGAACTGGTTGGGGGCGCTGCGCGTCCGGGTACTGCTCCTTGGCGTTGCCCTCGTGGCGTTGGTGGTAGGGATCGGCTGCGCTCCGGCGTGGGCGAGTTCTGGTGGGGTCACCTCGGTGCGGGGTAGTGCCTATGGGTATCTCCTGAACGTCAGTTTGTTTGGCGGACCGGTAAACACCCGGGGTCCCTCTCCCACTGTGACCCTGGTCTCCAACGGATCTAACAGCCCACAGAGCGCCAGTGCGCCTTCCGGGAGTGCTGTCGTTGGTCCGGCCAGGTTTTTTAGTTCGGGCCCAATCACTGTGGAGGCCCGCGCCTCGACGGGGCCGACCGGCTCTGAAACCTCCTCGACAAGTATCGACTCGATCAACACGTCCACGCAGGAGCCGTTCACGGCGTCTAAAGCGTCAAGCACCTGTACGGCAACCGCGTCCGGGGTTACCGGCTCGGTCACCATCACCAACGGGACGCTTCAGACTGACAGCGGCGACACCACGACGGGAAGCGCGCACCAGCCTGTGAACGAGAACGTGCCGGTCCACCCTGTCCCTAACACGAGCTACACGGGCCACGTTCATGTCAACGGTGGCACGGAAAACTTTAGGTATGTGTTCAACGAGCAGGTGACCAACCCGGATGGCTCACTGACCGTCTACGCGGCGCACGAGTACCTGTTGGGTCCCACGGCTGTCGGCGACCTTTACATCGGCAAATCAGACTGCGGCGTTACCGCTGTACCCGTGACCTTGACGCCACCGTCAAATACATCGCCGCCGACCATCTCGGGGATGACCACTCAGGGAAAGACTCTGATTGAGGCGCACGGAGGCTGGACGAACAACCCGACCGCGTTTAGCTACCAGTGGCTGGTCTGCGATGGCGCTGGCAACAACTGCATGCCGGTCACGGGCGCGACCAGTCAGACCTACACGCTCGGGACAAGCGACATCGGTCACACGGTCCGGGTGCAGGAATCAGCAACCAACCCGGACGGCAGCGGGGGCCCATCCCAATCTGTCCAGACCAGTGTCATCTCTCCGCCACCGCCACCACCGCCACCCCCGCATCCACCAGGCGCGCGCAAACCCGTGCCCTGCGCTGGGCTCACGGGCGTCGCTCTGGCGCGCTGCCAGGCCAAGCAGCGATACCTCCGCGCGCTCGCGGTCTGCGGCCGCAAGCACGAAAAGAAGCGAGCCAAATGTCAACGCAAGACGGCGGTCGACTATCACCGCGAGATTGCCCTCATCAACTGCCGCACCATCAAGAACCCACGCCCAAAAGGCGCCTGCATTCGCCGCGCACAGCGGATCCGCAGGTAGGCAGCAGTCAGCAGCGCGCTTCGGAGCCCCCGGAGGCCCTTCCCCGCAGTGGCACAACCCCGATCTTGTGTCGCCATCCGCGCATATCCACGCACACCCGCGCCTATCCCTTCTCGCGGACCGCACCCCAGTGCCAGGAGGGCTCCCCCGGCAGGTGCCAGCCTCGCCGGTCGCTCACCGGGGCGTCCGAGGCCGGGGCTATAAAGCTGGCCGGCCCGGTAGCACCCGGTTACCGAGTCCCTACCCGCCACCTGTAAGGAGAACGATGGAGGCACACGAGGCATTCGAGCGCTTCGAGAAAAGCCACGAGGCCACCGGTCACGGCGGCGGTGGTCACGAAGCCGACCGCTATGGCCGTAACGCCGCGGTGGTGGTGTCGATTCTGGCCGCCTTCCTGGCGGTCGCCACCTTCCTGGCCAACGAGGCGATCAAGGAGGCCATTCAGGGCGAGACCAAGGTGGCGGCCCTGGACGCCCGCTACAACAGCCTCAACACTCAGGGCATCCTCGCCAACCTAAACGGCGCCCTGCTCGGTGCGATCTCCATAAACAGCCCGGCGGCCGCCGAGCTGCAGAAGGCGGCCAAGCAGCTCGAGGACGTGGTGCCCCAGAAGGTAGACCCAGGCAAGAAGGAGCTCGAGGCCGAGAACAAGGTGCGCACCAAGGAGGTCAGTCACGCCAACGACCAGCACCTGCTCTACGAGCTGGCCGAGGTCGGTCTGCAGATCGGCATCGTGCTGGCCTCTATCTCGATCATCGCGCGACGCCACTGGCTGCTGGTCGGCGGCGGGGCGATGGGATGTGTCGGCGTGGTGATCCTGGCCGTGGGGTTGCTGTCCTGACCAGTGCGCGGCGGACGGGGCATCGGCCCGTCCGCCGTCAGGCGGCGCGGGCCTGGTAGAGGGCCTGGTCGGGGATGCGTCGCACCTTCGAGCGCCGGATACGCTCGAAGCCGGCCTGGGCCAGGAAGTCGGCGAGCTGATCGGGCCGGTAGAGGTCGGCGCCTGAGGTCAGATGAAAGAACAGGCCCAGATAGGCGGCCGAGGCACGAGGCCGGCGGCCGCGACGAAACATGTCCAGGATGGCCACCGTGCCCCCCGGCCGCAGCGACTCCCGCACCCGGCGCAGCAGTGCCACCACCTGCTCGGGTCCCAGGTGGTGGACGATGTCGAAGCACAGAGCGCCGTCGTGGGGGCCGCCGAGGTCGGCCTCGAACATGTCTCCCTCGCGATGGATGACGCGGTCGCTCATGCCCTCGCGCGCGATGATCTCGCGGCCGACCGCGACCGAGCCGGGCAGATCCAGGACGGTGGCCCGCAGGCCATCATGGCGCCGGCACAGCTCGGCGGCAAACCAGCCATGGGCCCCCGCCACGTCCAGCAGTGAGCTCGAGCGGTCGGGCAACCGCACCTTGCGGGCCACCTCGGTAGCCGACAGCCGGGCCAACTCGAACTGGCCCTCGATGTAGCGACGCCAGGACGGATCGTCGGCCGGAGCGGAGTGGATCTCGAAGCTGCGCCCCTCGCGGATCACGCGCTCCAGGTCCCCGTACCACTCCCAGTAGTCGGCGGCGTGGTCGAGCCACGTGCCCACGTAGCGCTGTGAGCGGGGGTCCAGCCACCGACGAGCCCGCCGGCTGAGCCCGTAGCGTCCGTCGCGCTCGGCCACGTGACCGCCGGCCACCAGGCAGTCCAGCAGCAACCGGGTGCCGGGCTCGGTCAGCTCCAGCTCAGCGGCGAGCTCGCTAGAGCCCCAGCGGCGCTCGGCCAGCCGCCCCAGCAGTCCGACCCGCTGCGCCACCACCACCGTGCGCGCTGCCGGCATGCCGAACATGGCATGGGCACCGGGAAGCGGCGCCAGGTTCAGGGCGATGGCCAAGCGCTCGAGCAGGTCGTCGCCCGCCGGGATCAGGCGCACGACGCAGCGAGCTCAGCCGCCCGCGACGGCGGGCAGGATCGTGACCTCTGCGCCGTCGGTGACCCTGGTGTCCAGGCCGTCGAGAAACCGGATGTCCTCACCGCCAACGTAGACGTTGACGAACCTTCGCAGGGCGCCCCCGTCCTCGGAGATCCGTCCCCGCAGATCCTCGAAGCGATCGAAGAGGGCGTCGAGAACCTCTCCCACCGTCGCGCCGTTGACCTCGGTCTCCGCGGCGCCGTCAGCCGCCGCGCGCAGCTGGGTGGGGATCTTGACGGTGACCGCCATCAGGCGGTGACGGTCTCCGTCGCCTGTGCCTCAAAGGATTGCACCGTCGGGTCGATCTCGTGCACGGTGAAGCTTCCTCGCACCGCATCGAGCGTCTTTAGCCCGTCCCCGGTGATCACCAGCACGACTCGCTCGGAGGGATCGATGTCGCCCCGGGCCGCCAGCTTGGCCAGCACCGCCGTGGTCACGCCGCCGGCGGTCTCGGTGAAGATTCCCGTCGTCTGGGCCAGCAGGGCGATGCCGGCCCGGATCTCCTCGTCAGAGACCGCGTCGATCCCCCCGCCCGTCCGCCGTGCCAGCTCGACGGCGTAGGGACCATCGGCGGGATTGCCGATGGCCAGCGACTTGGCGATCGTGTCGGGGCGGACCGGGCGGCACACGTCGGTTCCCTCGGCGAACGCCGTGGCTACCGGCGCGCAACCGATGGCCTGGGCACCGTTGAACACAGGTAGTTCGCCGTCGATCAACCCGAGGGTCAGCCAATCCTCGAACCCCTTGGCGATCTTGGTGAACAGCGAGCCCGAGGCCACCGGCACCACGCATCGATCCGGGGTCCTCCACCCCAGCTGCTCAGCCACCTCATAGGCCACTGTCTTTGACCCCTCGGCGTAGTAGGGGCGCATGTTGACGTTCACGAACGCCCAGTCGCGCTCGGCGGACAGCTCGGTGCACAGACGGTTGACGTCGTCGTAGTTGCCGCGCACGGCGATCACCCGCGTGCCGTATACCCCGGTGGCCAGGATCTTCTGCTCCTCCAGGTCCGACGGAATGAACACGTAGGACTCGACGCCCAGTGCGGCGGCCTGTGCCGCCACGGCGTTGGCCAGATTGCCCGTCGACGCGCAGGCGATCACCTCGTAGCCGAGCTCGCGCGCTCGGGCCGCAGCCACCGAGACCACCCGGTCCTTGAAGGAGTGGGTGGGGTTGGCGGCGTCGTTCTTGACCCAGACCTCGCGCAGGCCCAGATGATCGGCCAGCCGGTCAGCTCGGATCAGTGGCGTGCAGCCGGCAGGCAGCCCGCTGCGTGAGGCGCGCCGGTTGGAGGGACCGGGAGGACCGTCGGTGAGGGGCAGGAAGTCGGCGTAGCGCCAGATGTTCTGCGGGCCGCCCTGGATCCGCCGGCGCATCTCGGGCAGATCCCGAATCGGCTCATGGCGGTAGGCAACCTCCAGCGGCCCGAAGCAGCGCTCGCACACGTACAGCGCCTCGAGCGGATAGTCCGTCCCGCATTCCCTGCATCTCAGTGACTCAGCTGCCATGAAAAAAAACCTCCGCCGGGCTGTGGCGAAGGTCTAGAAGCAGAGACTCCGACCACATCTCCCAGGCTTACGTTGGAGCCTGATGGAATTGGCACCCTTTCGCCTATGACGAAATGGTTGCCGGGGTTTCACTGGGCCAGTCCCTCCACCCCTCTTGATGCGTCCAGCTATGTAGGGCGCCAGTATAGCGGGCTGCCGCACGGAGGCAAGGGCCCTCACAGCACCGGGTTGCGCGCCCGGAGGCTGCCGGCCACCAGGGCTCGGGCGGCGATCGCGTCACCGGCCGCCAGTACCGCCGCGGTGACCGGGGCCGAGCGGCGCCCCTGGGCCAGCGCCGCCCGCGTCAGTTCCGCCAGGTAGGGCACGCATCCGAGCAGCGCCCAGCGCCGACCCGTGAGTGCGGCGAGCGCAGCTACCAGCCCCAGGTCCCAGTAGGCGCCGCGCTTGGACATGAAGCAGCGTCGGTAGAGCAGTGTCTCCCGCAGCTCTGGCACCTGGCGCGCGAGGGGGGGAAACATCGCCAGGCGCCGACGCTCGGCCAGGTAGCCCGAGGCGGACCGCGTGAACACATGGTGATGGACAAGCGCTTGCGGGCAGTAGGCGGCTCGATGGCCGGCGCGAACTGCTCGCCATCCGAACAGGACGTCCTCGCCGAACGGTGCCTCACCGGGTGCCTCGAGTCCGGCCCCGAAGCCCTCGGCCGCTGTGAACGCCTCTCGGGTGACGAACAGGTTGGCGGTCTCGAACAGACCGGTTAGTCGGTTGACCCAGAGCGTGCGGTCAAACGGCCCCACGTCGACACCGGGGGGTGGGGCCACCTGGCCCTGCACCACCGCAGCCTCCTCCAGACAGCGCTGACCAGCCGCCAGCCAGCCGGGCACCGGGACGCAGTCGGCGTCGATGAAGGCCAGCCGCGACGCACGCGCCTCGAGGGCGCCCTGGTTGCGCGCGGGCCCGGGACCGTCTCCGCGTTTGCGTTCAATCACGCGAACCCCGGCGGCCAGCGCTACTTCCACCGTCTCGTCGCGCGAGCCGTTGTCCACCACGAGCACCTCATACCCCCCCGCCACCCGCTGGCGGGCCAGTCCATCCAGGGTGGCCGCGATCGTCGCCTGGGCGTCACGGGCCGGGACGATCACGCTGAGGGCGCAGCCCGGCATCGGCCTTCAGCGTAACGCCGCCGCGCGAGCCGGTGTAGACGGTGGGTGCCCAGCCTGACCGAGGAGATCGAGCGACTCACGCTCTCGTCCACCCCGGACCCTTCCCGGCCCGCCAAGCGGATGCTGGTGATCGTCAACCCCTACGCGGCCACGGTGTCGGACCGCCTGCGCAACCTGGTCGTCTACGCCCTGGGAGGACGCTACGAGGTAGAGGCCATCGACACCCAGGCCCGGGGGCACGCTACCGAGCTGTGCCGGGAGGCGGCCGAGGACGGCTACGACGTCGTCGTGGCCTTCGGCGGCGATGGCACGGTCAACGAGGCGGTCAACGGTCTCGCAGGCTCCCGCACTCCCCTGACGTGTCTGCCCGGCGGCTCGACCAACGTCTACTGCCGGGTCCTGGGGATCCCTGGCGAGATCGTCGACGCCACCGAGCACCTGCTGGGTATGGCCGACCGCTGGGCCCCCCGGTCAGTGGACCTGGGCACCGTCAACGGTCGCCACTTCGCTTTCTCCGCCGGGGTGGGACTGGACGCCAGCGTGGTGCGCCGCGTCGACGCGCATATGCACCTGAAGGCGCGGCTCGGGCCCTACTACTTCACCTACGCCGCGGTGGGCACCTTTGTCCGCCGTTACCTGGTGCGAGCGCCACGGCTGCTGGTGACGGACGGTGCGCACGGGGGCGCCGGCGCCACCGAGGCGCTGCCGGGGGTCACCGCGGTCGTCCAGAACGCCGCCCCCTACACCTACTTTCAGAGTCGCCGCATCGACGTGGCCGAGGGCGCGACGCTGAACGGCGGGACCCTCTCGGCTGCGGTGCTCGGTCGGGCCAGCCCGCTCGACATGCCGACCCTGCTGTGGCGGGTCTTCTCGCGCCGGGCGCGCGTGGCAAGCCACCGCCAGATCACCACGCTGGAAGGCCTGCACGAGCTGCAGGTCCGAAGTGCCGACGAGCGGCCACTGCCGCTGCAGGTTGACGGAGACTTCATCGGCGAGGTCGACCAGGCCCACTTCCGGGCTTGGCCGGGCGCCCTGACGGTCGTCTCCTAGTCACCCGGGAGCCACGCGGGGCGGCCCCTCAGCCTCCGCCTCCGGGGGTCACCCGATACGCGTCGAAGACCGACTCGATGTGGCGCAGCCGGCTGACCGTCCCCTTCAGCGTCTGCGTGTCGGCCACCTCGACGACGAACCGGTTCTTGACCATCGGGGGGCTGGCCAGGCAGCGGGCCTCGATGATGTTGATGCCCGCTTCGGCGAAGGTGCGCGAGATGTCCTCGAGCAGCCGATGGCGATCCCAGGCATCGACCTGCAGCTCGACCTTAAAGGAGGTCTCATGGTCGCCCTCCCATGACACCTGGGTCAGCCGGTCGGGGTCCTTGGCCAGCAGCGCGGCGTTGGGGCAGTCCTCTCGGTGGATGGTGATCCCCCTCCCCAGGGAGATGTAGCCGATGATCGGGTCCCCCGGGACCGGTCGGCAGCACTTGGCCAGGCGCAGCATGACGTCGTCGACGCCCTCGACGACGATCCCGTACTGGCTCGAGGAGGTGGTCGGCCGCCGGCGCTGGCGGCGGGTGGCCAGCAGGTCCTCGGCGACTGTGCGCTCGGGCTCGGCCGCCTCGCCCGCCTTGAGACGCTGCATGATCTTGTTGACGACCACCTTGGCCGAGACCTTGGCCGCACCCAGCGCGATGTAGAAGTCGTCGGCCTTGCGAAAGCCCATCTCGCGGATGACGTCGGCCAGGAGCGGGGACCCGGTGATCTTCTGCGCGGGAAGGCCCTGCTTGCGCAGGTGCTCCTGCAGCAGTTCTCTACCGGTGTGCTCGGTGTCCTGGCGCGACTCGGCCTTGAACCACTGCTTGATCTTGTTGCGAGCCCTGGTGGTCTTGACCATGGCCAGCCAGTCGCGGGATGGCCCGCGCTCCCGCTTGGAGGTCATGACCTCGACGATGTCGCCCGAGCGCAGCTCGTAGTGCAGGGGGACGATCTTGCCGTTCACCCGCGCGCCGACGCACCGGTGGCCCACGTCTGTGTGAATCTCGTAGGCGAAGTCCAGGGGGGTGGCCCCCGAGGCCAGCGACTTGACCTCGCCCTTGGGCGTGAACACGAAGACCTCGTCCTCGAACAGGTCGACCTTGAGGCTCTCCATGAACTCCCGGGGGTCTGAGAGCTCCTTCTGCCAATCGAGCATGGAGCGCACCCAGCGCAGCTTGCCGTCCTCTCCGAGCTCAGCCGACGCACGGGTGCCCTCGTCGCGGCTGCCCCGGGCCTGCTTGTACATCCAGTGGGCCGCGACCCCGAACTCGGCCATGTCGTGCATCTCCCGCGTACGGATCTGGATCTCCAGCGGGCGCCCCTCGGGCCCGATCACCGTGGTGTGCAGCGACTGGTACATGTTGAACTTCGGCATCGCGATGAAGTCCTTGAAGCGCCCCGGCAGGGGCTTCCACAGCGAATGGATCACGCCCACGGCGCCGTAGGTGTCCTTCACCGAGTCCACGATCACCCGCATGGCGGTGAGGTCGTAGATCTCGTTGAACTCCCGCCCCTTGCGGGTCATCTTGGAATAGATCGAATAGAAGTGCTTGGCGCGACCGGAGATCTCCGCCGAGATCCCCAGGGCGTGCAGCTCGCGCAGCAGGTACTCTCCGGCGCGACCGACGTAGCGCTCTCGCTCCTCGCGCTGCTGGGCCACGAGGCCCTTGATCTCCTGGTACTTACGCGGGTGCAGCGCGGCGAAGGCCAGGTCCTCCAGCTCCCACTTGATCGCATGGATGCCGAGCCGATGGGCGATGGGCGCATAGATCTCAAGCGTCTCGCGCGCCTTGTCGATCTGCTTCTGCTTGGCCAGGGCCTCGATCGTGCGCATGTTGTGCAGGCGATCGGCGAGCTTGATGAGGATGACCCGCACATCCGAGGCCATCGCCACCATCATCTTGCGGTAGTTCTCGGCCTGCGCCTCGTCGCGTGACTGGAAGGTGATCCCGGTCAACTTGGTCACCCCATCGACCAGGGCGGCGATCTCCTCACCGAAACGCTCGCGGACCTCCTCCAGCGATGCCGAAGTGTCCTCCACCGTGTCGTGCAGCAGCGCAGCGCACAGCGTCTCGGTGTCCAGGCGCATCCCCGCGCAGATCTTGGCCACGCCGACCGGGTGCACGATGAACTCCTCGCCTGACTTGCGCCGCTGGTCGGCATGGTGCTCACAGGAGAAGACGAAAGCCTCCTCCACCCGGCCGCGATCGATCTGCACCGCCGCGTCCTCGGCGTGCTCCTCGACGATCGCAAACAGATCCCCCAGCAACCTCCGCTCCTGCGGCGTGAGGTCGCTGCGCTGGACCGGAGCGTGCCGGTCGGGATTCTCGACCAGGTCGACGGGGAGTCGTTGCGTCGCCCGCGCCGGCACCACCGTTTGGTCGGCGCCGTTGCCGTTAGCCGCCTCGGCCGCAGTCAAGCCGCTTGGGCTGTCGCGCTCCTCAGGAATCTCCGACCGTCCTTGAGTCGCCGCTCATAGGCAACGAACGAGGGCGAGCGTTCGAGCTCCGTGCGGGCACCCGAGAGCAGCGCCACGCGTCCCTGGTCGCGGTCGACCGCGATGAGTCCCAGCTCGGCCAGCACCCGCAGCATGCGGCCCGCCTGGGCGCCCGATCGCGCCGCGGCCGGTCCCCGCAGCAACCCCTCGAGGCTGTGGGCATCGGCTCCTCCCGCGGCCCGCAGGGCCCGGTAGAGGGTGGCCAGTGAGGCTCGAAGACCGTACTCATGTTCATGGACTAGCTCAGCGAAGCGTAGCTCAGGCTCGCCCCAGGCCAGATGAGTGCACTGCGTCGTGCGGCCCTGCGCCAGGCGGGCATCGTCCGCCGGATGAGCGGGGGGATCCAGGACCACCACGTGGTCGTAGCTCTCGGCGTAATGCGGGGCTCGAGCCAGCCCGTTGTGGGAGCAGAGGGCAAAGCCCCCGAGGCTTCCGTCGAGGTGGGCCCGCCGACGCTCTGAGTCAGCGCATAGCACCAGCACCCGCTCACCGCTGGCCACCAGGCGGCTGATCGCTCCAGCCGGGGGGCGCCCCCGCCGGTCGATCACGCAGCGCCTCGGAAGATCGTGGCGCATCGGCTCGGGCTCCAGCGCGGCGTCCAGTTCGCGCCACACCGAGGTCAGGTAGCTCTCGTCGAGATCCAAGCACTCGATCGGCTCAGGGCGGCACGGCTGGGCGCAGCGGAGCACCAGTCGCGGCTCGACCACCCCGCGGAACTCGTTGAGCTCCAGGCGGAAGGTGGCATCGGCGGGTTCTGACTCGGCGGTGGCCAGGCGGTCTGAGCCGAAGCAGACCGCGCGGGAGCGCACGCCGCCGGCGGTGACGGTGAAGCGCAGATGCCGGCCCTCGCCCATGGGCCGGGCGTCATGCAGCGTGGCCCCGCGCAGCAGAAGGGAGACCTCAGGGTTGCCCGCCCCGAACGGTGCCAGCAACTCGAGTTCCTCCGCCAGCTCGGACCCGATCTCGTCCCCACACACCACCGCGTCGACCCTCTCGGTGGGCGTCAGCTCCTCCGCTCCCAAGGTGGCCTGCGCGTGGGCCACGAAGGCCTGGCGAAACTCCTCCAGGCGGCCCGGGTCGATGGTCAACCCGGCCGCAGCCGCGTGGCCGCCGTAGGTCACGAGGTGCTCGGCGCCTGCCCGCAGGCCCGCGAGCAGGTCAAAGCCTGGGATGCTGCGCCCCGACCCGGTGCCGGCCGCCCCGGGTGCACCGGCGGCGGGCAGGCCGATCATGACGACCGGGCGGTGGTGGCGTTCGGCGATGCGCGACGCGACGATCCCGATCACCCCTGGGTGCCACCCCTCGCCGGCCAGCACGTAGGCCGGCTGCTCCCCCAGGCGGGCGACCTGGGCCTCGGCCTCGAAGACGATTCGTGTCTCGGTATGGCGCCGTTCGACGTTCATCGCGTCCAGCTCGTGGGCGACAGCGGTAGCCCGCTCAGGGTCGGTGGTGAGCAGCAGCTCGAGCGCTGCGTCGGCGCGGTACAGGCGTCCGGCGGCATTGATCCGAGGAGCGAGGCGAAAGGCCACAGCTCCCGCCGTCACGGCGCTGGGATCAAGGCGTGTGACCTGCATCAGGGCACGCAGGCCCGGTCGAGATGTGGTGGCCAGCGCCTTCAGGCCCTCGCGCACCAGACGGCGGTTCTCGTCCACCAGACCGACCACGTCGGCCACGGTCGCCAGCGCCACCAGGTCGAGGTCCTCGTCGGCCGTGGTCTCCTGCCCGCCGGCGCCCGCGTGCAGGGCGCCGGCCAGCTTGTGGGCAACGCCAGCGGCGCACAGCTGCGGGCAGGGGTAGCCGCACACGCTGGGGTGGACGATCGGAGCGTCGGGCAGGACCCCGTCGCCGCGCGGGGTGTGGTGGTCGGTGACCACCACGTCCAGGCCCGCGTGCCGGGCGGCGGCGACCTCGGCGACCGCGGTGATGGCGCAG
>DASYID010000023.1:0-8451 GCA_036252775.1 Solirubrobacteraceae bacterium
CGCCCCGAGCGAGCGCAGAGCGGCGAGCAGGTCGCGTCGGGCCCGCTGGGCCACCTGGCCCAGGTCAGACTTCGTCACCACCAGGACGTCGGGTATCTCCATGATTCCCGACTTCAGGAACTGGAGGGCATCGCCGGACCCGGGCTGCACGATGACCGCCACGGTGTCGGCGACCTCAGCCACCTCGGTCTCGGATTGCCCGACGCCCACCGTCTCGATGACCACGACGTCAAAGGCGGCGGCCAGGGCGTGCGCGCCCGCCCGGGTGGCCGGGGCCAGGCCACCGAGGCGTTCACCGGCGGCGGTGGAGCGGATGAACACGGAATCGTCGGCTGGGTCGTAGTCGATGCGAGCCCGGTCGCCCAGAAGGGCCCCGCCGGAGCGCTTGGAGGATGGGTCCACGGCCAGCACCGCCACTGAGCGCCCGGCCTGCCTCCAGGTGCGGACCAGGGCCGAGAGCAGGGTGGACTTGCCCGCCCCAGGGGGGCCGGTCACGCCGATCACGTGCGCGGGTGACTCCCCTCCCGCACCCGTCGGGGAAACCGCACGCAGCAGGTCCTCCACTTCGCGGCGCGCCTCCGGCGAGGAGGTTTCAACCAGGTTGAGCGCCTCCGGTGCGGCGCTCAGATCTCCATCACGCAGCCGCGCTCCGAGCCGCGCCCCCGCGCTCACTGTCTGGGCGCGTGGCCGTTGGCGCCTTCGCCGGCGAGCGTGACGATCTCACTCATGATGCGGTGCAGGTCAAAGTCCTTGGGGGTGTAGACCGCGGACACCCCGGCCTGCTTGAGCGCGGCTACATCCGCGTCGGGGATGATTCCTCCCACCACCACCGGGGCCTCCACTCCGGCCTGGCGCAGGTCGGTCACGACGGTGGGGATCAGCTCGCGGTGCGAGCCCGAGAGGATCGACAGCCCGACCACGTGCACGCCCTCGTCGCGGGCTGACCGGGCGATCTGTGCCGGGGTCAGGCGGATGCCCTCATAGACCACGTCCATACCGATGTCGCGGGCGCGGACGGCGATCTGCTCGGCGCCGTTGGAGTGACCGTCGAGTCCCGGCTTGCCGACGAGGATCTTCACTCGGCGGCCGAGCTTGTCGCTGAGCGCATCCACGCGCTCGCGGAGCTCCTCCAGATCTGCCGTCGAGGTCGACACCGCCTCACCCACTCCCGTGGGGGCCCGGTAGGAGCCGAAGACCTCTCTCAGGGCCTCGGCCCACTCCCCGGTGGTCACCCCTGCGCGGGCAGCCGCGATGGTGGCTGGCATGATGTTCTCGTCGCTGCGCGCCACCCGTCCTAGCTCGGCGAGCGCGGCGGTCACCGAGTCCTGGTCGCGACGTTCACGCCACTCCTGCACGGCCTCACGCTGCTGGGCCTCGACGGCAGGATCGACCACCAGGATCCCGCCCTCGGCGTCGGCGGTCAGAGGAGAGATCTCACTCTCGGTGAAGCGGTTGAGACCGACCACGACCTGTTCTCCGGACTCGATCCGGCGGATGCGCTCGCGATGGGAGTCGACAAGGGAGGCCTTCATGTAGTCCACGGCCGAGACCGCGCCGCCGTGCTCGGCCACGATTGCCATCTCCGCGCGGGCTCCGTCCAGCAGCTCGGCCACCAGGCCGTCCATGACCTTCGAGCCCTCAAACAGGTCGGGGTACTCGAGCACATCGGTCTCGTAGGCCAGCACCTGCTGGATGCGCAGCGACCACTGCTGGTCCCACGGTCGCGGCAATCCGAGTGCTTCGTTCCAGGCCGGCAGCTGAATCGCGCGGGCCCGCGCGTTGCGCCCCAACGTGACCGCGAGCGCCTCGAGCACGATCCGCTGCACGTTGTTCTCCGGTTGAGACTCGGTCAGGCCCAGCGAGTTGACCTGTACGCCGTAGCGAAAGCGCAGCTGCTTTTCGTCCTGGACGCCGTAGCGCTCGCGGCCGAGCTGCTCCCACAGAATCGACATGGCCCGCAGCTTGGCGTGCTCTTCCACGAAGCGCACGCCGGCGTTCACGAAGAACGAGATGCGTGAGAAGACCTTGCCCATCAGCTCCGGTGCGACTCGCTCGCGGGCGGCATCGAGAACCGCAACGGCATTGGACATCGCGTAGGCGATCTCCTGGACCGGTGTGGCCCCCGCCTCCTGGAGGTGATAGGAGCAGATGTTGATCGGGTTCCACTTGGGAACCTGCTCGACGGTGTAGGCGATCATGTCGGCGATCAGCCGCATCGAGGGTCCGGGCGGGAACGCGTAGGTCCCGCGGGCCAAGAACTCCTTGATGATGTCGTTCTGGGTGGTGCCCTGAAGCGCGGAGGCCTCGATTCCGTTGTCCTGGGCGGTGCCGATGTAGAGGGCCAGCAGCCAGGCCGCGGTGGCGTTGATGGTCATCGAGGTGTTCATCGTCTCTAGCGGGATCCCGTCCAGGAGGGCGTGCATGTCACCGCGATGGGCCACCGGTACGCCCACCTTGCCGACCTCGCCTCGAGCCAGCTCGTGGTCGGGGTCATAACCGGTCTGGGTAGGCAGGTCGAAGGCGATCGACAGACCCGTCTGGCCCTTGGCCAGGTTGCCGCGGTAAAGCCGGTTGGACGCCTCGGCGGTCGAATGCCCGGCGTAGGTCCGCATCATCCACGGCTTGTCGGCGCTCGGCAGCCGCGCCGGCGACAGCTCGTTGCTCATGGCCTAATTGTAGGGTTGCGCGCCCGTGCGTCGAGTTGGCCCCGCATGAGCGAGCCGGCCCAGCTGATCGACCTGTGCCATCTGGGGCGCCCTCGCGTGGTCGGCGCCTGGAGGGTGGGGGACGTGCTCGTCGATCCGGGGCCAGCATCGTGTCTGGAGAAGCTCGAAGCCACGCTCGAGGGCTGGCGTCCCCGGGCCCTGGCGCTGACCCACATCCACCTCGACCACGCAGGGGCCACGGGGTCGCTGGTGGCCCGTTGGCCTGAGGTGGAGGTATGGGTGCACGCCGTGGGCGCACCGCACCTGGTCGACCCGACGCGTCTGCTGGCGTCGGCCACGCGCCTGTACGGGGAGGACATGGACCGTCTGTGGGGCGAGGTCCTGGCGGTGCCTGAGGAGCGGATTCGCCGCCTGAGGGGGGGCGAGCGTCTGGGCCGCTTCGAGGTCGCCTACTCGCCCGGGCACGCGTCCCATCACGTCACCTACCTGGATACCGAGACCCGCGTCGCCTACGTCGGGGACGTGGCCGGGGTGCGGATCGCCCCGGCGCAGTTCGTGCTCGCGCCGACGCCGCCGCCGGACATCGATCTCCCCGTCTGGCTGCAGTCCCTGGACGAGCTTGAGCACTGGGGTCCGCGGGAATTGGCCACCACTCACTTCGGGCTTGTGTCGGACGTCTCCGAGCACCTGCAGGCTCTGCGCGCGCGGATGCAGGAATGGGCTGAGCTGGCCCGGGAATGCTCACAGGAGCGGTTCGTGGCCTCGGTGCGACAGCGCATCGCCCAGGCCACCGATCCCCAGACGGCCGCCTGTTATGAGCACGCGGCGCCGCAGGACCAGCTGTGGCTGGGCCTGCGTCGCTACTGGGAGCGTCGCTAGGACCCGGCTGGCCGCCCGGGCTATCCTCTGCCTCGATGAGCCAGACCATCGAGGCCCCCCGCGTCGCCGGGCCGGGAAGCGGACTGGGCGGCGACTGGCGGGTGATCGTCCGCAACGACGATCACAACACCTTTGACCATGTCGCGGCCACGCTGGCTGCCACCGTTCCCGGTGTCAGCCTGGCCCACGGCTATGACCTGGCCGAGCGTATCCACACCCGCGGCCAGGCGCTGGTGTGGAGCGGGCACCAGGAGCCCGCTGAGCACTACTGGGTGATCCTCAGCGATGCGGGGCTGACGATGGCGCCGCTCGAACGCGGCTGAGCAGCTCAGCTGCCGCTGGTCGAGGCCGCTGACGGCTCGTCGGCCGTCTGACCGACACCGCCACGCGCGACGAGGTCGTTGAAGCTGTAGAGGACGGGCACCTGATACCAGCTGGAATGGCGTACCCGGAACTCGACGAACTCGGGCCCCTCCCAGTAGCGCTCCCAGTCGAGCTTGTCCTCGAAGGCCGCCATCTGCAGGAAGCGGTAGCGGTCATCGCGATTTCGATGCACCGCGTAGTCGGTGGCGCCGTAGCGCAGCGCCACCGGAGCGATCGCCTCCAGTGCCTCCTGAAGCCCATCGGCCCGGAAACCGGTTGCGTACCAGGGGATGTGGACGACGCCGCCCACTAGGCACCCACCTCGGCCCGGATCGCCTCCGGGCCCTGCGCGGACCGACCCTGGCCCTCCTCGGTGGCTCCGACCAGGATGGCGATCTTCCCCAGGTGCTTGTTCTCGAGCATCAGCTGGTGGGCCTCGCCCACGCCGTCGAAGCCCATCGTGCGCCACAGGACCGGCCGCACCTGACCGGACTCGATCAGCTCGTTGGCCTTCAGGCACTCGTAGGCGTTGGCGAAGTGCGACCCCACGATCTCCTTCTGGCGCATCCACAGGTAGCGCACGTCGAAGTCCAGGTTGTAGCCGGTCGTCCCGGCGCAGATCACGACCTTCCCGAACGGCTTGACCGTGAACACCGAGGTCGGGAAGGTGGCCTGGCCGACGTGCTCGAAAACGATGTCGGGCGAGTCGCCGAGGATCTGCTTGACGCGCTTGGCAAAGGCGCGCATGACCTTCGAGCGCTCCTTCTCCTCCTCGGGCGTCTCGGTGCCCGTGCGCATCATCCCGCTGAACTCGCCGCGATCGATGTAGTCGACGGCGCCGAGCTGCTTGACCAACTCACCCTTCTCCGGGCTGGACACCACGCCGACCGCGTGGGCTCCCGCCATGCGGCACAGCTGGGTGGCGAACACGCCCAGACCCCCGGCCGCACCCCAGATCAGCACCCGCTGGCCGGCCTGCATGTCACACCGCGTGATGAGCATGCGGTAGGCGGTGAAGTACACCAGCCCGTAGGAGGCGGCCTCGTCCCAGGACAGGTGGGCCGGCTTGCGGATCAGCTGCTGAGCCTGGACCTTGGTGAACTGCGCGAAGGAGCCCCACGTCGTCTCATAGCCCCAGATCCGCTGCGAGGGCGCGGCCAGAGGGTCGAGTCCATGGACCTCGGGGTCCTCATAGGAGGCCATGTTGCAGTGGATAACCACCTCGTCGCCCGGGGCCCAGCGGGTGACGCCGGGGCCGACCTTCCACACGACACCCGAGGCGTCGGAGCCGCCGATGTGATGGCCATATTCCGGGTGGTCGGCATAGCCGAAGACCGACACCGGCTTGCCCAGCGCCGCCCATACGTTGTTGTAGTTCACGCCGGCGGCCATGACCCGGACGATCACCTCGAACGCGGCCGGCTCGGGGACATCGATCTCCTCAAGTTGGAACGCGTCGACGGGCTGGCCCTCGCGCTCGGCCCGGATGACCCAGGCGGCCATCTTCTCGGGGAGCTCGCCGGGCTCGGTGTCCACTTTGGAGACTTCGGTCAGGTCAACGGCCACGGTGTCTGAACCTCACGTGTCGGATGGCAGGGCGGGGGACGTCGGGCATCCTATTGATGCGCGGCGGAGGCTAGATGCCCACCGGCTCGGCGAGAGCCCGCGCTTCCTCGGAGTCCCCCAGGGCGCCACGGGGCGACGATCCGGCGCCCGCCCGACCGCCATCAAAGGAGGGATGGGGCCGGTTGGCGATCAGCAGCCAGGCCAGCAGCGCTCCCATCACGGCCACCGCGCTGCCCATCCACAGGCCTCGTTGCAGGGCGTAGACGAAGGCCTTCTGGCTGGCGCCGACGATCTGGGCGGCGACGTGGTGGGTGTCGCCCGAGGAGCCGAGGCTGTCGGCCAGCCGGGCGCGGGCCGAGCTGGGCAGACCCGGAAGCAGGACGTCCAGGCGCGAGCGGCCCAGGCCGGCGACCAGTGCTCCCATGACGGCGACCCCGAAGGTCCCACCCACCATGCGGCTCATGGCCAGAATGCCCGAGGCGACTCCCGCCTTGCTGGCGTGGATGGCGTTCATGGCGGCGGTGGTCATGGGCGACATGACTAGTCCCATGCCCAACCCCATGAGCACGAAGCCCGGCAGCAGGACCCCGTAGGAGCTGCTGACCTGAAGCTGGGACTGGATAAGCAGCGACACGGCCACGAGCAACAGCCCGGAGGTCATCAGAGGCCGGGGCCCGATGCGGTCGGTCAGCCGGCCGGCCACCGGCCCCACCACCATGATCACCAGGGTGGAAGGCAGGAAGCGCACACCCGCCTCAAGGGGCGAGTAGTGCTGGATGTTCTGCATGTACAGCGCGATGAAGAAGAACATCGCCAGCATGGCAAAGGAGACGATGAAGCCGACCAGGCTCGCTCCCAGAAACGAGCGCGACCGAAAGAAGCTGAAGTCGACCATCGGTAGACGCGTGTGGTGCTCGATGACAAAGAAGGCGACCAGGCCGGCGGCAGCGAGCACCAGCAGCCCGGCCACCCGGCCCGAACCCCAGCCCCAGCGGTTGCCCTCGACCAGGGCGATGACCACCGACGCCAGGGCCACGGTGATGGCCAGCACGCCCGGTACGTCGATGGTCCGGGCCACCGTCTCGTCGCGTGATTCATGGGCGGCGAACAGGGTCACGATCACAGCCCCCGCCGCCACCGGCAGGTTGAGGAAGAAGATCGACTGCCAGCCGACGCTCTCGACGAGAAAGCCGCCCACGACCGGCCCGATGGCCAGCGCCATCGCCGAGACCCCCGCCCAGGTCCCGATCGCCTTGCCCCGCTCCTGGGGAGGAAAGGCGTTGGAGATGATCGACAGCGTGCCGGGCATCATGAAGGCGGCTCCGACGCCCTGGAGGGTACGGCCGGCCACCAGCCAGGTGTCGTCGGGGGAGAAGCCGATCGCCGCGCTGGAGACCGCGAAGGTCACGACCCCGAACAGGAACATGCGCCGCCGGCCGAACAGGTCTCCCAGTCGTCCGCCCGTGACCAGCAGGACGGCAAAGGACAGGGTGTAGGCGTTGACGGTCCACTCCAGCGCGGAGTTGGACGTGTGCAGGCTGCGCTGGATCGACGGCAGCGCGACGTTGACCACCGTGTTGTCGAGCATGATCATGAACAGCGCGAAGCACATGGCTCCCAGCGTCCACCAGCGACGGTTGTCCTCGGTCAGGCGCAGGCGGGCGATCATCCGCGAGCTCCCGCGCCGCTCGATGCGTGGCAGGCAGCGATCTCCTCACGCTCCAGCAGCGAGGCGAGTGCTCCCGACAGGCGGCGGCGCTGGCGCGGCGACAGGCTCGAGGCGAAGGCCTCCAGGCCCGCCAGTCGCTCACGATGGAGCGCCAGGGCGATCTCGCGTCCGGCGCCGGTCAGTCCCACGCGCTTGATGCGGCGATCGTGCTCGTCCTCGCGCCGCTCGACGTAGCCCCGCTGGAGCAGTCCCTCGCTGGTCCGACTGGTGGCGGCCAGCGACAGGCCGAGATGCTCCGCCAGCTCCTTGACCGACAGCTCCTGGGCCCGGCGCTCCAAGACCAGCAACGCCTTGATCTGCGTGAGGCCCAGATCGTGGCGCTCGACCATGGCCAAAAAGCCCTCACCGGACTGCTTCTGGATATAGGTCATCAGCGTCAACAACTCGCCGGCCAGAACCTCCGCCGCGACTTCACCGGCAGGGGTAGGGGCACAGGCAGGGGCACCGGCGGGGACCGGGGAGGGGGGCGCCGAGATTGCTTGCACGGACGCAATTGTTGCGTGGACGAGGGACAGCCAGTGTGTGCTTGGTCACACATCGGCCAGTGCCGCGCGCGGCAGCCGCGGGCTCGGGTCAGCCGCGGGCTCGGGTCAGCCGCCGGCGGGGGCGCGGGGTCCGTTGACCTCCGCCACGGCGGTCACGCGCAGGCTGTGATCGCTCGGGTGCCAGGCCAGGGTGCGCTCCTGCACGACCGTCGGGCAGCACAGATCGTCGCCCGGGGCGTAGCGCGGTACCCGAACCACGGCCGCCCCCGAGCGCAGGACGACCGACGCGCGGTACACGTTCTCGCCCCGATAGATCGCTCGAAGGGCGAGGTGCCCGTGGCGGTCGGGTCGCTGGCCGTCGGTGCTGAGCACGTAGACGGCGATCACTCCCGCCGCACCGGCGCTGTCCACGCGCACGATGGCGTCCTTGCGTCCGTCCCCGGTGAGGTCGGCGAACGTCACGGTGGCGTCCACGAATGCTTGCCCGGCTCGCAGGGCGCGCCTGACCTCAACGCCCGCGGCCCGGTCGGCCACGATCAGCCCGGCAAAGAACGCCTGGACCCCCGGGGCGCTCGGTGTCCTGGAGTGACGGCGCGCGGAGGCCATCGGCCCGGCCAGGGCGACCGTAACCAGAGCGACCGCCGCGATGAGCCCGGCCCGTCCACGCCCCGCCCGTCCCAGCCCGGTCCGTCTGCGCCCCGCCCGTCTGCGCCCCGCCCGTCCCAGCCCGGTCCGTCTGCGCCCCGCCCGTCTGCGCCCCGTC
>DASYID010000024.1:0-22138 GCA_036252775.1 Solirubrobacteraceae bacterium
GGCTCATGCACCATGAAGCACAACCCCCGGCTGCACGAACGGGTTGCCGCGCTCCCCGGCCACAGCCGCCTGCACCCGCTGCAGGCGCCCAGCCGCGCGCAGGGTGCCCTCGAGCTGATGTTCAACCTGGAGCGCGCACTGAGCGAGATCGCGGGCCTTCCCCACGTCTCCCTGCAGCCATCGGCGGGCTCGCACGGTGAGCTGGCCGGCGTCCTGCTCACACGCGCCTACCACGAGGACCGCGGAGAGCACCGACACAAGGTCCTCACCCCCGACACCGCGCACGGGACCAACCCGGCCACCGTAACCATGGCTGGCTATGAGGTGGTCAAGGTCGGGACCAACGAGCGTGGCGGGGTCGACCTCGATGACCTGAAATCCAAGGCCGACGAAGACGTCGCGTGCCTGATGCTCACCAACCCCAACACGCTGGGGCTCTTCGACCCCGCGATCTCGGCGATCGCCGAGATCGTTCACGACGTGGGGGCGACGCTCTACTACGACGGCGCCAACCTCAACGCCGTGATGGGCATCTCGCGACCGGGGGACATGGGCTTCGACATCGTGCACTTCAACCTGCACAAGTCCTTCACCCAGCCCCACGGAGGCGGCGGCCCGGGGTCAGGACCGATCGCGGTCTCCGATCGCATCCAGCCGTATCTGATGGCCCCCGTGATCCGGCGGACCGGGGCCGAGAACGGCTCGGGTCCACATTTCGTCCTAGACCACGACCGCCCCAAGTCGATCGGGCGTCTGCGTGGCTTTCAGGGCAACTATGGCTGCTTCGTGCGCGCCTATGCCTACATCTGCTCGCTCGGGGCCGAGGGCCTTCGTGACGCGTCCGAGACCGCGGTACTCAACGCCAACTACCTGCTGGCGCGCCTGCAGCGCCAGGGGGTGGCGGAGTACCTGCCCGCCGCCTACCCCGGCCTGTGCATGCACGAGTTCGTCTTGTCGGGTGCGCCGATGAAGCGCGAGCTGGGCCTGCGCACGCTGGACCTGGCCAAACGGCTGCTCGACCACGGCTATCACCCCCCCACCGTTTACTTCCCGCTGCTCGTCGACGAGGCCCTGCTGATCGAGCCCACCGAGACCGAGACCAAGGAGACCCTCGACGCCTTCGCCGACGCGGTGGCCGAGATCCTGCGGGAGGCCCGCGAGGATCCGGAGATCGCTCGCCAGGCGCCCTACTCGACGCCGGTGCGGCGCCTGGACGAGGCCGCCGCGGCCAAGCGTCCCGTACTACGCGAAGCACTGTAGGACGTCGCTGACGACCCATCTCCGGCTTCGGGCGCCGGGGCCTGGGCGGACGCCTGCTCGAGGTTCGAGCGCGCGCACAGCAGAGTGAAGGCACCCTGCAGGAAGTCGTTGGCAGCGGACACCCCGAGGACGGTGTTGACCACGCGGGCCTCGCGCGGTCGCATGACGCGAAGGGCGACCAGGCCCAGCCCACTCCAGGCGCCCGCGCAACGGCTGCAGGTCAGCAGCTCGCCGACCGCGTAGCGCAGGCGCCGTCCCTTGGGGCGGCGGTCGCCATCGGGGCGCTCCTCCACGAACGGCTCGCGGATCCAGCTCTCGACCTTCTCCTTGGTGATGAGCTTGGACAGGGCAAAGGTGGCCAGGCCCAGGGGCACGATCTCCTCCGTGCGCAGCGTCTGGTCGGCGTCACGGCGGCGCGCGGCCAGGACCAGCGTGCCCATCAGGGCACCGTAGCCAGCGCTCAGGGCGGCATAATCGACGGGCTGGGTGGGGGTGTTCTGGATCGAGTCCACGGGTCTCCAGGCTACCCGCCCGCGCGATTTCCTAGCGCCCGGGCCGACCCGTCCGCTGGCCGGCCGATCGGCCGATACGCTGCCCGGTCGTGCGCATCTTCTCCGGCATCCAGCCCACCGGCCGCAAGCATCTGGGCAACTACCTGGGGGCGATCGCACAGTACGTGGCCGGCCAGGACCGGGGGGAGGCCATCTACTGCATCGTCGACCTGCACGCGCTCACCGTGCCCTACGAGGCCGGCTCCCTGCGCGAGCGTGTCCGGGACACCGTCGCGATCCTGCTGGCCGCGGGACTCGACCCCGACCGCTGCATCCTCTTTCGCCAGGGCGACGTCCAGGAGCACGCCGAGCTGTGCTGGCTGCTGTCCTCGGTGACCGCGCTGGGGGAGCTCAACCGCATGCACCAGTTTCGAGACAAGTCCGCCGCCCAGCGCGAGCTGGTCTCGGCCGGCCTGCTCTTCTATCCGGTGCTGATGGCGGCCGACGTGCTCGCCTACCGGGCGACCGAGGTTCCCGTGGGCGAGGACCAGCGCGAGCACGTCGAGCTCATGCGCGACATCGCCAAGCGCTTTAACGCGCGCTTCGGTGAGACCCTGGTGGTGCCCGAGGGTCGGATCCCGTCGGTCGGGGCGCGGATCATGGATCTGCAGCATCCGGAGCGCAAGATGTCCACCACCAGTGACAGCGAGGAGGGGACGGTGTACGTGCTCGACGAGCCCGAGGCGATCGCCAAGAAGTTTCGGCGGGCCGTGACCGACTCGGGCAGCGAGGTGCGCCGAGCGCCGGAGAAGCCCGGTGTCTCGAACCTGATCGAGATCCTCGCGGGCGCTCGCGGGGCGACGCCCGAGGACATCGAGCGCGACTTGGCCGACGCCCGCTACGGCGACCTCAAGCAGGCCACCGCCGAGGCCGTGATCGAGCTCCTGGCCCCGGTGCGCGAACGCTATGTCCAGTGGCGCGGCGACGAGGCGGCGCTCGAGGCGACGCTGCGCGCCGGTGCCGACCGCGCTCGGGCGATCGCGGCCCCGATCGTCGGGGAAGTGCGCGAGCGCATGGGGGTCGGCCCCGCGCCAGGCTAGATGTCGGCACCAGGCGCTACGGTCCCCGCGTGACACTGGCCGCCCTGGAGCTGGACCTCGAGGTGTTCAGCGGGCCCTTTGACCTGCTGCTGACGCTGGTGTTGCGCGAGGAGATCGATCTGCTCGAGGTCGAGCTGGCCGATGTCGTCCTGGCCTACCTCGATCACCTGGAGGCCCGGGGCGAGCTCGACCTCGAGGTCGCCACGGAGTTCCTCGTGCTGATCGCGGCGCTGCTCGAGCTCAAGTCGCGCATGCTGCTGCCGGGCCAGGAGGAGGATCTACTGGACCTGGAGCCCGGCGAGGCGGCGGAGGAGCTGCTGGCCCGGATGCTCGACGCCCAGCGCTACCGCCAGGCCGCGGGCTACCTGGCCACGCTCCTGCAGGATGAGTCCGCGTCGCGCTTTCGCTCGGCCCCGCTCCCGAGTTGGCTGCGCCGCCGGCCGCTGGAACAGGCCGAGGCCGTCTATGACCCCGACCGCCTGGGCGCGGCCCTCGGCGGGCTGCTGCGGCGCCCCGAGCCCATCAGCCTGGGCCACCTGACCGTCCCCCGGGTGTCGGTGGCCGACCGGCTGACCCATCTGCGGCTCCTGCTGCGCTCCGCGCGGTCGGTGAGCTTTGACTCGGCCGTCGAGGGCGCCGACCGGGTGACCGTGGCCGTCACGCTGTTCGCGCTGCTGGAGCTCTACAAGCAGGGAGAGGCGACCTGGAGCCAGGCCGAGCCGTTTGGGCCCATCGACATCGCCTCGGTCGCGGCGGCGGCCGAGCGTGCACCGGCATGAGTGAGCGCTCGTCGGAGCTGGCCCGGGTGCTCGAGGCGCTCCTGTTCCTGTCGCCGGAGCCGGTCGCCGTGTCCGATCTGGCTGAGGCCGCCGACGCCTCGCAGGAGGAGGTGCGGGCCGCATTGGCGCAACTGCAGGAGGCCCTGGCGCCCGGCCGGCGCGGTCTGGCCCTGCGTGAGCTTGCGGGCGGGTTCACGCTGGCCAGCGATCCGGTGGCCGAGGAGGCGGCACGGCGGCTGCTGGCCAAGCCGCGCACACCGCCCCTGACGCCCGCCCAGGCCGAGACACTGGCAATAGTCGCCTACCTGCAGCCGGTCTCGCGCCCGGAGATGACCCGCATCCGGGGTGTCAGCACCGACTCCGCCGCCGCCACGCTGCTGGAGCGGGGCCTGATCGAGGAAAGCGGGCGCTCGACCTTCGGCGCCGTCCTCTACCGGACCACGCCGCTGTTCTTGAAGCTGTTCGGCCTGCGCGGGCTCGAGGACCTTCCCGAGGTGACGCGCTGGGATCCGTCGGCGGAGGAGGCGGGTGAGCTGCGCGACCGATTGCTGTCGGCCGGCGAGGCGCGCGCCGGACTCGGCCCACCCGAGCCAAGCACCGCCGCGGGCTGGGCGGCCAGCTGACCGCACGCCGCCGCGATGTCGCGGCCACGGGTCAGCCGCACGGTCACGGGCACGCCGTGGTCGGCCAGGACCCGCCGGAAGACCTCGATCGCCTCCGGCCCCGATCCGGCGAAGGGCGAGCCGGTGGGGTTGAACGGGATGAGGTTGACCTTGAACGCCTCCCGGCCGAGGGCGGCGACGAGGGCCAGCGCCTGCTCGAAGCGGTCGTTGACGCCCGCCAGCATCACGTACTCGACGAACACCCGCCGGTGACGGCGAGCATGGTGGGCACGACAGGCCTCCAGCACGTCGGCCAGCGGGTAGCGCTGGTTGACCGGCATCAGCTCCGAGCGCAGGGCGTCGTCAGCCGCATGCAGCGAAAGGGCGAGTCGGATCGGCATCTCGCACTCGGTCAGCCGCTCGATCCCGGGGATCCAGCCGACGGTGGAGATCGTCGTACGCCGGTGGGTGACTCCCAGCGCGGGCAGGCGCTCGCAGGCGCCCAGCACGGCATCCAGGTTGAGCATCGGCTCGCCCATGCCCATGAAGACGGCGTGGTCGACCGCCTCCCGTCGACGGAAGTGAAGCGCCTGATCGATGATCTCCGACGCGGTCAGGTTTCGTCCGAAGGCCATCTGGCCGGTGGCGCAGAACGTGCAGGTCAGCGGGCAGCCCGACTGCGAGGACAGGCACAGCGAGCGACGTCCGTCGCGGTAGCGCATGAGCACGGCCTCCACCGGGCGGCCATCCCTGGTTTCCAGCAGCGCCTTGACCGTTCCGTCGCGTGACCGTGCCTCCTCGCGCGTCCTGAGGGTGGAGAAGGGCAGACGCTCGGTGAGCCAGCGGCGCAGGGCCTCGGGCAGATCGGTCATCGCGTCGTAGGAGTCGGCGCCCCGGGCCGCCCAGGACCACACCTGATCGAGTCGGTAGGCCGGCTCGCCGGTGTCGCGCAGCAGGCTGTCCAGTGCATGGAGGTCCATCGGCCTATGGTGGCAGCCGTGCGACTGGCCAAGTACCTGGCCCACGCGGGCATCGCTTCGCGACGCGCCGCCGAGGAGTTGATCCGCGAGGGCCGGGTGACGCTCGATGGTCGCCCCGTGACTGACCCGGCCCTGGACGTCACCGAGGACGACGCCCTGGCCTGTGACGGGCGCCCGGTGGGGGGCCCGGAGGCGCGCGTGGTCTACGCCGTGCACAAGCCGGCCGGCGTGGTCTCCACCGCTCGAGATACCCACGGGCGCCCCACCGTGACGCAGTTGATCGCCGATCCACCGGGACGCCTGTACCCGGTGGGGCGACTGGATGCGGACACCACCGGGCTGCTGCTGTTGACCAACGACGGCGAGCTCGCCCATCGCCTGACCCACCCGAGCTTCGAGGTGCCGCGCGTCTACGTCGCTCGCGTGAGCGGAGGGCCGGTGAGCGACCGGGCCCTGCACGCCCTGCGCGAGGGCGTCTGGATCGAGGACGCCATGACCGCACCCGCCCGCGTGCGCCGGCTGGGCCCGGATCGCCTGGCGCTGACCATCCACGAGGGTCGCAACCGCCAGGTGCGACGCATGTGCGAGAGCGTCGGCCATCCCGTGGTCGAGTTGACGCGGGTGGCCTTTGGCCCCCTGAGACTGGGCGCCCTGGCCTCGGGCCAGTACCGCCAGCTCGACGGACAGGAGGTGCAGGCCCTGCGCCGCGCGACCGTCGGTGACGGCCTCGCCTGACAGAATCGCGCCATGCGACTGTTTGCCCTCCGGGGCGCCAACCACGTCTCGCGCAACGACGCCGAGGCGATCGTCGCTTCCACCGAGGAGCTGATGGGCGAGCTGATGGCCCGCAACGGGCTGGTTCCCGACGACGTGGTGAGCTGCATCTTCACGCTCACGGCTGACCTCAACGCCCAATTTCCAGCGGTCGCTGCCCGGGGCCTGGGATTCGACCGGGTGCCCCTGTTGTGCGCCCGTGAAATCGACGTGCCCGGCTCGATGCGGGGTGTGATCCGGGTGCTGCTGCACTACCACGCCCCCGAGGACCATGTCGCTCAGCACGTCTACCTGGGCGAGTCCCGGCGCCTGCGCGACGACCTCGAGTTCGCTCAGTAGCCTCGAGGCAGATGGCGCTCGAGTTCAACCAAGCGGTTTCGCGCATCCCGGTCTACCCGGCGGCCGAGGGCTACGCCCACCCGGGACCCCTCGTGCGCCTGGCCTCCAACGAGTCGCCGGAGCCGCCCCTGCCCGAGGTGGTCGAGGCCGCCACGCAGGCCCTACGTGGCTGCAACCGCTATCCGGATCCGACCAGCGCTGCGCTGCGGCGGAGGCTGAGCGACCGCTACGGGCTGGCACCTGAGCGCATCGCCGTGGGCAACGGGTCCTGCGACATCCTGCTCGCCGCTGGTCAAGCTCTGCTCGAGCCCGGCTCCGAGCTCGTCTACGCGTGGCCATCGTTCTCGGTCTACCCCCAGCTGGCCGCAGCCTCCGGGGCGCGGGCCATCACCGTGGCGCTGGACGCCGACCAGCGCCACGACCTCGACGCCATGGCGGCGGAGATCACGGCCGCAACCCGGCTGGTCATCGTGTGCAACCCCAACAATCCCACCAGCACGGCCGTGAGCAGCGAACGGATCGGAGCATTCCTGGAGCGGGTGCCTCCCAGCGTGTGCGTGATCCTCGATGAGGCCTATGCGGACTTCAAGACCCTGGAGGATCCCGACGCCGCGCTGGATCTGCTGCCCGACCACCCCAACCTGGTGCTGCTGCGCACCTTCTCGAAGGTCTACGGCCTGTGCGGGCTGCGGGTGGGGTTTGCCCTGTGCGCCACCGATGAGCTGCCGCGCGCCACCGACCAGGTCCGCCAGCCCTTCTACTGCAACGCCGCGGCCCAGGCGGCAGCCGTGGAGGCCCTCAACCACCAGGACGCCGTGCGCGACCGTGTCGTTCGGACCGTGGCGGCTCGGATCGAGATGGATGAGCGTCTGCGGGCACTCGGCCTTACGCCGGCCGCCTCGGAGGCGAACTTCTGCTGGTTTGACCTGGGTGGGGACCGCGACGAGGACCACGTGGTCTCCACGCTGGCCAAAGGGGGCGTCATCGTTCGGGCCGGGGCCGCGCTCGGTCGTCGCGGAGCGCTGCGGGTGACCTACGGCACCCCGGGCGAGAACGCTCGTTTCCTAGAGGTGTTGGGACAGACCCTGTGATGCTCATGTTGTCTGTCACAATGGTGGAGCGATGAGCGTGCTCACCCAGCCAATCCGCTGCCCTCGTCCCGGCGTCCCGGGCCTCGGGCCTGCCCGCTCGTATCGCTTCGCCCCAGCCGCCTCCTGGCGATTTAGCTAGGCGCTCGGCCGGCCGGAGACGGCTGCCCCTCCGGGCCTTGAGGTCCGAGCGCCGACCCCTCGCCGCCGTACGGCGACCCTCCCGGGTCCGGATCCCGGGCCCCCCCTAAGCTGTCTCAGCGACCTTGGAAAGGACGAAGTGATGATGATCGTTATGAAGCCGACGGCCACCGCCGAGCAGATCGCCGCCGTCGTCGATCGGGTCCAGGCGGCCGGCGCGCGTGCCCACGTGAGCCAGGGCGACGAGGTCACCGTGATCGGGGCGATCGGCGACCGCGAGCACGTGGCGCGACTGGAGCTCGAGGGCTCCCCCGGGGTCGAGCAGGTGGTTCCGATCCTCAAGCCGTTCAAGCTCGCCTCCTCGCAGCTGCGCTCCGGCGGGCGCAGCGTGTTCGACATCGCGGGGCGCAAGGTGGGCGGTGAGAACTTCGCCATGATCGCCGGACCGTGCACGGTGGAATCGCGCGACCAGGCCCTCGAGACGGCGCGGGTGGTCAAGGAGGCGGGCGGCACGATGTTTCGGGGGGGCGCCTACAAGCCGCGGACCTCTCCCTACGCCTTTCAGGGTCTCGGCCAGGAGGGCCTGCGCCTGCTGGCCGAAGCCAAGGAGCAGACCGGACTGCCGATCGTCACCGAACTGATGGATGCCCGCGACGTCGAGGCCGTCGTGGCGGTGGCCGACGTAATCCAGATCGGGGCGCGCAACATGCAGAACTACCCTCTGCTGGCCGAGGTCGGGCGCAGCGGATGCCCGGCGCTGATCAAGCGCGGCATGTCCTCGACGCTGGAGGAGCTGCTGATGGCCGCCGAGTACGTGCTCAAGGAGGGCAACGAACGCGTGATGCTGTGTGAGCGGGGCATCCGTACCTTCGAGACCGCCTACCGCTCGACGCTCGACCTGATGGCGGTGCCGGTGCTCAAGGAGCTCTCACATCTCCCGGTGATCGTCGACCCGTCACACGCCGCCGGTCGGCGGGACCTGGTGATGCCACTGTCGCTGGCGGCCGCGGCGGCCGGGGCGGACGGGATCATCGTCGAGATTCACCCTTCCCCCGAGGAGGCGATCTGCGACGGCCCCCAGGCGCTGCGCACCGAGGACTTCCCCGAGTACCTCTCCCAGGTGTTGCGGGCGGCGGCCCTGGCCGGCAAGGCTCTGAGCGCCGTCTAGTCGCAGATGCGCATCGTGGTGGTGGGTGTGGGGCTGATCGGGGGCTCGATCGGGCTGGCGGCGCAGGCGCGTCTGGGCGCCGAGGTCGTCGGTGTCGACGCCGACGCGGGCGCGCTGGCCCGGGCCCGGCAGAGAGGTGCCGTCTCGCGGGCCGCCGGTGACCTGGACGAGGCGCTGGCGGGGGCCGAGATCGTGTTCCTGGCCACCCCCGTGGGGGCCCTGGCCGAGCTGCAAGTGGCCGCCCTGGCGGCGGCACCGCCTGACTGCGTGGTCTCCGATGTGGGATCGACCAAGCGCACGCTGGCCGGTGTCGAGGATGAGCGCTTCGTGGGCGGTCATCCGCTCGCCGGAGCCGAGACGGCCGGAGTGGAGCACGCGCGAGCGGACCTGTTCGAGGGGGCGACCTGGTACCTCACGCCGGGACCCCGGACCTCCGGTGTCCTCTACGAGCGCCTGCACAGGGCGCTCAGCGCCCTGGGTGCCCAGCCGGCGGCGATCGATCCAGCCACCCACGACCGGCTGATGGCGACCGTCTCACACCTGCCCCACGTGCTGGCCAACGTGCTAGTCGGCCAGGCCGCGCAGGAATTGCGACAGGGCGGCGAGGCCATGCCGGCCACCGGGCCGAGCTTCCGCGACGCCACGCGGGTGGCCGGTGCCAACCGGGCGATCTGGACCGACATCTACCTGTCCAACCGCGACGCTCTGCTGGAGCGTCTGGAGGAAACGGTCTCCCAGCTGACGGCGTTCGCCGACGCCCTGCGACGCGCTGACGTCGAGGCGGTGGCGGGTTTCTCGGAGCGTGCAGCGGCCGATCGGCAGGCTCTGCAGGAGTCCGGCCTGAGCGGCGGCCCGCTGCTCGAGCTGCGCGCCTCGGTCCCCAACCGGCCGGGGGTCATCGCCGACATCGCGCTGGCCCTGGGCCGCGCCGGCGTCAACATCGTGGACCTGGCCCTGTCGCCGTCGCCCGACTTCACGCGGGGGGTGGTCGCCCTCTGGGTGCGCGGAGAAGAGAACGCTCGGCGCGCGCTGGAGCTCATCGGCGAGCTCGAGATCGCGGTGACCCGGGCATGAACGTTCGGGTGGCCCCGGCCGAGGCCCTGCGTGGAGAGCTCGCGGCGCCCGCCGACAAGTCGATCTCTCATCGCGCTGTCCTGCTCGGTGCGATGGCCTCAGATCCGGTGCGCGTGACCAATTTCCTACCGGCCGCCGACACGCTGGCGACCCTGGCGGCGGTGCGCGCACTGGGCGCCATTGTCGAGCAGCGCGAGCCCGGCGGTGGGTCCGGCGCCATCACCGAGAGACCGCGGGACGCCGGGCCGAACCGAGGGTGGGAGCTGATGATTCGCGGAACCGGCCTGCGTAACGCCAACGAGCTCGAGACGGCCCTGGATGTGGGAAACGCCGGCACGTTGATGAGGCTGCTGCCGGGATGGCTGGCCGCCCAGGAGGGGCGCTCGTTCACGCTCGATGGTGACGCGTCGATCCGCCGCCGGCCCGTGGATCGCGTGGCCAAGCCGCTGAAGGCCATGGGGGCGCACGTGCGAGCCACCCGTGGACGGTTCGCGCCCTTCACGGTGACGGGAGCGCGCCTGCGGGCCATCGACTACGAGCTACCGGTGGCCAGCGCCCAGGTCAAGTCCTGCGTCCTGCTGGCCGCTCTGGCGGCGGACGGAACCACACGCATCACCGAGCCCTCACCGAGCCGCGACCACACCGAGCGCATGCTCGTGCGAGCCGGGGTCACCGTCCAACGCCACGAGGATGGGGTCTCGGTGACCAACTGCGACGAGCTGGTCCTCGAGGAGGTCGCGGTGCCGGGCGACCTGTCCTCGGCGGCATTCGCGATCGTCGCCGCTCTGCTGGTGCCGCGGTCGCGGCTGCTGATCCGCAACGTGGGTGTCAACTGGACGCGAACGGGCTTCCTGCGCATCCTGGCGCGCATGGGGGCCATCGTGCTGGGAGACCTCGAGGAACCCAACCGGGCTCTGGGAGGCGAGGAGCCGGTGTGCGACCTCGACATCGCCGCCGCACCCCTGGTCGGTACCGAGGTGGGGGCCGAGGAGGTGCCCTTGGCGATCGACGAGCTGCCGCTGGTGGCGCTGCTCGGGTGCTTCGCCGAGGGTGACACGGTGGTGCGCGGGGCCTCCGAGCTGCGCGTCAAGGAGTCTGACCGGATCGCCGCCGTGGTCGAGGGGCTCAGCGGACTGGGTGCCCGGATCGAGGCGCTCGACGACGGCTTCGTGGTGACCGGGACGGGCGGACTGCGCGGCGGGCGCGTGGACGCCCGGGGGGATCATCGCCTGGCCATGCTCGGCGCCGTGGCCGGGCTGGCCTCGCGCGACGGGGTCGAGGTGGTCGGCATGGAGGCGGCCGCCGTGTCCTATCCGGATTTCCTGCACGACATCGCTTCGCTGCAGTGAGCTACGGTTGCCCGCCTGAGCCGACGATCACCGAGGAGGCACCATGGACACCCAAGGCCTGAAGGCGATACCGCTGTTTGCATCCCTATCGGATGACGCGCTGCGAGCCCTGTCGGCCAGCGCCCGCGAGCTCACCGTCTCGGAAGGAACTCACATCGTCGACGAGGGACAGTTCTCCTATGAGTTCTACGCCATCGCCGACGGAACGGCGGAGGTGCTGCGCGAGGGCGACGTGGTGGCCCAGCTGGGCCCCGGGGACTTCTTCGGTGAGACGGGCGTGGTCGACAAGGCCCGGCGCAATGCAACCGTCGTGGCTCGCTCCCGGGTGCACTTGCTCACCCTGACGGGCTGGGACCTTCGCCGACTGCGGGGCGACATGCCAGAGCTGGTCGAAACGATCTCCCGTGCCGTCGAGCAGCGCAGGCTCGAGGGCTAGCAGCGCCTCCGCGCTCCCATGCTGATCGCCATCGATGGCCCGGCCGGAGCGGGTAAGTCAACCGTGGCGCGAGGCACCGCCGCCGCGCTCGGGTTCACCTACCTCGACAGTGGGGCGATGTATCGGTGCGTGGCGCTGGCCCAGCTCGAGCGCCAGGCCAGCGGTGCCCCCGGCGTGGAGGTCGAGGACGCCGCCGAGCTGGCCGACGCTGTGCGCATCGAGCTCGAGGCACCCGACAGCGGTGGCGAGCCCCGTGTTCGCCTCGACGGCCGCGACGTCAGTCAGGCCATCCGCACGCCGCAGGTCGCCGACATCGCCTCACGGGTGGCTGCCGACCCTGGCGTGCGACGCGCGCTGGTGGCCAAGCAGCGCGAGGTCGTGGCCGATGGCGACTGGGTGGCCGAGGGGCGGGACATCGGCACGGTCGTGGCTCCCGATGCGGCGGTCAAGGTGTTCCTGACCGCCTCGGTGGCCGAGCGGGCTCGGCGGCGGGCGGCCGAACAGAGCGCCGACCCGGAGCGGGTGCGCCGGGAGCTCCAGGACCGCGACGAGCGGGACCGCAGCCGCCAGCACAGTCCGCTCAAGGCCGCGGTCGACGCGATCGAGCTCGACACCACCGGGCTCACTGTGGGGGAGGTCGTGCAGCGGATCATTGCCCTGGCGCGACCGGCCCTGGCCGAACGGGGCGCCGGCCGATGAAGGTGGCCGTGCTCGGCTACCCCAACGTCGGCAAGTCCTCCCTGGTCAACCGGCTGGCGGGCACACGCGACGCGGTGGTCCACGCGCAGGCCGGCATCACCCGCGACCGCAACGAGGTGCCGTGCGAGTGGAACGGGCGTCGCTTCGCCCTGATCGACACGGGTGGGATCGACCTCTCCGATCACGACCCGCTGGCGGGTTCGATTCGTCAACAGGCGCAGGCGGCGCTGGCCGATGCCCAGGTGGCTGTGCTCGTAGTCGATGCTCGCGCGGGGCTGCGCCCGGGGGATCAGGAGCTCGCCGATCTGCTGCGCCGCGCTACCCACCCGGTGGTCGTCGCCGCCAACAAATGCGACTCCCCCGCCGACGCCCACCAGGCGGCCGAGTTTCACTCCCTGGGACTGGGGGACCCAGAGCCAGTATCCGCCGCCCAGGGACTGGGCACCGGCGATCTCCTCGATCGGATCGTGGCTGCGCTCGGCGATCAGCCCGAGGAGCCCGAGCCGGCGCAGGCACCCGTCCGCCTGGCCCTGATCGGACGCCCCAACGTGGGCAAGTCCTCGCTGGTCAACCGCTTCCTGGGCCAGGAGCGGGTGATCGTCTCCCCGAATGCCGGCACCACCCGCGACGCCATCGATCTGCCCCTGCGGGTGCACGACCGGGAGCTGATCCTGATCGACACCGCGGGCCTGCGTCGCCAGTCCAAGGTCACCGAGTCAGTCGAGTACTACACGACACTGCGCTCCCAGGCCGCCGCCGAACGGGCGGACGTCGCGCTGGTGGTGTGCGACGCCCGCGACGGGGTCACCGCGCAGGACCTGCGGGTGGCCGATCTGGCCATGCGCTCGGGCGCGGCCACCGCGCTGGTGCTCAACAAGTGGGATCTGGCCGGGCCGGACTTCGACCTCGACCACGAACGGGGCCGCGTGGCCACGAAGCTGCGATTACGTCCGCGCCTGCTGACGGCGAGCGCGCTCACCGGGCGCCACGTGGCCCGCCTGCTGACCGAGGCCTTCGCGCTCGCCGATCGTCGGGGCAACCGCATTCCCACCCCCGAGCTGAACCGGTTTCTGTCCGAGGTCGTGCAGGCCCGCCAGCCGCCGGCCCGTCAGGGCCATCGCCTCAAGCTGATCTACATGGCCCAGATCGGGGAGCGTCCACCGCGCTTTGCCATCCAGGTCAACTCGCGCTCGCGCGTCACCCGTGACTATGGCTACTTCGTGGAGAACCGGCTGCGGGCCCGCTACGCCCTTGACGGGGTGCCCCTGATCATCGATTTCGTCGAGCGTGGCGGCCGCCGCCGCGAGGGCGCCGCGGGACGGACGGGGCCCCCTCGTACGGCGGAGGCCACGTGAACCTCCGCCAGCGGGCGCCCGGCTTCACTCGGCGCGGAGCGGTCATCGGCCTGTCGGTGCTGGCCGCGGGCGCCCTGGGCGCCTGCGGGGGCGCCGGGCCCCCGCCCGACGACGCGGCCCGACTCGTGCCCTCATCAGCCCTGGTCTACGTGCACCTGTCCACCGACTCCACCCGCGACACGGTGCAGCGCGCCTCGGCCCTGCTCGGTCGCTTCGGTGGCTATCCGGCCCTGCGCGACTCGGTGCTTTCGCGCCTGTCAGCGGCCGGTGGACCGGTCGATCTCAACCACGACGTCAAGCCGTGGCTGGGCCACGAGGCGGCTCTGGCCCTGCTGAACTCGACCGGGCCGACAGCCGGGTCTCTGGTGCTGGTGGAGGTCTCCGACCGCCAGCGAGCACAGGCCTTCCTGAGCCGTTCCTCCAGCCCTCTCCCACCAAGCGTTCCCTACGCGGGTGTGGGCGTGCAGCGCTACGGGCGTGTCTCGGTGGCCTTCATCGGGCACTTCCTGGCCGTGGGGCAGGACGCGACCCTCCGCCAGGCCATCGACTTGGCCTCCGGTCGTGGCGGGTCGCTGGCCGCCGATCCCACCTACCGACGCGCGACGGTGGGGCGTCCGAGCTCCCGCGTCGCCGACGTGTACGTCACGGCCGCCGGCGTCCGGCGGCTGCTGATGCCCCAGGGTGGGCTGCTGGGCGCAGCCGGCTCGCTGCTGGACCAGCCCGCGCTGCAGGCCACCGAGCTGGCGCTCAGCCCCGGTGCAGACCGCGCGCTGGTGGCCGTGCACAACACCCTGAGCCCCCGGTTACAGGCGGCCCTGCCGGCCCCGTTCGCCCCTTTCACCCCCACCCTGGACCGCGAGGTGCCCTCAAACGCGCTGGCCTACCTGGGCGTGTCGGGCCTGGACCGGGCCTTCGGACGCCTGCTCGGAGCGGTGCGGGCCAGCGGCGGCGGCCTGGTCACCCTGCTGGCCCGCGTGCGCGCGGCGCTCAGCGCGCCCTCCTCGATACAGACCAGCCGGGACCTGGCCTCGCTGCTGAGCTCGGAGGTCGGCATCTGGATCGCCCCCCATGGCCTGTCTCCGGCCCTGGCCCTGATCGCGCGTACGCCCGACGAGGCCCGCACCCGCGTGGACCTGGCCAGTCTGCAGGCCCCGCTGGCCAAGGCCTTTGCCCCACCCAGGTCGGGGCCAGGACAGGCCCCGACCTTCGGGCAGCGGCGCGTGGCCGGAATCGATGTCTTCTCGTTGCGCCTGAGCGCGGCGGCCGAACTGGACTATGCGGTCTTCGCCGGTCGCCTGGTCATCGCCACCAGCCCCGACGTGATCGACTCCGTAGTACATCGAAGTACCTCGCTGGCCGCCAACCCCACCTACCGTGCCGTGATCGGGGACCACCCTCGCCGGGTCAGCTCGCTAGTCTTTTTGGACTTCAGCCAGCTCCTGGCGCTCGCCGAGCAGACCGGACTGTCCAGCAGCCCCACCTACGCCCGAATCCGCGACGACCTCGCCCGGATCAAGGCGGTCGGGGAGAGCTCGACCGGCGGCCAGGGGCAGACCAACGCGGAGCTCACCCTCTCGATCCCATGACCAACCGTCGGGACCGCGCCACGCACCGCCCAACCGCGGAGCGGGTGCCGTCTCACCGAGAAAGCCTCGAGGAGCCATGACCCTTTCCGACAACGAGTATCTGTTCACGTCCGAGTCCGTCACCGAGGGCCACCCCGACAAGATCGCCGACCAGATCTCCGACGGGGTGCTCGACGCTGTCTTGCGCGACGACCCCTACGGGCGCGTGGCCTGTGAGACGCTGGTCAACACCGGCCTGATCGTCGTGTCGGGCGAGATCACCACCGAGACCTACGTGGACATCCCCGAGATCGCCCGCGAGACGGTCAGGGGCATCGGCTACGACAACGCCTCCTACGGCTTCGACTGCAACACGTGCGCGGTCATCAACGCCATCGACAAGCAATCGCCGGACATCGCCCAAGGGGTAAACCAGGCCTACGAGACACGCACGGACCCGGCCGACGACGACGAGCTCGACCTGGCCGGCGCCGGCGACCAGGGGATGATGTTCGGGTACGCGACCTCGGAGACCGACGAGCTGATGCCGCTGCCGATCTCCCTGGCCCACAAGCTGGCCAAGCGCCTGGCTGAGGTGCGAAAGGCCGAGGTGGTGCCCTACCTGCGCCCCGACGGCAAGACCCAGGTCACCGTCCGCTACCTGGACGGTCGGCCGGTCGAGATCGAGAAGATCCTCATCTCCACCCAGCACAAGGAGGGCGTGGACTCAGAGACGCTGATCAAGCCCGACCTCTTCGAGCACGTGCTGCGTCCGATCCTGCCCGCCGACCTCTACGACGAGGGCAAGCTGGCCAAGAACTTCCTCGTCAACCCCACCGGGCGCTTCGTGATCGGAGGCCCGATGGGAGACTGCGGCCTGACTGGGCGCAAGATCATCGTGGACACCTACGGTGGTATGGCCCGCCACGGGGGCGGTGCGTTCTCGGGCAAGGATCCCTCCAAGGTGGATCGCTCGGCCGCCTACGCCGCTCGCTACGTCGCCAAGAACGTCGTCGCCGCGGGGCTGGCCGAGCGCGCCGAGGTCCAGGTCGCCTACGCGATCGGCGTTGCCCACCCGGTGTCGGTGATGGTGGAGACGTTCGGCACCGAGAAGATCGGCCGCGGACGGATCACCGAGCTGGTGGACGAGCACTTCGACCTGCGTCCCGGCGCCTTCCGCGAGGAGCTCCGGCTGCATCGCCCGATCTATCAGAAGACCGCGGCCTACGGCCACTTCGGCCGTGAGGACCACGACTTCACCTGGGAGAAGACCGACAAGGCCGACCGCCTGCGCGAGGCCGCCGGGCTCTCCGAGCAGGCCGCCGGGCTCTCCGAGTAGGCGGCGGAGACACGCTAGAGCCCGGCGCCGGATCGGGTCCGTGGCGCCTCCTAGGCTGGGTGGCCCATGGCCGCCATCGCCCAGGTCGAGCCGCTGACCACCGCACGGGCCCTGCGGGGCCCGTTCGACTACCGCCTCCCCGACGGCCTTCGTGCCCGCGTGGAGGTGGGCTCGATGCTGATCGTGCCCTTCGGAGGCCGCGAGCTGCTCGGAGTGGTGGTCGGGCTGGCGGACCGCTCAGAGGTCGCCGACGATCGCCTGGTGGCCCCGGTGCGAGCGCTCGAGCTCGGCGTGCCCCCCGACCTGGTGGCGCTGTCGGAGTGGATCGCAGACGAATACTGCTCGACCCGAGCGCGAGCCCTGGGGCTCGTGCTGCCCCCCGGGGCCAGCGCCGGCGCTCGTCCGCGACGGGCGCTGACGGCGGTGCTCACCGATCAGGGGCGCGCGGCGCTGACCGGCGCAGCACGGCTGACCGACGGCCAGCGCTCGGTGCTGGGCGCCCTGCGCCAGCGAGGGGAGCTGCCGGCCACGGCCACCGGCGCAGACCATGGCGCCCTGAGGCGCCTGGCCGCCCGTGGCCTGATCGAGCTGGTGCACAGAGAGGCACGGCGGCGCCCTGCCCACGCCGCCGTCGGCGCCCGGGCCCTGGCTGCGCCCGAGCTCAACCAGGATCAGCTCGCCGTGCTGGCCGAGCTGGACGAGGCGATCGCCGCCCGCCGCGGTGAGCGCGTACTGCTGCACGGAGTCACCGGCTCGGGCAAGACCGAGATCTACCTGCAGGCAGCGGCGCGCGTCCTTGATCAGGGACGGTCGGCGATCGTGCTCGTGCCCGAGATCGCTCTCACCCCGCAGATCGTGGGGCGCTTCATCGATCGCTTCGGTGACACCGTGGCGGTGCTGCACTCGCGCCTGAGCGTGGGCGAGCGCCTAGACGAGTGGCGGCGCCTGCGCCGCGGCGAAGCACGCGTGTGCGTGGGGCCGCGCTCGGCGGTGTTCGCCCCGCTGGCCGACCTGGGCCTGATCGTCCTGGATGAGGAGCACGATGCCTCCTACAAGCACGAGGGTGACCCTCGCTACGACGCCCGGCTGGTGGCTGAGCGTCGGTCCGAGCAGGTGGGCGCGGTGCTGGTGGCCGGCTCGGCCACGCCGCGGCCGGAGAGTGTTCACCGTCTGCGACGCCTGCGCCTTCCGCACCGCGTCGACGGCCAGGCGCTGCCGTCCATCGAGGTGCTCGACATGCGCGACCGCGCCCACGCGCTGCACCCCGAGACCTCCGCTGCCCTGGCCGACCTGCGACGCGCAGGAGGTAAGGCGATCGTGCTGCTCAACCGACGCGGATGGTCGAACTTCCTCAGCTGCCGGGCTTGCGGTCACGCTTGGAGCTGCCCGTCGTGTGACGTGACGCTGGTACTGCACCGGGCGGGTGGTCAGGTCTGCTGCCATCACTGCGGTCACCGGGAGCCCTTGCCCCGGCGCTGCCCGGAGTGTGCCTCGGTCAGCGTGGCGCGTCACGGCGTCGGCACCGAGCGCCTGGAGGCTGAGCTCGACGCGGCTCTGGGCACCAGCGATTTCGAGGTGTTTCGCCTCGACGCCGACGTAGCGGCCACGGCCGGCCGGGGAGCGGCCCAGCTGCGGCGCTTCGAGCGCGCGGGCTCCGGGGTGCTGGTGGGCACCCAGATGGTGGCCAAGGGCCACGACTTCCCCGATGTCGGCCTGGCCGTCGTGGTCGACGCCGACAGCACGCTGCGCTTCCCGGACTTCCGAGCCGAGGAGCGCACCTTTGCCCTCGTCTCCCAACTGGCCGGCCGCGCCGGCCGCGGTCGCGCGGGGCGCGACGGTGCCCGCGGACGCGTGTTGGTCCAGACCCTCGCTCCCGAGGCGTCCTCGATCCGCCTGGCGGCCCGACATGACGCCGATGGCTTCCTGACGGCCGAGCTGGCGCGGCGCGAGGCGCTCGGCTATCCCCCGTTCGCGGATCTCATCAGGGTGGTGTGCTCATCCTCCCGGGCCGGTGCCGCCCCCGTCGCGGCGGCCGCGGTAGCCGAGCGCATCAGCGCCCCGGGCGCGACCCTGCTGGGCCCCGCGCCCCTGTTTCGCCTCCGGGGGCGCGAGCGCAGCCAGATCGTCATCAAGGCCTCCCAGCGCCCGGAGGCCGTCGCCGCGGTCGGTCGCGCTGTCCAGGCGACCGCGGCGCAGCGCGACCACCGGGGGGTGTCCTTCAGCGTCGACGTCGACCCGCAATAGGAGCGCTTTGCAGGCCTTCGGGATAGCAAGGCCTCGCCGTTAGACTCGCAGCCCTATGACCGATCATGCCGATGAGCCGGTCGAGGACCACGACGACGCCGACGTGCGAGGGGCAGGCCCGCGCGAGCTCGACCCGCAGACGCGGGCCCGGCGCGAGCGGGCCATGCGCCTGGTGCGCAGCTTCGGCGATCCGGTCCTGCGCTCGCGTGCCGTGGTGGTCGATCGAGTCGATGACGCCCTGCGAGAGGAGATCGCCCGCCTGGGCCAGGTGATGCTCGACTCCCTGGGGATCGGCCTCGCCGCTCCCCAGGTGGGGATACCCCACCGTGTGCTCGTCTACCGCGTGACCGCGGATAGTCCGGTGATCGGCCTGGTGAACCCGGCGATCGAATGGGCCGGCGCGGAGGCGGAGGTCCAGGAGGAGGGATGCCTGAGCCTGCCGGGGGTGGCGCTGGAGGTGGCGCGGCCGATCCACGTGCGGGTACGGGCACTGGACGGCGCGGGGCAGGAGGTCGTGATCGAGGCCTCGGGCCTGGAGGCCCGAGTCATCCAGCATGAGGTCGACCATCTCGACGGGGTGCTGATTCTCGACCGGGTATCGCGCGAAGCGCGCAAGGATGCGATGCGCGCGATGCGTGAGGCCGAACTCGAGCGCGAGACGACCGCGGCCTGACGGGCAGCGCCATGAGGATCGTCTACCTGGGCACCTCCGCCTTTGCCGCTGCGGTGCTCGAGGGGCTGCTCGCAGCGGGCATGGCGCCGGTCCTGGTCGTCACCCGGCCCGACCGGCCCCGGGGGCGCGGGCGTAAGCTCGCCTCCCCGCCGGTGGCCGAGCTGGCTCGCCGACGCGAACTCGACTTGCTCGCGCCGCCAGACGTCAATGCTCCCGACGCGGTCCAGGCGATGCTCGAGTCGGCACCCGAGGCGATCTGCGTCTGCGCCTTCGGGGCCATGATTCGCGAGCCGCTGCTGTCGATGCGCCCGATGCTCAACCTGCATCCGTCGCTGCTGCCGCGTTGGCGGGGGGCGGCGCCGGTGGAGCGGGCGATCATGGCCGGCGACGCGCACACCGGGGTGTCGATCATGCGGGTGACGGCCGGCTTGGACAGCGGGCCGGTCGGCCTGTCTGAGCGGGTGACGATCGAGGCCGACGACACCTACGGGACCCTGTCCGGGCGCCTGCAGGCGGTCGGGGTGCGGCTCCTGCTGCGCGCCCTCCGCGAGGCCCCATCGTTCGCTGAGCAGGATGAGCGGCTGGCCACCTACGCCGAGAAGATCGGTCCAGAGGACCGCCGCCTGGACCCGGCACGGGAAGCCGGCGCGCTGGAGCGGGTGGTGCGGGCGCTGGAACCCCACATCGGGGCTCGCCTGGATCGCGGCGTGCACGGCTGGCTGCGGGTGCGGGCCGCGCGGGCCGTCGGCGAGCCGGCTCCCGCCCCCGGGGTCCTCGAGGCCCGCGACGGGCGCCTGCTGCTGGGGTGCGACCCCGGGGCCCTGGAGCTGGTGCGCGTCCAGCCCGCGGGTGGGCAGACGATGAGTGGCGGCGACTATGCCCGCGGACATGGCTCGGCGCTGGGCTGAAGGCGTCGGGCGCTCGCGCGGCGGCTCGCCGTCGGCCGCCCGTCGCAGCGCCCTGCTGGTCGTGCGCCGCGTGTTCGAGGGCGGCGCCTACGCCGACCGGGCGCTGCATGGGGCGGTGGCCGAGCTGGACGCCCGCGATCGCGCCCTGGCCACCCGGCTGGCCTACGGGACCGTCCAGCGTTACGGGACGCTGGCCCATCTGAGCACCGTTCTGAGCGGGCGCCCGGCCCAGCGCCTGGATCCCGTCGTTCGCGCCACGCTGGCGCTGGGCCTCTACCAGCTGCTCTACGCCGGAGGGATCGCCGACCACGCCGCCGTCAACGAGTCGGTCGCCCTGGCGCGCGAGGCAGGAGCGGAGGCCGCCACCGGCCTGGTCAATGCCGTCCTGCGCCGTGCGATCCGTGAAGGGCCCGAGCTGATCGCGGCCCTGGACGACACCACGCCCGAGCGAGCGGCCCTGTGCCATTCGGTACCGCCGTGGCTGGCGGCGCTGTGGTTCGACGAGCTGGGCGCCGAGCAGGCCCGCCTGCTGCTGGCCTCAATCAACCACCCGGCGCAGAGCGCGCTGAGGGTCAACACCCTGGTCACCGACGCATCCGCGCTGACGGTGGGGTTGCCCGTGGGCGCGCGCTCCGATCCCGACCTGCCCGAGGCCCTGGTGCTCGACGGACCGTTTGACGCTCACGGCTCGCCGCTGTGGCGGGAGGGCGCGTTCATGCCCCAATCGCGGGCTTCGATGCTGGTCTCCCGGGCCCTGGATCCCCAACCGGCCGAGCGGGTCCTCGACCTGTGCGCTGCCCCCGGCGCCAAGACCAGCCACGTCGCGGCGCTGCAGCAGGACCAGGGGATGGTGGTGGCGGTCGAGCGCCGCGGCGCCCGTGCGCGCGCCCTGCGCGAGACCTGTCGGCGCCTGCGAGCCGACAGTGTCAGCGTGCACGTCGCCGACGCCGCCGATTGGCGCTCCGAAGCCCGCTTCCAGCGCGTGCTGGTCGATCCGCCTTGCTCCGGGCTGGGAACCCTGCAGTCGCGGCCGGACCTCCGCTGGCGCGCGTCGCCGGAGGGTATCGGGACGCTCGTGGCCCAGCAGGAGCGCATCCTCACCGCCGGGGCGCAGGCCTTGGCTCCCGGAGGCCTGCTCGTCTACTCCACCTGCACCCTCTCGGCGGCCGAGAACGAGCGTCAGATGCAACGCTTCCTGACCCGCCACGCGGACTTCGAGGTGGCAGAGCCTCGATCTGACCTGTCGCGCTGGCACCATCCGGATGTGCCCGGCCACCTGCTGGCGATGCCTCATGTGCACGACACGGACGGCTTCTTCATCGGCCGCCTGCGGCGCAGGACGCGCGGTGGGCGGCGTAACGCGACGGCGACCACGGGTACTAAGGCGACATGACGCCGATCGATGATGGCCGTTCCCCGCTCGAGGGCTCGGTCGATCTCGGCCCGAGCTGTCCCCACTGCTCCGAGCCCTGGCTACGGCCCACCAACCTGCCCGGCCGCTACCGATGCGTCTACTGCCTGCACCGCTTCGAGCTGGTCTCGGTGTGCCCGAACTGCGGGGAGCACTCGACGATCGTGCGGATGTCATCGACCGCGATTCTCACCTGCAACAACTGCGGCGACAACATGCTCCAGACCATCTGATGGCCGACACATCCCAGCTGCTGCGGGCACGTCGCGTGGCGCCCTCGATCCTGTCGGCTGACTTCGGGCGGCTGGTCGCGCAGGTGGGGGAGGTGCTGGACGCCGGCGCCCGGGTCATCCACGTCGACGT
>DASYID010000025.1:0-8371 GCA_036252775.1 Solirubrobacteraceae bacterium
GCGGCGGCGGGCGACGCGGCGGCGGGGGGGGCAGCAGGCGACGCGGCGGCGGGCGGGGCAGCCAATGACCTGGACCGCTGGGTGCGCTCGCGCCTGGCGGCCACAGCCGACGTGGTGAGCAGCTCTCTCGACGCCTACGACGCGACCAGTGCCGGGCGCTGCATCGGCGCCTTCGTGGACGAGCTGTCCAACTGGTACGTGCGCCGCTCGCGGCGGCGCTTCTGGGACGGAGACCCCGACGCGTTCGCCACCCTGCGCGAGTGCCTGGTCACCGTGGCCGGGCTGCTGGCACCTTTCACGCCGTTCGTAGCCGACGAGATCTACGACAACCTCGACGGCGCCCTGGCCAGCGTCCACCTGACCGACTTCCCCGACGCGCAGGCCCTCGGCGGGCGCGACGAGGAGCTCGAGTTCGCCATGTCGGTGGCCCGCGAGACGGTACGCCTGGGGTTGGCCGCGCGGGGCCAGGCCCAGATCAAGACGCGCCAGCCGCTGCGGGCCGCGGTGGTGGTGGCCTCCCCCCGGGAGCGGACCGCGATCGGACGCCTGGCCGAGGTCGTGCGCGAGGAGCTCAACGTGCGAGAGCTGCGCTTCGTGTCGGCGGCCGAGGAGCTCGGCCGTTACGAGATCAAGCCCAACTACCGATCGCTGGGGCCGCGCTTTGGCCCAGCCATGCCCCAGGTCGCCGCCGCGGTGGCGGCACTGGACGCCGGCCAGGTCGCCGCCGCACTGCGCGACGGTCACCCGGTGGGGATCGCCATCGACGGACGCGAGCACCGGCTGGAGGCCGACGACGTGACGCTGGCGCTGGCGCCGCTGGAGGGCTACGGCCTGGAGCGCGAGGGCTCCCACGCCGTGGCCCTGGAGCTCGAGATCGATGACGATCTCAGGCAGGAGGGGCTGGCCCGCGAGATCGTCCACGCCGTGCAGAACGCCCGCAAGGCCGCCGGGCTGAACGTCGAGGACCGGATCACGCTGACGCTGGACGGCGATCCGGGACTCCTGGAGGCCGCGCGCGCCCACGCCGGTTACCTGGCGGCCGAGACGCTGGCGCTGAGCATCGACTACGGGGCGACCCCGCAGGCCTCGGTCACGGGGATCGAGGGATCAGAGCTGCTGATCGGCCTGCGACGGGTGCAAGCCTAGGCCAGAGCCGGCTCCAGCTCGGCCTCGAGCTTCTTCTTGGGGTACGCGCCGATCACCTTCTTGACCGCCTGACCGTTGCGGAACAGGATCAGGGTGGGAATCGACAGCACCTCGAAGTTGACCGCCGTCTGCTGGTTCTCGTCGACGTTGAGCTTGACGATCTTGAGGTTCTCGCGCTCGTCGGCGATCTCCTCCAGCACGGGAGCGACCACGCGGCACGGGCCGCACCAGGGCGCCCAGAAGTCGACCAGAACGGGGGTATCGGACTCGATCACCTCGGCCTGGAAGTTGGCGTCGGTTACTTCGGTGAGGGTGCCGGCCATGAGGTTCTCCTTGAGCGCGTGTGGTTCTCCTACCACTATACAAAGTGTAGTGACGGCACCGCTCAGCGGCGGTGGAAGCGCGTGTTGAGGGTGCCTCTCAGCGGCGGTGGAAGCGCAGCTGGGCGGTGCCGCTCAGCGGCGGTGGAAGCGCAGCTGGGGCACCAGCCACATCGCCTCGGTGGCGATGCGCCACGACATCTTGCTTTGGCCGGCACGCCGATCACGAAAGACGATCGGCACCTCCACCACGGTGAAGTCGCCGCGCACCGCGCGGTAGGTGAGCTCGACCTGAAACGCATAGCCCTGGGAGCGCACGGTGTCCAGATCGATGGCCTCCAGCACCTCACGCCGGAAGCACTTAAAGCCGCCCGTCAGGTCACGCACGCGCAGCCACAGGATGAGCTGGGCGTAGGCCGAGCCGCCGCGGCTGACAAAGCGCCGCAGCAGCCCCCAGTCGCTGACATGACCGCCGGGCGCATAGCGCGATCCCAGGGCCAGGTCGGCACCGGCGTAGACGGCCGCGAGCAGGCGCCCCAGGTCGCGGGGATCGTGGGAGAAGTCAGAGTCCATCTCCATGACATGACCGGCACCCGAGGCGAGCGCATGGCGAAAGCCCGCCAGGTAGGCCGGGCCAAGACCCTCGCGCCGCGTCCGGTGCAGAACCTCCACCTCAGGGCGCTGGGCGGCCATGCGGTCGGCCATCTCCCCCGTGCCGTCGGGAGAGCCGTCGTCGACGATCAGGATGCGGTAGCCGTCACGGGCCGCCTCGGCCAGGGTGCTCGAGGCAGCCTCGACGATGGCCTCGATGTTCTCGGCCTCGTTGAAGGTGGGCAGGATCAGCCAGACGGGACCGGGCATGGGCGCGCGTACCCTACGTCACCAGGTGCCCTCCCGGACCGACCCCGTCCCTCCCGCCGCCGATCCGCCCAACGGGGCGATCGCCTCCGCCTTCGAGGAGCTGGGCGATCTGTACGAGCTCGACGGCGCGATCGTGCACCGGGTGGTGGCCTATCGCTCCGCGGCCAAGGCGGTTCGTGACGCCCCTGTCTCGGTGGCCGCGCTGGCGCGCGAAGGCCGGGCCACCGAGCTGCCCGGCGTGGGAGCAACGCTGCAGCAGAAGATCCTCGACCTCCTGCAGACGGGCACGATCCCGGCCGCCGAGAAGCTTCGCGCCAAGTTTCCGCCCGGTCTGATCGACCTGACCCGGCTGCCGGGCCTGGGACCCAAGCGTGCTCGGCGACTGTTCGACGAGTTGGGCATCGACTCGCTGGCGGCGCTACGCGAGGCGGCCGAAGCCCATCGGCTGCGCGAGCTGCGCGGCTTTGGCCCCAAGTTCGAGGCCACGGTCCTGGAGGCGCTCGCGGCCGGGGTGGCGGAGCGGGTGGCGCCCCGGGTGCTGCTTCACCGCGCCACCGGCATCGGGGAGCAGATCGTGGCGGGACTGCAGGCGCGGGTGGGAGGTCCCGGCGTGCGCATCGCCCTGGCCGGCTCCGCCCGCCGCCAGGCTGACAGCGTCAAGGACCTCGACATCATCGCCAGTGGGCCGGACCCGCAGGCGGTGGCCGCGGCCCTGGCCGACCTCGACATCATCGAGAGCTGTGAGCGCGCGGGGCCAGCCGGGGCGCGCGGGCGCACCCACACCGGGCTGGCGGTCGAGCTGCGGGTGGTGGCCGAGGATCAGTTCGGCAACCTCCTCCAGCACCTGACCGGCTCCAAGGAGCACAACATGGCGCTGCGCGAGGCCGCCGTGCGCCGGGGCCTGCACGTCTCGGAGTACGGCGTGCTCGACGACGCCACGGGCAAGACCCATCGCTGCACGGAGGAGACGGAGGTCTACGAGCTGCTCGGGCTGAAGTGGATCGAGCCTGAGCTGCGCGAGAACCGGGGGGAGCTGGGCGCGGCCTTCGAGGGAGGGGCGGGCCTGCCCGAGCTGATCACCCTGGAGCAGATCCGCGGCGACCTGCACTGCCACACCACGGCCTCCGACGGTCGCAACTCCATCGAGCAGATGGCGCAGGCTGCGCTGGCGCGAGGCTATGAGTACCTGGCCATAACCGACCACTCCGCCACGCATGGATTCGGAAACGACGTTTCGCCCAGTCAGCTCGAGCGACAGATCGAGCGAGTCCACGAGGCCAACGAGCAGATCGAGGGGATCCGGCTACTGGCGGGGACCGAGGTCAACATCCTGCCCGACGGCTCACCCGACTACGCCGATGAGCTGCTGGAGCAGCTCGACTGGGTGATCGCCAGCGTCCACACCGCGTTTGGGAGCGGCGAGGCGGAGATGACCAAGCGGATGGTGGCGGCGATCGAGCACCCGCTGATCGACGCCATCGGCCATCCCACCGGGCGGCTGATCGAGCGCCGGGCCCCCTACCCCGTCGACCTCGAGGCGGTGATCGAGGCGGCCGCCCGAACCAACACGATGCTCGAGATCAACGCCAATCCTGACCGCCGCGACCTATCCGACGTCCACGCCCGCCAGGCCGCCCGCTGCGGTGTGCCGATCGTCATCAACTCAGACGCTCACGGCATCAACACCTTCGGCGTCATGCGCTGGGGGATCGCCACCGCCCGTCGGGCCTGGCTCGGCCCCGCCGAGGTGGCCAACACGTTGCCCTGGTCGAAGTTCGGACCGTTGCGCAAGCGCGCGCGGAAGGGCTGAGCCTCCGGCGCTGGGGGGGGGCCTCCGGCGCTGGGGTCCGGCCTCCGGCGCTGGCGTCCGGCCTCCGGCGCAGGGGTCCTATCGGTCGGCGCCGCCGACGACGGACTCGTTCTCCGCGGGTCGCCTGGCCAGGGCGAACAGCGAGTGGCCAAACGGGAAGTTCACATGAGACAGGACGAGGCGCTCGCTGCTCATGATCGCGGTCAGCACGCGGTTTAGCGCCGGCGCCATCTCGTGGGAGAGGTTGGTGGTGTCGTGGGGGTCGCGCCAGCGCTCGCTGAGCTTCTTGACCATCACCACGGGCAGGATGGCCGGGAACAGAAAGGTGTTGAAGTAGGTCACCTTGATGGGCACGAGACCGGCCGCGCTGAGCGTGGCGATCAGCGCACGGCGGGTGTAGCGTCGATGGTGGTGGGCCACCCTGTCGTTGTTGGCATACAGGAACGGGTAGGCCGGCACGGACAGGATCACCAGGCCGCCCGGGGTCAGCGCCTGGCGGCACTCAGCCAGGGCCCGCGTGTCGTCGGCGATGTGCTCGATCGTGTCGAACAGGGCAACGAGGTCCTGGGATCGGGCGGGGACCGGCAGATCGTCCGCCGATCCCACGTGCACCCGCGGAAATCCGCGCTCCCGGCAGAAGTGGACGAGCTCCTCGGAGACCTCGATCCCCTGGACGTCGCCGTAGCGCGAGAGCGGACCGAGCATTCCCCCCGCGCCGCAGCCCACATCGAGGATCCTCAGGTCGCGGCGAGCACCGAGCTCACGCTCGAGGAGGGAGAAGAAGATCCGCCGCCGGGCGACAAACCAGAAGTGGGTCCGCTCGAGCTCGACGAACTGGCGATACGCGGTCTCGTCCACGCCGGGTGATGCTAGTCGCCCCCCGATTCCCCCCACGGCCCTGGCTCGCGCGGGGTGATCGGCCGGGCGACGACGATCATCTCGTCCATCACGTTCACATACAGACCGGGCAACTTCAGCCGCGTCAGCGGTCGCAGGGCTCGACTCAGCCCGGGGTGCAGCCGCGAAGCCCGCTCGGCGATGAACTCAAGCGAGACATACTTCCCGGCGAACCTGGGCGTGAGAGTCTCGACCTGAAACCCGCACGATCGCAGGAGCGCCGAGATCGTGCGCGGAGTGAAGTGATAGATGTGCTCGGCGTGCTTGTAGTGATGCCAGCGCCGCCCGAGCAGGCGGGCGAAGACGCTGTCGATGTTCTGGGTCTCGAGCACAAACGCTCCACGGGGGCTGATGAGCTCACGGGCCCTTCTCAGCAGCGCAGCCGGATCCACCACGTGCTCGACCACGTCCCACATGGTGATCAGATCAAAGGAGCCCGCAGGCGCGGAAAACGTGTCCAGGGTCCCCACATGTACAGCACGCAGGCCGAAGCGCTCCTCGGCGTGAGAGGCAATCTCGCGCGAGGGCTCAACGCCGTAGACATCGAAGCCCATCTCGTGCAGGACCTGCATGCAGAAGCCCGCCGCGGCACCGACGTCCAGGGCCTTACCGACGCGTGGGCCGTCGCCCAGGGCGAAGTCCAGGCGGCGCCGGAAGGTCTTCAGGTAGAGCTCCTCGTCGCCGCGGTAGTCGCCGTAGCCCACCGTCTTGGGCGAGTCAGACGTCCAGTAGCCCTCCTCGGCGTAGATGGTGGCGAGGTCTGACTCGGCCAGCCGCGGGTCCGTCCACACCAGCTCACAGCCGCTGCACCGGCGCAGCGTGTAGGGAGGCTCCTCCAGGACGATGGTGCTGTGCCCCGACCCACACAGCGGGCAGCGGGAGACGGGCACCAGAAGGCCATCCCCGCGAGCCTCCCTAGCCAAAGTACTCCCGGCCCGTCGCGACGGTCTCGTGCCCAGCGTCACGGTGCTCGACGACGCTCCGGGCCATCCTGCGGCCCATCTCGATCGACTGGTCCATGTTGTTGTAGCGAAACAGCCCCTGGCGTCCCCCCGTCTGGATGTTCTCGAGCGAGTGGACGAACTGGAGGATCGGCGCCAGGGTCTCCTTGTACTGCAGGTCATAGACCGGATAGGCGTAGGGGATCTTGGTGACGAAGGCATCGAGGACCTCCTCGGGCTTGACCAGGCCGATGGCGTCCAGGTCCGAGACGGCCAGGGCGATCAGCTCGTCGTCCTTGGCCCGCCAGTGCACATCGCCGATGCGGCAGGTGATCTCGGCGCAGACCATCGTCTTGTCCGCCGGGGCGCTGCCGGGGCTGAAGTTCTTGAACTCCGACAACCGGTGCACGGTCAGATGAGACTCCGGCAGGTACAGCCAGCTGTCGGGCGAGACCTGAGGCTTGTTGACCTTGACATAGACGAAGATGATCGAGACGTAGCGGAGGTTGGCGATCGCGGTCCGAACCTCCTCCGGCGCCGCGGGTCTCACCGCCCGGGCCAGCGCGGTGATGGGAATGGTCGAGATGTAGTAGTCCCCCTGGACGAGCGCGCGGTTGGGGCCACCGTGCTCGATGCCCGTAACCCGGTTGCCGTCCCGATGAACCCGGACCGCCGGCGATCCCGTGATCACGGTGCCGCCCATGTCCTCGATGTGACGGACATAGCCCCGGGCGATCTCGCCGATGCCCCCTGAGCGGGGGTAGAGGAACTCAGTGACCAGCCCCCGGGGAGCGTCGTTCTTGACCGGCCTGAACAGGCTCTTCTTCACGGCGTCGCCCAGGCTCAACAGGGAGATTCGCTGGTGAGCCCAGTCACCGGAGATCTGGTTGGGCGCCATTTTCCAGGCCTTGCCGGTGTAGGTCCCGAAGAAGAGGTCGTACAGCGTGCGTCCGAACCTCTTGGTCACCCATCCCTCGAAGTTGTCGTCGCTGTGGTGCGTGATGCCGGTGCGTTCGGTGAACCTGACCCAGAAGTAGTCGAGAAAGGCGCGCACCAGCACGCGTGGGGGCAGATGGCGCAGAACGTTGGAGGCCCGCAGCGGATAGTCAAAGAACTTGTTGAACAGGACGATCCGCGACAAGCGCTGGGCGGCGAGGTAGTTGTCACCGAGCACGTGCCGGACGTGCTCGATCAGCTCGGGGTCGGTGGTGTGGAAGCGATGGGGTCCAAAGTCATAGGACCAGTGCTCCGAGCCGTCGTCCTGGACGAAGGAGGAGGCCATGCCGCCGGCATGCTGCTCGCGCTCGATGACCGTGACCGTGACGCCGCTGCGCGCGAGCTCATACGCGCAGGACAGCCCGGCGAGCCCCCCACCCAGCACCACCACGTGCTCGGTCACCGCCACGCCCAGGGTCCGAACCGACCGGGCCGCCGCAACCCGGGAGCCGACGGGCGGTCGCGCAGGCGCCGCCACCCCGCCGCCACGCCCAGCGCGGCGAGCATCACCACGAAGGGGTCCGCCGGGGCGCGATAGCGGGTGTCTCCCATGATCAACACGCTACTCAGGAGCACCATCGTGGGACATGCCCACAGCGCGGCCGGCGCGCGCCGCGCCAGGCGGGTCAGGCCACCGATCAGCGCCAGCGCGGCCAGCAGCCAGAACGAGTAGACGCTGATGACCGCCAAGGATCGATTGAATCCCTCCGATGGCGCCAGCCGGCGCTCGAGCTCGGGCCCCGGAAGATTGAACATGCGCACGACGCTCCAGAAGGCCACCGAAAGCGGGTAGGCGGGATGGGACCGGACGTAGCTGATCGCCTGCTGGTTGAGGCGGGCCGACTGCCCCGGCTCGTCGAGCCTGGGATCCATGAGGACCGACCGGGCCGCCGGCACCCACCAGGCCGGCACCCAGAGGGCGGGGTAGGACCGGTTGCGGCGGGCGACGTCGTTGTAGGCACCCACGGTGACGATGCCGCTCTGCGTGCTGACCGGGACGAACGCGTGCATGACCAGTGCGTTGCGAACCGTCCAGGGGACCAGGGTCAGGGCCGTGGCCAGGGCGAGGAGAAGCGGGCCCCCCAGGGCCCGGCGTGACAGGCGCGGGCGCCCGCCGAAGACCAGCAGGCACAGTGGCAGGGCCAGGGCGAGGCCACTGCTTCGCGTCAATGCCGCCAGTCCGATGAGCACCCCCGAGGCGAACGCCCATCGCCACCGGTGGGCCGAGTCGCGGTGGGCGAGCGCAGCGAGCACCGCCGCGAGCACCAGGGGGATGAACACCGACTCCGACATCAGCGAGGACCCCACCAGTACCAGCGGCGGGTACACGGCGGCGATCGACCCCGCCAGAAGACCGACCAGGGGTCCCCACAGCCGGAGCGCGATCAAGGAAATCAGGG
>DASYID010000026.1:0-6433 GCA_036252775.1 Solirubrobacteraceae bacterium
CGTTGAGCAGATCGACGTTGCGCTGAAACTGCGGGTCAAACCACATTTCCGGGTTCATCGACGGCACCACGATGACCGCCTTGCCGCGCGGAACGGCACGCACCACCTGGAGGGGGTAGTTGTCGTTCATACCCGCGGCGAGCTTGCCCACCGAGTTACACGACGCCGGGCACATCACCACCACGTCGGCCCACCTACCCTCCTCGATGTGGGGCACGCTGGTGAGCCCCTCTCGGTAGTAGGCGAGCGTCTCCAGCATCTGAGGGCGAAACCGGCGCACGTAGGCCGGCAGCCTCGCGGGACGGCGGGCGAGATGTGAGCTGAGAAACCGCAGCGCGTTGCGTGAGGCGATGCAGCGGACCGCGTGCCCGTCGCCCAGGAACCGCTGCATGAGGTCAAGCTGGCTGGGAGCCCTGGTGCCCCCGGTCGCGATCAGGCTGATGTTCGCCACTGAGCGTCCCCCCACATCCGGCGCGCCGGAACGCCGATGGCGGTCCGGCCCTGTCGGTTGGAATGATAGGTGCGCAGGGTGAACCGCCATGGAACACGAGATCGCCTACTTCGCCTACGGGACCCTGCAGAAGGGCTTTCCCAACTGGCCCGACCTCGCCCACCTCATCGGCGATCCGGTCGGGCGCTACCGCACGGCCGAGCCGCACGGCCTGGTGGTCCCGCGCGAGCCCGGCTGCGCCAACCCCGGCTGCGGCCTGCTGCACCGGATGGCGGCGATGGTCCCCGTGCCAGGCGATGTCCACGTGGAGGGCGACCTGTTCGAGATCGACCGGGCGGCGCTGGCCGCGGTGGACGAGCTTGAGAGCTACGACGAGTCGCGCGACCCGCCCGGTCTGTACGTCCGTACCGAGATCGCGGTGCTATCCCTGCAGGACGGCACCAGGCGCCAGGCCATGGCCTACCGGGTGCGCGACCCCGCCCCGTGGCGGGCGCTGGTGGCCAGCGGGTCGGCCGAGATGCTGTCGCGCTATCACCACGGCCTGGCCAAGGCCGCGCCCAAACGCTGCTGTGTGGAGCACCCGGGGCATCCGGCGCCCCACGACACCGTCGACCCGCTTGAGGGCGCCAGCGCTAGGGCCTGATCAACGCGGTCGCGATCAGCGGCGGATCGCAAACGGCTTGGCCACCGTGGGACCGCGAACCACACACCGAACCGGCCTGCGGGGAGAGCTAGCTTTCGTTGGGTACGGGACCGAGCGGTTGACGGAGGGGAACCGGACGCCAGGGCAGGGCGCGCGACGCGACGATCTGGCAAGCGACCGCCGGCCTGACACACGCGTAAGGGCTGGGATAGGCCGTGCCTGAGGGGTGGGCGGCACGCAGCCAGTAGACGGTCCCGTGGTCGAGGGTGGCGGAGTAGGCGTGCCTGCCGGGGATGTGGGCTACCTGGTGGCGGTGGCTGGCCCGATCACTGAGCGCGAAGTCGGTGATCGTCTGGTCACACGGCGACCCCGCTGCGATCCAGAACGCCCCCAGGCCGATGGTGGTCGGCGAGAGCGGATAGATGTAGCCACAGGCTCCATCGCCGAATCCCACCGAGAGGACGGTGGCCTTGGGTCGGCTGATGGGGTCGACCTGGAGAGTCCAGTTCGCGTCAACTCCGACGGTGTCTCCGCCATCTTGGCGCCATACGAAGGAGATCGCACGCGGCCCCAGGTCAAGTCCCTCGACGGTGGTGCGGATGAGCCGGTCGTCGCAGTCAAGCTCGCACGCCACCGGCAGTTTCGGCAGCCGGCGAGGGGCTTTTGCGCCGGCCTTGAGCAGCAGGACCGAGGACTTCTAACGGTGATCCCGATGGCGAACGAAGGCGAGCGTTCCCTTCCACATCGAGGGGGTCGTGTCGGAAGTGCCGCGGGGGCCGGCCGTGCGAATCTGATGCGGAGGACCTGGGTGCGTGAGCCCAACCCTCTCAATCACGCAGCCTGTGGCGTTAAGCCAGTGGGGAGTGTCCGCGGCCGCCGGGTCGCTCCGGCACTGCGAGAACACGACGACGGGTCGCCCGGCGGCGTCCGATCCGGCGTCCGCGTCGAATGGCACGGCCCGCGGAGCGACAGGAAGACTTTGAAGCTGCCCGCGATACCAGTGCTTGAGCATCCAGCGATGGGTGACGGGATCGCGCTGACTCCAGACGACGCGTCCGCCGTTAGCGGCCTCTGGCCGAGGTCGCGGTGTCAAGCGCGGTGCAGTTGGCGAACCGACCCAGCAGTCGGGGTGTTCCCTGGCCAGTGACCCGCACGATGCGTGCTTCAGGCCAGGTCGCGCGGGACGAAGCAATACACGACCCGCCGCGTATCGGACCCGCTGGACTCCCCGCCGCTCGCCTCCCCGCTGGGCATCGCCAGCGATGGTACCCGCGGGCGGGCCTAAACGGCAACCGGGACCCCGGATATCTGAGCCATGCCTTTTCCCAGTGGAGCCAGCCGGGATCGAACCGGCGACCTCCTGCTTGCAAAGCAGGCGCTCTCCCAACTGAGCTATGGCCCCGCGTAAGCGAGTTTAACCCCGGAACTGCGGTGGGTCAGTCGCATCCGTTCTCATCATGGAGGGACCGAGTGAGGTTTGGTGCCCAACGCTGGCTCAGGCCGCTCGGTAGGGCGGGACGTTCTGGAAGATGGCAGGCCGAGCCACGGCCAGCCACGCGTCGGCGCGCTATGTCAGGTGGTAGCGGCCCCCCGCATCACGCCGGGTGCAACGAAACCCGTAGCGGCGATATTGGCTGTCGTACCTGTGAGCGCAGAACTGGCCGCGGCGAAGACACTTGGTCTTACCGCCAATCGTCGCTCGCACGTAGCCACGACAGGACTTTGCCGTGACAGCGGAAGGCGCGGCTTGGGTTATGGGTGCCGCACCGGCGCCCAGGGCAGCGAGAGCGACTAGGACAGTGGCAAGACGGCGGCGCATGCGGTTCTCCTCCTTGTGGATAGGGCCAGCCTACGGTGCGGAGTTTGACGGAGACGCTGCACACCAGATCGGCGGCTGTCCGTCAGACCAAACCAAGCACGCTGCTGAGGACCGCAACCACCACCAGCAACAGCACCGCCACGATCAGCCCTGCGGTGCCCAGCCAGATGACCGCCCCCACGCCCAGGACCAGACAGGGCGCGACGACAAGTCCCCAGCCGATCACCCCTGAGGCATCGGACCAGAAGCTGCCCTTGAGCACCTGCTGTCGTGGAAGCAGCGTCGGATTCTTGGCGTAACCGCAAGACGGGCACAGGCCGTGGGCAGAGCTACTGACCAGACCACAGGAAGGACAGGGGGAGTCCGCCATCCGGACGACCGCCCTACTTGTCGAAGTCGAAGTCCTTGGGCGGGCGCTGCTCGAACCACAGACGATCGTGCTCGGGGGTCTCCTGGAGGAACTCGGGCGTCTCCTCGAGCACGTCATCGGGGTGGGGGGCTTCGGCCGGAGGCGCCTCCTCGGCCGGAGGCACCCCCTCGGCCGGATCCGCCCCCACGGCCGGATGCGCCCCCTCGCCCTCCGGCGGATGCTCGGGTGGCGCGGGTGCGGGCGGCGCCACAAGGTCGCCCGCGGCGTGATGGCCGGGCACATCGAACTCGGCCGTCGGCTGGCCCACTCCCGACGGGACGGACGGCTCCTGGCCGTGGGCTGACTCCCCGAAGCCCTGGCCGGCGTGCTCGGCGAGGGGCTCGTCGATGCGGATCTGGCCGGGAATCTCCTCACCCGCGGGATCGGGCACAGGTCCCGGATCCAGCACCTCGCCCGGGTGGGCCTCAACATGCCCGAACGCCTCGGAGACCGTCGACTCCGGCGGCTCGAGGTCGAGCATCTGCTCGTCGAGCGCCGGCTCATCGGACACCTGCTCGTCGAGCACGGACTGGCCGGACGGCTGGTCGCTGATCTCGGCCGGGTCGGCCTCGAGCTCTGGTGGCCCGGGTACTTCTAGCGCCTCGGGCACACGCTGATCGGGTCCCAGGGCCTCGGTTTCCTGGCGGGCTACCTCGGCCGCGTCGGCACCCCGCCGGCGCTTGAGCTCCAGGTGCTCCCGGATGGCTTCGTCGAGGAGTCCCATCGGGCCCGAAGCCTACTGCGCGCGCACCGTTCGGTTCTTGCCGGAATGCTTGGCCTCATACAGCGCGGCGTCGGCGACGGCCACCAGCTCGTGGGGCTCAGAGCCCGAGCCCGGCAGTGCCGCCACCCCCAGGCTGGCGGTGACCGACATCGTCCCGGAGCCGTCCAGCAGCGGCAGCTCGAGCTGCTCGATCCCGGTGCGTACGCGTTCGGCCAGGTTGTAGGTGCCCTCGAGGTCGGTCTGGGGAAGCACCACCGCCAGCTCCTCACCGCCGTAGCGCGCGGGCGAGTCGATCTCGCGGGAGTACTCCCGCAGCGTGCGGGCCACCTCGCGCAGCACCAGGTCGCCCTGCTGGTGGCCATAGGTGTCGTTGACGCGTTTGAAGTTGTCGATGTCGATCATCACCAGGCCCATGTCCTGGTCAAATCGCTTGGAGCGTTCGACCTCCTGCGCCAGCGCCTCCTGAAAGCGGCGGTGGTTGTACAGGCCGGTGAGCTCATCGGTCACCGCCTGGCGCTGAACCGTCTCGTGCAGCTGGACGTTCTCGATCGAGATCGCCGCCTGGCCGGCCAGGTAGTGAAACAGCTCGCGCTCCGGGCGGGAGAACTCGCGCCGGCGGGCCACACAGATGGTCCCCAGTACCTTGCCCCGGCCATCGCGGTCCTCGCCTTCGGCCAGCAGCGGGTGGCCTAGGGCGAAGGCCCCGCCGGCCGCCATCTCGCGTGGGGCGGCGGCCTTCTCGACCTCCTGCTCGGTCTGTGTGAGCAGGTCCTCCAGGCCCTCCAGGTCGCCGACTCGCGCTCGCTCCTCCAGCGGCGCCCCCGGCTCCCGGCGCGACGTGCCGCGACCCACCTGGGCGTCCACCCCATCGACGGCGGTGCTGAGCACGATTCTCAGCAGCGCCTCACGGTCGAGGTTGGAGGCGAAGGTCTCCCCGATGCGCCGCAGCGACCCCTCCAGGCGGGTGCGCTGCTGGCGCAGCTCCTCCAGGCGCGCGGCCAGCTGATCGGACATCTTGTTGAACTCGTTGCCCAGGGCGGCAAACTCGTCGCGGCCGTCCACGGGCACCCGGGAGCCGAAGTCCCCGCCCCCCAGGCTGCGGGCCGCCTGCAGGAAGCGGGCGATCTGCTGCTGCAGCGAGCGCGAGACCAGCACCGCGCAGGCAAACGCGAGCAGGAAGAACCCGGCCAGGATCGCCCCCGCCAGACGCTGGGCCGACGCCACATTCCCCGAGGTGGCGCGCAGGTCGGTGAGCACCGAGATGCGCAGCGGGATGCCCCGAAACCCCGGCAGGTCCACCGACGCCACGCGGTAGTCGCGCCCGGCGATGCGCGTGCGTCCCAGGCGACCGAGCACAGCCGCCGATACACCGGGGATGCTGGCCTGCACCAGGCGCCCCCGGCGGCCGATCGCCACCTCGAAGTGGGTGCGCCCCCGCGGATCGGCGACTATCGAGCGGGCCTGCTCGATGTAGTCGCGCGCCGTCAGGCTGGAGACCTCCATCTGGCCGAGGGCCCGGCCATCGGCCCCGCGCAGATCGCGGGCCGCCGGAGAAACAGCCGTGTGGTCCCCCACGTCGACCACCACGCGCCTGTCTCGCAGGATGACCAAACGGGCGGCCCCGTAGACCCCGCTCAGGCGGACCGCCCGGCGCGTCAGGATCTGGCCGTCGCGGCGGGCCAGTGCGGTGGCGAGGCCGCGATCGGCGGCGATGCGGCGCAGCACCGCGTCCGAACGCAGCACGCCGAGGTTGTAGAGGTTGGCCACCGCCTCCACGCGAGTGGCCAGGGGGGCGTCTGACTTGGCACTCTCGTTGTCGGAGATCAGCCGGAACAGCACGAGCGTCACCGAGATCATCGGCACGATGACGATGAGCACGAAGAACAGCGTCAGGCGGGTACGAAAGCTCATGGTGCCGAGGGGCAGTGCGCAGCCTAGTCGTGGGTGCGGGCGGCCAGCGCCGCCGTCCGCACGCCCCTGTCTAGACTAGGCGGTGGTCGCGCCTCCCCAGGCGCGTCCCCCGGGGCTATAGCTCAGTTGGGAGAGCGCCTGGATCGCACCCAGGAGGTCGGGGGTTCGAGTCCCCCTAGCTCCATCGCTGTGATGAGTCGAGACATAGGTCACACCTGAGTCGCGACATCGGTCACATGTTTTGGGCTTGGCCATCGGCCGGGTTGTTTGGTTTGGTTGCGCCAGTAGGTCTTGTTTGGCTCGATGTGGTGGGTCGAGAGGATTTCGCCGGTGTTTAGGTCGGTGACGGTGATCTGGTGGTCGTCGGCGACGGCCAGGACGCGTTTGCGGGCGTGGGCGGCGCCGATGCCGAGGTGGTGCATGCGCCCGGCGCGGCGTAGGGTCATTTTGCCTTTGGTGTCGAGGCGGTCGTAGCG
>DASYID010000027.1:0-2730 GCA_036252775.1 Solirubrobacteraceae bacterium
CGACAAGCTGCCGATGCCACTGCTCGTCCACCGCCACCAGGGCGAGCCCTGCCCGCGGTGCTCCACCGTGCTCGAGGCAGTGCACTACGAGGACTACGTGATGACCTACTGCCCGAGCTGTCAGACGGGTGGGCGGGTGCTCAAGGACCGGCGGCTGTCGCGGTTGCTGAAATGACCGCCGAGCCGGCCATCGCACCGGGCCCGCCCGGCCGAGCACGCGGCGGCGCCCCGCAACTCCAAGCGCGGCTAGACGTTTGAGTGGGCATGCCCCGCTGCGCCCCCTCCCGCCTGCGCCTGCGGCCCCTGTTGGGCCTGGCCGCCGTCGGCGTGGTGGCCGGCCTGGGAGCCGCAGCGGCCAGCTCGGCGCCCGCCGCCCAGCGCCGGCCGGCGCTTCGCTGCCAGAAGCTGCACGGCCCCAACCTCGTCCACTCGAGCGTCATCAAGGTCGTGCGCCGCCGCGCCAAGCCCCACAAGGATCGCCGCAACGCCCATGACCTGCTGGCCTGCGTACGTCCGCGTGGCAAGGTCTATCCGGTGGGCGGTGATGGCACCGAGACGCTGGGGGGCACGCCGGTGGCCGGCGATGACACGACGCTGGGCGCGACGGTCGGGACGTTCCTGCTCACCCACGACCATTCCGCCACCCAGCTGCCCGACACCGTGGACACCTACAAGGTCTACAACGTGCGCACCGGCCGCCACTACGTGTACTTCGAGAACACCGACTCCACGCCGCCGCAGCCCCGCTCGGCCTCCACCCCGCCGCCGGCGCGGGTTCTGCTCAACCGCTCCGGCCAGCTGGCGGGAGTGTTCACCGACGACGGCTCCGATCCCCGGGCCCGCTACCCCGACGCCGGCAACGCGCTGGTGATCGGCTTTCAGGCCAACGGCAGGCGTCGGGTGCTGGACCGGGCGCCCCGGGCCGCGATCCCGCCCGCCTCGCTGCAGGTGGTCGGCCACACGGTCCGCTGGACGCACGCCGGGACCGCCCGGTCAGCCACGCTGTAGAGCGCCGAGCCTGGCCGCTCAGCGAACCGCCGCCTGGCCGCTCAGCGGACCGCTGCCCGACCGTCTGCAGACCGCGGCCTTTGCTCAGGAGCTCCCGACGGCCACGCCGACGGCGACCACCAGGGCACCGCCGAGGGTGACCTGAAGCAAAGATGAGCGCAGCGAGACCTGCATGAAGCGACGGCGGATCAGCGCGATCCCGATCAGCTCCAGGGCCACGACGATTCCCGCCACCACCAGCGCCGTGTGGACGTCGTCGATCAGAAACGGCAGCGAGTGAAACGCTCCCCCGAAGGTGGTGGCACAGCCGGTGATCGCTCCGCGCACCGCCGCCGAGCCGCGGCCGGTCTGGCTCCCGTCGTCAGACAGTCCCTCGGACAGGCTCATGCTGATCCCCGCCCCCAGCGCGGTGGCCAGTCCCACCAGCAGAGCCGTGTGCGAGCCCGACAGCAGCGCGGCGGCAAAGATCGGGGCGAGGGTCGAGACGGTGCCGTCGATGAGGCCGACGAGCGCCGGCTGCACCTTCTGCAGCACGAACTCGGCTTCGTTGCCGGGGCGAAATCGTTCGCTCAGCGTGGCCATACCATCCTTATAGCAAATCGTTTAGAATAAGGGCCCCCTAACTGCCGCTCCGGTATGGGCCCGCCTGGACCGCTCATCCCCACCCATGTCTGCTCCCGACCACACCCTCATCGAGCTGCTCCACCGCACCGGCCGCCGCGTGACTCCTCAGAGGCTGCTCGTCCACCGCGTGGTCAGCGGCCGGCGCACCCACCTGAGCGCCGAGCAGATCCATGCGGCCGTGGCCGAGCAGCTGCCCGGCACGAGCGTGCCGACCATCTACGCGACGCTCGACCTGCTGTGTGAGCTGGGCTTGACTCGTCGCGTTCAGGCCGGCGGACGGACGGTGCTCTTCGACGGGCACACGGCCCCGCACGCCCACCTGGCCTGCCGTCGGTGCGGCGAGGTTCGCGACCTCGACGACTCGGCCCCCCTGGGGTCGCTGCTGCGGGCCGCCCGGGGCACGGGCTTCCTGGCCGATCACGCCGACGCGGTGATCAGCGGCCTGTGCGATGACTGCGCCCGCGGGCGCCGGCCGCGCAGCCGCGGGTCCGCCCGCGTTCACACCCGGTCGGCAAAGGTGTAGAGGACCATCGCGCTGATCGTCAGCGCGAACACCCGCAGGCACCACAGCCCCAGCCTCAGGCGCCGCGACAGGATGGCGGGCTCGAGCGGCCTGGAGGTGTCGGCGACGAGCTGATCGCGTTCGAGGAACATGTACAGCTCCTCGTGCTCGCTGGGGGGCTCATGCGAGATGGGGGTGGCACGCGGTGGGTTGGGCGCGCGTCGTGGTGTCATGCGTTTGCACCGATCACGCCGACCGAGACCAAGAAGGCGTCGATGCCGTAGGCCGCTCCCGCCGTGCCCACCACGGTGGCCACGAAGACAGCGATCGCGTTGGTGCTGCGCCGGTTGGCCCAGGGGCCCATGAGCTCACGGTCGTTGGCCAGCGCCAGCAGGAAGACGAGGGCCACCGGCAGCAGCACCGTGGCCAGCACATTGGCGTTGAGCGCGATCGACAGCAACGGCGCTCCCGGGATCAGGATGATCAGGGCCGCGATCACGGCCACGCCGACGTTGGCTCCGTAGAACAGCGCGGCCTGGCGCGGTGAGCTGTTGAAGCTGTGAGACACACCTATGCATTCGCCTGCGGCGTAGGCA
>DASYID010000028.1:0-7323 GCA_036252775.1 Solirubrobacteraceae bacterium
TCGCTGACCTGCTCCCACGCGCCGACCCGCCGTTACCCCCAGGCCCAGGCAGGCGAGGTAGTGGGCCGTCTCGTGCAGCACGGTGCCGGGCATGGCCAGCGCATAGGCGAGCATCCGGGAGCCGCTAGCCTCCGTCGTGGCCCAGAACAGCCGGCGCTGGCCCCGGCGCAGGATCAGCAGCTCGACGAGGACCAGCAACACCAGCGCCGGCAGGTCATGGCCGGGAATCGACTGCGCGGCGGTCGGGAAAGAGGCGGTCATGAGGTTGGGCCGATGAGTTTGATCGACGGGCTGCGGCGCTTCGATCGTCTCCAGCAGCGCCGCCGCGGACTGGGCTTCGCGATCGCGGTGATCAAGAAGTTCGCCGACGATCAGGCCGGCCAGCTCGCGGGCCTGATGGCCTATTACGCCTTTCTATCGCTGTTTCCCCTGCTGCTGGTGTTCGTGACTGCCTTGGGCTTTGCCCTGCAGGGCGATCCGGGCCTGCAGAGAAGCATCGAGAGCTCGGCCTTCAGCCACATCCCGGTGCTTGGCACGACCATCCGCCACAACGTCGGGTCCCTGCACGGCTCGGGCCTGGCCCTGGGGCTGGGCACCCTGCTCGCGCTGTGGGCGGGACTCGGGGTCACCCAGGCGGCCCAGAGCGCATTCAACCGAGTCTGGAACGTGCCTTTTCGCCAGCGCCCCGACTTCCTGCGCTCGCGCCTGCGCGGCCTGTTCGTGCTGCTGCTGCTCGGGGGCCTGATCGTGGTGTCCACCGGCCTGACTGCGCTGGCGCATTCGACCGAGGTGGCGAGCCTGTCGGGCCTGTGGGGGCATGTGATCTCGGCGGTCGTCAACGTGCTGTTGTTCGTGACCGCCTTTCGCCTGCTGACCGCCCAGCAGGTGGCGATGCGCGAGCTGGTGCCGGGAATCGTGTTGGCGGCCGCCTTCTGGCAGCTGCTGGCCGAGTTGGGGACCTCGCTGATCTCGACCAAGCTGCGTTACGCCTCAGACCTCTACGGGACCTTCGGGCTGGTCATCGGGCTGATCGCCGCGCTGTACCTGGCGGCCCAGCTGACGATGCTCGCGGCAGAGATCAATGTGGTGCGCGCGCGGCGCTTGTGGCCCCGGAGCCTGTTTGCTCCGCTGATCGAGGGTGATCGGCGGGCGCTGCGCTCCTCCGCCACGGTGGAGGAGCGCGTCGACCAGGAGCGGGTCACGGTGACCTTCAGTTCGGGGTGAAAAAGCCCCGCACCTGCTGGACACGGGCGATTGCCGTTGCTACAACGTTTAGACGGGGAACTACCGGGGGTACTGCCCTGGCACCCAGTTCATCCGCGGGCCTGGGGAGGGCACCGTGGGCGTCAATGGCATCGAGGCCGAAAGGGTTGCTCAGAAAATGAACCGCAAGACCATCACCAGCCTGATCTGCATCCTGCTGCTGGCCGTGTTGGCCGCTCCGGCCCTCGGCCAGTCGCCCACCCAGAGCTATGGCTCGGCGCCGATCCCGGCGCCCGCCGGCACCAGCGCCTCCAAGGGGTCCGGCGGGTCTGGCGGGCCCGGCAAGGCCGCCACCGCGGCCACCGCCACGCGTACGGTCAGCCCGTCTTCGAGCAAGCGCCTGCCCTTCACCGGGGTGGACGTTCGTTTGGTGGCCCTGGGGGGTATCACCCTGCTCACGGCGGGATTCGCGCTTCGGCGGGGGACGCGCCCGAGTATCCACTGACTGATACCAAGGGGGACCGTTGCACGGCGGGAGGCCTGCAGGAGTCGCGTCCGGAGAAGCCGGCCAGGCCCCGGCCCAGCATGAGTCGGCGCCCTCCGCCACGCGCGGGCGCCAGGTTCTCGAGCTGGCCGTCCTGCTGGCTCTCGGCCCAGCGCTCGCCGCCGTGGCCGTCGGGCTGTCCGAGCGCGAGAGCTCGAGCACCCTCGAGGGCGCCCTGCTGACGTTCATCGCCTTCCTGCTGGGCGCTCTGGTCTTTCGCCGGGAGCGCCAGCTGAGCTCGCTGCTGCCGCTCACCGGCGCGCTGCTGCCGCTGGCGCCGGCGGCCTGCGGCCTGATCGCCCTCGAGGTGCTCATGTTGGCCACCGGTGTGCCCAGCGTGTCGAGCTGGGAGCTGCTGGCGGCCGCCGCGCTGGTGGTGGTCCCAGCGGTGGCCGGGCGCCGTCTGTTGCACCGTGAACGCTGCCTGCGCACCGCCGTCATCGGCCTGCCGCACTCAGCCGGCATGCTCGGGCGCGAGCTGGAGCTGGCTGGGGTGACGCGCTACACGGTGGTCGGGGTGATCACGCCCGACGCTGAAGCCCAGCGCACGGGCCCCGATCTCACCGACCTGCCGATCCTGGGGACCCTGGAGGAGCTCGGCCCGCTGGTCGAGGGACACCGGATCGACCTGTTGCTGATGTCGGGCAGCGTGTCACGCCTGGCCGTCTTCGACGAGATGGCGCGCTCCTGCCTGCACCTGCCGGTGCGACTGTGGGAGCTCACAGGGTTCTATGAGGAGGTCTTCGGACACGTGCCGGTGGCCGAGATAAACGCCTCCTGGTTTCAGTACATCATGCACCCGCGCTTCAACGCCGGTGCTGGGTTTACCAAGCGGGCCCTGGACCTGGTGGTGGGCAGCCTGGTCGCCCTGCCGGGCCTGCCCCTGATCGCCCTGCTCGGCCTGCTGGTCAGCCGCGACGGCGGGCCGGCGTTCTTCAAGCAGACTCGGATCGGTGAGGGGGGTGAGCCGTTCACCGTCTACAAGCTGCGTACGATGCGGGAGGGCACCGAGGCGTCCGCGCAGTGGGCGGCCGCCGAGGATCCGCGTGTCACCCCCCTCGGCCGCGTGTTGCGCAAGACTCACCTGGACGAGCTGCCCCAGCTGATGAACGTCCTGCGCGGAGACATGAGCCTGGTCGGGCCGCGGCCCGAGCAGCCCGCCTTCGTCGATCGGCTGGAAGCCACGATTCCCTTCTACAGCCGCCGCCACCTGGTCCGACCCGGAGTCACCGGCTGGGCGCAGGTGCGCTGTGGCTATGCGGGCTCGGACCTGGGGTCGGCCTGGAAGCTGTGCCACGACCTCTACTACCTCAAGCATCGCTCGCTGAGCCTGGACCTGGCCATCATCGCCGAGACGGTGCGCACCCTGGTGGCCGACCGCCAGTACGGCATCGAGCCCTCGGGTGTCTCGTTCATCATGCGCGCCGAGTCGCCTGATGCTCTGAAGCCCCACGTGGCGGCGTCGGCCTAGAACGCGGTGGCGCCCGATCGCCCGCGGGTGCTGTTCCTGGCGCCGCGCTACCCCCATCCCGCCCATCGCGGCGACCAGCGCCGGGTGCTGCACCTGGCCCAGGGCCTGGCCCGCCACGCCGACGTCACGCTGGTCTGCTTTGCCTTCGGCGAGGGCCAGGCCCGGCCGGTCGGCGGTCTGCGCACGCGCACGGTGACCGCGGGCGTGACCGACCGGGTGCTGGCCAACCTGCGGGTGCCCGACCCTCGGCTGCCCCTGCAGGCCCGGATGTTCCTGTCTCAGCGAATGCGAGCGGTGGTCACCGAGGAGCTCCAGGGCCGGCCCGACGTCGTTCACGTGACCCTGTCGCGCCTGGGGCCCTATCTGCCCCCGGCGGGGCCCTGGCATCGCCACCTGGACCTGATCGACGCTGTCTCGCTGAACATGGCTACCCGCGCGCGCAGCTCCCGGGGGCCGTCCGGTTGGCCCTTCGCGCTCGAGGCCGGGCTGCTGGCTCGCTATGAGGCGCGCTGCGCGGAGCTGGCCGACAGCTGCTCGGTGGTCTCCGAGGACGACCGGCTCAGAGGGCGAGGACTGGCGCGCGCCACCGTCGTGCCCAACGGTGTCGACACCGACGCCTTTGCCTACCGTTCGCCTCGCCAGCGTCCTCCCACGCTTCTGTTCTTCGGCAACCTCGGCTATTTCCACAACGCCGAGCCGGCCCGCTTCGTGGCCGCCGAGGTATTCAGCCGCGTGCGCCGGGAGCTACCCGAGGCACGACTGCAGATCGCCGGAGCTCGTCCCGCCCCGGCGGTCCGAGCGCTGGGCGAGCTCGACGGGGTGAGCGTGCTCGGACCGGTGGCGAGCATGGCCGATCAGCTTCACCGCGCGGCGGTCGCGGTGGTGCCGATGTTCTCGGGCTCGGGCATCAAGAACAAGGTGCTCGAGGCCTTCAGCGCCGGAACCCCGGTGGTGGCCAACCAGCGCGGCATCCTGGGTGTGGACGGGGCCCGGGACGGCGAGCATTACCTGGGCGGCGAGACGGCCGACGAGCTGGCCCGTGCCTGTCTGGAGCTGCTGCGCGACGGCGAGCGGCGCGAGACGCTGGCCAATCTCGCCCGTGCGCTGGTGGGTGAGCGCTACTCCTGGGAGCACCAGGTGCAGCGCCTGCTGACCCTGTACGCCGGAGGCTCGCGCGATTGACCCTCGCCAGGTTGCCTCTCGCCCGGTTGACTCCTACTCAGCTGCCGGTGCGGCCACTGAGCACGTCGTCGAGGATCGCGCTGGTGTCAGACAGCTTGAGGTTCTCGCGCAGGTAGGTGTCGATCTGGGCACGGCTGGCGCCCTGCAGCGCCATCTCCATCGCCGCCAGGCGGGCCGGGTTCTCCTCGGCCGGCCCGTTGGGCGAGGCCGGTGTCGACTCCTCCGCCGGGGCGACTTCTACTTCAGGTAGCTCGGGCATGTGCTCGAGGGCCTGGGCCAGCTCCTGGCATTGGCGCTTGACGCGCGCCGCCTGAGTGGTCAGCGCCTCGGCCAAGTCGGTGGCCAGGCGCAGGGACTCGCGCAGTGAGGCTGCCTGGCGGGCCGGACTTGTCGGTCGCGAAAGGGGGGCCAAAGGAAGGTGCGCGGAAGGTGACCTGGCTGACCGATCCGGTCGGCGCTCGGGCCTAGCGTACCCGAGGACCGGTGGGACTATCCGGTCGGTCTGAGCTTGTCGGCCAGCTGGGCATCCAGTTGGGCGTTGACCGCCGCTGGGTCCACCGACTGCCCCGAGGCTACCTGCGAGCGGACACCGTCGATCACCGGTTGGCGCGGGTTCAGTCGCGCCGCCCGGGTCACCTGCTCGAGTGCTGTGGCGCGATCGCCGCGATTGGAGCTGAGGATCCCCAGCTCCAGATGCGCGTACCAGTTCTGGGGCTCGCGCTGCAGGGCTCGGGTGAAGGCGCTACGCGCTTCGTCGACCCGCCCCTGGGCCTGCGCGATGAGCCCTTCGGCCAGCAGCGCGTCGGAACGCAGGAAGTTCAGAGACGCGGCGCGCTGCAGCCGCGACAGGGCCAGCGCCGGGTCGCCGGCCGACACGTGATAGGCCGTGTCGGTTAGCCGGGCGGCTATGCCCGGCAGCGCCAACGAGACCGCCAGAACGAGCACCGTGGCCGCCATCAGGGCACGGGGGGCCAACGCTCGAAGGCGGCGCCCCGATCGCGCGGTGGCGGCCAGACGCTCCTGGGGGGTGAACGGTGGGGCGGGCTCCGGCGGATGGCCGCAGCGCACCGCCAGCCCGAGCAGGCCAAAGGCCAGCATGCCCAGCGCCGGGAACTGCCACAGCCAATCGGCCAGCCCGTGCAGAAAGAACATGGCGAACGCGGCCAGCGCCGCCACCGACACCCCGGACGAGGGCCAGGGCAGCGACCGGATCGCGCTGCTCCAGGCCCGCAGCACCAGGCCCAGGAAGCACAGGAACACCACTGCGCCCAGCAGCCCCAGTCCGGCCAGCAGCCCGAAGGCGAAGCTGTGCGGGTACTGCGGCGTCTCGGGGCTACGGCGATGGCGCAGATAGGGGACGGCGAAGTTCTCGGCGCCGATCCCGGCCACCGGATGAGACGAGAACTCATCCAGCGACACGCGGTAGAAGTCGTAGCGATTGGAGCCCAGCGAGCCGGTGAAGCGACTGGCTCCCGACTCGACCTGGGTGTATCCCGAGGTCTTGAAGTCGTGGTAGCGGGCGTCGATCCAGCTCACCGGATCTCCGATCACCGCCAGTCCGGCGATGGCCGCCAGCGCCGCCAGGCCGACGAGCAGGCGATTGGCCAGCCGCGCCATCCCCCGCCGGTGCAGGCCTCGGGCCAGAACAGCCTGATCCAGCAGCGCGAGCAGGCCGCCGAGCACGGCCAGCACCACCGCGCTGACGACGATCGCCCGCCGGGCCTCGGTGAGGGCGCCACCCAGGGCGCCCACGCGGTGCTCGTCGTGGACGGCCGCCAACGTGCCCCAGGCCAGCGCCGCCGCGGCCAGGCTGCCCGCCAGGGCCAGCAGGGCCGGCCAGCGGCGCGGTACCAGCGCGATGAACATCAGCGCGGTCAGGACGAACCCGATCACCGCTCCGCGCGATTGGGACAGCAACGCCGTCTCCAGCAGCAGGCCCGAGATGCCGAGCGCCAGCCCTCTCAGCGGCCACAGAAGCTGCGGTTCGCAGGCCAGCCACAGCGCCGGCCAGAACCCGATCAGCCAGAAGTCAGCCGTGGCGTTGGCATAACCGAAGGGCAGTGACAGGCGCCCCTGCAACAGCACCCGGGCCGGATCGCCATGGGCGGTGTCGATCAGCGTGCCCGCCGCCACGCCGGCCACCACCACCGCCACCGCCAGCAATGCATACACGGCAGCGCGGTGACTCCACGGGCGCAGGGCGACGATGGCCAGGGCGATCCCGTAGACCACGGCGCGGTTGGCCGAGTCCCAGGCCTGCCCGGGGACGTCGGCCCACAGCGTGGAGGCCAGCCCGAGCACGCAGAACACGGCATACGCGGCCAGCGCTCTTTCCACCAAGGGCGAGCGCTCATGGCGGCGCGGCTGGGACAGAAGCGACGCGACGACCAGGATGGCCAGTGCCGTCAGGCCGGCCGGATACCAGGCGGTGGCGGCGTAGCCGCCGTGACGGGCGGCCAGGACCGCGATCAGGATCAGGAGCAGGGCCGAGGGCGCCACGCCCCCGGCGATCGCCATCGCTCGCGGGGACGCGGACGTCTCGCCGCGGACTGCTGCGCCACCGGCCACCCGCGTCCCTATCATCGGGCCCGCCCGAGCCGATGATCGATCTCCACAGCCACGTCCTGCCCGGCATCGACGACGGGCCGTCGGATCTCGCGGGCAGCGTGGCCATGGCCCGGATCGCCGCCGATTGGGGCACGCGACAGATGGTGGCCACACCCCACGTGCGCGACGACTACCCCGCCGTGCGCCCGGAGGAGCTTGCCCAGCGAGTGGCCGACCTGAACGCGGCCCTGGGCGCTCAACGCGTCGAGCTCGAGGTGCTGGTGGGCGCGGAGGTCGACCTGGCCGCGGCGCTGGAGCTGGCCGACGAGCAGCTGCGCCGGGCCACCCTGGGCAACAACGGAACCGATGTGCTGAT
>DASYID010000029.1:0-13798 GCA_036252775.1 Solirubrobacteraceae bacterium
GCTGGAGATCCCGGTGGGCAAGGGACTGCTCGGCCGCATCGTCGACCCGCTCGGCAACCCGCTCGACGGCAAGGGCGACGTGGACATCGAGGGCTACCGGCCCGCCGAGTTCAAGGCGCCGGGCATCGTGCAGCGCCAGCCGGTGGTCGAGCCGATGCTGACCGGCATCAAGGCCATCGACTCGATGACCGCGATCGGCCGCGGCCAGCGGGAGCTGATCATCGGCGACCGCCAGACGGGCAAGACGGCGATCGCCATCGACACGATCATCAACAACAAGGACACGGGCGTGATCTCCATCTACGTCGCCATCGGCCAGCGCATGGCCACGGTGGTGGCGATCGCCGAGACGCTCAACGACGCCGGGGCGCTGGAGAACACGATCATCGTGGCCGCCCCCGCCGACGAGGCCGCCCCGATCAAGTTCATGGCTCCCTACGCCGGCTGCGCGATGGCCGAGCACTTCCTCTACGGCGGCCAGCACGCCCTGTGCGTCTATGACGACCTGACCAAGCACGCCTACGCCTACCGCCAGATGTCGCTGCTGCTGCGTCGCCCGCCCGGCCGCGAGGCCTATCCGGGCGACGTCTTCTACCTGCACTCGCGGCTGCTGGAGCGCGCGGTCAAGCTCAACGACGAGCTCGGCGGCGGCTCGCTGACGGCGCTGCCGATAATCGAGACCCAGGCCGGCGACGTGTCGGCCTACATCCCCACCAACGTCATCTCGATCACCGACGGGCAGATCTTCCTGGAGCCCAAGCTGTTCTTCTCCGGGGTGCGTCCGGCCATCAACGTCGGCATCTCGGTCTCGCGCGTGGGGGGCAACGCCCAGATCGGCCCGATGAGAAAGGTCGCCGGTCGCCTGAAGCTCGAGCTGTCTCAGTACCGCGAGCTCGAGGCCTTTGCGCAGTTCGGCTCGGAGCTGGACCCCGACACCCAGCGCACGCTGGCTCGCGGCGAGCGCCTGGTCAAGGCGCTCAACCAGAGCGAGCGCCAGCCGCTGCCGGTCGAGGACCAGGTGGTCCAGGTCTACGCCGCCACCAACGGCTACGTCGACCGCATCGATGTCGAGAAGGTGCTCGACTTCCTGCAGTCGCTGACCGAGCGCATGCACTCCGGCCACGCCGACCTGCTCAAGAAGATCGCCGACGGAAACTGGGACGACTCCACCCAGGAGGCGCTCGGCGCGGCCGTCGAGTCCTTCGCCGACGACTTCGGCTATGACCTCGACGAGGAGGGCCAGCCGCTGGAGGAGGGGGAGTCTGACCGGGTGCGCGGCTCCGCGCCCTCCACCGAGGGCGACGAGGAGAAGGCCGGGGCCGCGGCCTAGCGCCGCGCCGGCACTCGCTCATGTCTCAGCGCGACGTCAAGGGACGGATCTCCTCGGTCAAGAACATCGAGAAGATCACGCGCGCCATGGAGATGGTGGCGGCGGCGCGCCTGCGGCGGGCTGAGCAGCGCATCTCCGCCCTGCGGCCCTACGCCGGGGCGATCCGGCGCATGACCCGCCAGGCGGCCGAGGCGGCGGGATCGGAGGCCAGCTCGCTGCCGATCCTGGCCGAGCACGAGTCCGAGAAGAAGGTCGGGCTGCTGCTGGTCACCGGCGACCGCGGCCTGGCGGGCGCCTTCAATTCCCAGATCATCCGCGCCGGCTCGCGCGCCGCGGCCGAGCACGAGTCCGAGGGCCGCGAGCTGGCCTGGTATGCGTCGGGGCGCCGTGGGGTCTCCTCGCTGACCTTCCGGGGCCACACGATGTCCGGCGGCTACACCGGCTTCACCGACCGCCCCGCCTACGCCGACGCGCGCGGGATCGCCGACGACCTGATGACCGCCTACATAGACGGCGACATCGACCGCGTCGAGATCTTCTACAACGGCTACGTCTCGCCCCTGACCCAGGAGGTCCGCCGCGAGACCCTGCTGCCGCTCCAGCACGCGACGGTGCTGGAGGCCGACGACGAGCAGGACCCAGACGACGAGGACGATCAGGCTCAGCCCGAGCACCGCGCGCTGGTCGAGTATGAGCCGGGACCCGAGGCGATCCTCGAGCGTCTGATCCCCGACTACGTCGAGATCTCGATCTACCGGGCGCTGCTTGAGTCCACGGCGTCTGAGCACGGCGCGCGCATGACCGCGATGCGCAACGCGTCTGAGAACGCGGGCGAGCTGATCGAGGACCTCACGCTGGAGATGAACCGGGCCCGTCAGGCCGAGATCACCCAGGAGATCATGGAGGTCGTCGCCGGCGCCGAGTCGTTGACCTAGGGCCCGGTTAGGGCCCCTATTCCCAAAGCTTTTTTAGACAGACAGGAGACCCGCGCAGATGGAAGCCAGCACCGAGCAGAAGGACCCCAGCCGCTCCAACGCCAACAACGTCGGACGCATCGAGGAGATCCAGGGCGTCGTGATCGAGGCCGTGTTCCCCGAGCAGCTGCCCGAGATCTACAACGCGATCACGGTCAAGCGCGTCGATCAGAACGTCGACGAGGCCGACCGAGGCGCCGAGGACGTGCTGGTGTGCGAGGTCCAGCAGCACCTGGGCGACGACCGGGTGCGAGCGGTGGCGATGGACACCACCGATGGACTGGCGCGGGGGATGGAGTGCCTGGACACGGGCGGACCCATCACCGTGCCGGTCGGTCAGGCCACACTGGGACGGATCTTCAACCTGCTGGGGGCGCCGATCGACCAGGGCGAGGAGCTGGACGCCGACGTCGAGCGCTGGCCCATCCACCGTCCCGCCCCCGACGTCGAGAACCTCACGCCCGCCACCGAGATGTTCGAGACCGGGATCAAGGTGATCGACCTGCTCGCCCCCTACGCCAAGGGCGGCAAGGTGGGCCTGTTCGGCGGCGCCGGGGTGGGCAAGACGGTGATCATCCAGGAGCTGATCCACAACCTGGCCCAGGAGCACGGCGGCCTGTCGGCGTTCTGCGGCGTGGGCGAGCGCTCGCGCGAGGGCAACGACCTGTGGCTGGAGATGAAGGAGTCGGGCGTCATCGACAAGACGATGCTCGTCTTCGGTCAGATGAACGAGCCCCCCGGGGCCCGCATGCGCGTCGCCCTGTCGGGGCTGACGATGGCCGAGTACTTCCGCGACCAGGGCCAGGACGTGCTGCTGTTCGTCGACAACATCTTCCGCTTCGTGCAGGCGGGCTCGGAGGTCTCGGCGCTGCTCGGCCGGATGCCCTCCCAGGTCGGCTACCAGCCCACGCTGGAGACCGAGATGGGTCAGCTGCAGGAGCGCATCGCCTCGACCTCCAAGGGCTCGGTCACCTCGGTGCAGGCCATCTACGTTCCGGCCGACGACCTCACCGACCCGGCGCCGGCCTCGGTGTTCGCGCACCTGAACGCCTCGACCACGCTGTCGCGGGCGATCTCCGAGAAGGGCATCTACCCGGCGGTGGACCCGCTGGAGTCCAACTCGACGATCCTCAAGCAGGACATCCTCGGCGAGGAGCACTTCCGGGTGGCCAACGACGTCAAGGAGATCCTGCAGCGCTACAAGGAGCTGCAGGACATCATCGCCATCCTGGGCATCGACGAGCTCTCCGACGAGGACAAGGTCACCGTCCAGCGGGCGCGCAAGATCGAGCGCTTCCTGTCCCAGCCGTTTCATGTGGCCGAGGCGTTCACCGGCACCCCCGGCATCTACGTGCCGATCGAGGAGACGATCCGCAGCTTTGCCGAGGTGATCGCCGGCGAGCACGACGACATCCCCGAGCGCGCCTTCTTCATGAAGGGGTCGATCGACGGGGTGCTCGAGGAGATGAAGGGCTCGGGCCAGCGGTCCGCCAAGAAGGACGACACCCAGGACTCCGCCCAGGCCAGCTCCGCAGAGGGGGACGGCGAGGCCCAGGCCGAGGCTTCCGAGGACAGCCAGGGCGAGTCCAAGCCCACCGACGAGGGCTAGCGGGTGGCGCACGCCAAGTTCACCGTCGAGGTCCTCACCCCCGAGGGCGAGGTCTTCAAGGAGGAGGTCGAGATGCTCTCGACCCGCACCTCGGTGGGCTCGATCGGCGTCCTGGCCCACCACCAGCCGCTGCTGGCCATGCTCGACCCCACCGAGCTTCGCCTCTACCGATCGGAGTCAGACATCGTGCGCTTCGCCCAGGCCGAGGGCTACCTGCAGATGACCGGTGAGCACGCGCTGGTGCTGGTGGAGGAGGCGATCGCCCCCGAGGACCTCGACCGGCCCGCGATCGAGGATCGCCTGCGCCAGGCCGAGCAGGCCGCCGAGCGCGCCGAGGACGGCTCCGAGGAGCAGGCCCGCGCCCAGCGCGACGCCAAGCGCGCTCGGGCGTTTCTGGAGGTGGGGGAGGGGTCCTAGGGGCCTCCGTCGGACAACACATGGCCCACCCCGGCCCTCCCCGTTTGTGGGGATGTGGAGCCCCGCTGGAATGCCGATAACTAGGGCACAGAAACCAGTAAGGGGTACGACATGCAGGACACAACCACAGTGACAGGGCACTTCGGTGCGAAGGCAGCGCCTGAAGGGGCGCCATCGGCTCGCCGGGTGGCCCGGCTGGCCTCTCGGATTCGCGGCGTGCTGCCCCAGGGCGGCGAGCTGCCGGTCGCCGAGTGGCAGCGCCGGCACCGCGGGATGGTGGCCTTCCTGTGGCTCAACGTCGCGGGCGTGGTGCTCTACAGCCTGCTCGCCGACAGCTACGGGGCCGTCCACAACCTGGGCCACATCGTGTCCCTCGCTCCGCTGGCGCTGCTGGCCAACAGCTCACGCCTGAGCCGCAAGCTGCGCTCGGTGGTGGTGTCGCTGGGCCTGATGACCTCGGCCGCCCTGTTCGTGCACATGTCAAACGGCCTGCTCGAGACGCACTTCTACTTCTTCGTGCTGGTGGTCGGCCTGACGCTGTATGAGGAATGGACGGTCTTCCTGGTCGCGGTCGGCTACGTGCTGCTGCACCACGGGGTCATGGGGATGGTCGATCCCCACGGCGTCTTCAACCGTCCCGAGGAATGGGCCAGCCCCTGGAAGTGGGCGGCCATACACGCCGCCTACGTGGCCATGGCCGGGGTGGCGGGCATCGTCGCCTGGCGTCTGAACGAGGACGTGCGCAAGCGCATGCGCGCCGCTCAGCGCGAGCTGGCCCACATCTCAGAGACCGACAGCCTCACCGGCCTGGGCAACCGCCGCAAGCTGATGGCCGACCTCAAGGCCGGCCTGGAGGGGCCCGAGGAGGTCGTGCTGGTGATGCTCGACCTCGACGGCTTCAAGGCCTACAACGACTCCTTTGGCCACGGTGCCGGTGACGCGCTGCTCGCCCGTCTGGGAGGCCGCCTGGCTGACAACCTCGGCGCCCACGGGACCGCCTACCGCCCCGGCGGCGACGAGTTCTGCGTGATCGCACCTGCCTCGGCCGACACCACCGACTCGCTGGAGGCACTGTCCGTCAACGCCCTGTATGAGCGCGGCGAGCTGTTCACCATCACCGCCTCCAGCGGAGCGGCGCTTCTGCCGCACGAGACCACGTCGGTGTCCGAGGCGCTGCGCGTAGCCGACCAGCGCATGTACGCCCACAAGACCTCGGGGCGCCCCGCGCCCGCCGGTCAGGCCAAGGATGTGCTGCTGCAGACGCTGACCGAGCGCTCACCCGACCTGGGTCGCCACACCACCGACGTGGCCGCCATGACCGTCGCGGTCGGTCGTGGCATGGGCCTGGCCGAGGAGGAGCTCGAGGCCGTCGGTCATGCCGCCGAGCTGCACGACATCGGCAAGATGGCCATCCCCGACGCGATCCTGGACAAGCCCGATGCCCTGACCGAAGAGGAGTGGGCGTTCATGCGTCGTCACACCCTGATCGGTCAGCGGATCGTCAGCGCCGCGCCCTCGCTGACCCGGGCCGGTGAGCTGATCCGCTCCAGCCACGAGGCGTTTGACGGCACCGGCTACCCCGACCAGCTGGCCGGGGAGGACATCCCCATCGGCGCTCGCATCATCGCCGTGTGTGACACCTACGAGGCGATTGTCTCCCACCGCCCCTACCGGCGTGGGCGCTCCGAGGACCAGGCCCTGGCCGAGATCCACCGTTGCTCGGGCACCCAGTTCGATCCGGTGGTCGTGGCGGCGTTCTGTGAGTCCTTCGCGCGGGAGGGCCTCACACCCGCGTGAGCCCGGCCTCGGCGCAGCCGCCGCGCAGCTGATCTAAGCCGAAGCCGTCCACCGGGCCCAGGGCGCCGGTGGCGCGCAGGCCTTCGCGTGCCGCGGTGGCCGCCCCCCAGGCCAGGATGTCGGCGGTGAACGTGTAGCCGTTGGGCCCCTCGAGGTGCACCTCGGCCAGCGCCTGGCCGTCGGCGTCGGAGGCGATCGCCACCACGTGTGAGCCCGACTGGGCCCGCTGGGCCGCGTCGGGCCCGCCGCTTGAGCCCTTGACCAGACGCGTCAGGGTGCCCTCCAGCGCCGAGCGCGCGCCGGGCACGCGGGTGACTAGCGACGTGGCGGCCGACACGCCCTGCAGGGCCCGCGACATGGACCCGAACCAGCCCAGGTAGACGTCCACGTCGCGCAGGCCGTCGGCCAAGCGCGGCAGCGCGAAGTGCTCGCTGGAGCCGACCGAGACCGCGGGGCGCTCGCGCCCGCGCACCGGGAAGGACCGCAGCCGCGACGCGCCGCGCTCGGTCACTACGCGCCCGGCCCGGAAGGTGTAGGCGGGCTCGAGCATCATGCCCGCGGTCGACGCCCGCGTACCGCCGCTCATGCCACCCGCGCCCGAGCCGGTCATGTAGTAGCCGATGTCCAGTCGGCGCGCCGCCTCGCCCGCCTCGCGCAGCGCGAGCCCTCCGGCCAGGTTGCCGGGCACCCAGTCATAGCCAAAGGCGGTGATCAGGCCGCATCCCGCGGCCCGGGCAGCGTCGTCGTGGCGCTCGAAGACCTCCCGGATGAACGTGCCCTCGCCGGTGGAGTCCAAGTAGTGGGCTCCGGCGGCGATCGCCGCCCGCACGGCGGGCCCTCCCCATCGCACGAACGGCCCCACCGTGCTGATCAGCACGTCGCCGCGCTCGACCAGCTCGCGCACCGTCTCGGGCCGGCTGACGTCGGCCACGGCGCTGTCCAGGCGCCCCAGCTTGCGCGCCATCGCCTTGACCTCGTGGGAGTTGCGGGCGGCCAGGACGGGGCGCTCGCCGCGGGCCACGAGGGCTGCGGCGGTCAGGCGGCCGGTGTAGCCGGTGGCTCCGAACAGGACGATCTGACCAGGCACGGGCCCACCCTACCCGGGCCGGGAACCGGCGGTGGTGGATGGAGTGCCCTGTTATCGTCGAGAAGCGACGGCCGTTGGTCAGCGGCCACAGCACACCCGGTCGGATCGGAAGCCGCCGGGCATCAGAACGGGAGACACGTATGTCCAACGCCAGTCGTCAGCAGGGGAGCCTTGGGCTCCGGATCGCCGTTGCCGTTGCCCTGTCGGCGGCTGCTCTGCTCGGGGCCTCCGCGGCCCAGGCCCAGTCGGTGCCGACCTGCGCGCCCGCCGGCACCCCTGGCATCGCGGGGCAGTGCCTGCCCGCGTCTGTGCCCAGCGGCGTTCCCGGCGGGGTGCCGGGCGGCCTACCCGCTGGCGTGCCCACCTGTGCGCCTGACAACGTGCCCGGCATCGGCGGGCAGTGCCTGCCCGGCACCGGTGGTGGAGGCGGAGGCGGAGGCGGCGGCACGGTGGTGCCGACGGGCTACAAGGTCAAGACGCTCCATTTCGACACGGTCGTCGGTCCCAACAAGGACACCCACTGCGACGTCATCGGCGACCTCTACACGCCCGATGCGGCCTCGGCGGCCAACCCGGCCCCGGCGATCCTGACCACCAACGGCTTCGGGGGCTCCAAGGACGACCAGGCCACCTTCGCCAAGGCCTACGCCAAGCGGGGGTATGTGGTGCTGTCCTACTCCGGCCTGGGCTTCGGCGGCAGCCAGTGCAAGATCGAGCTCGATGACCCCGACTGGGACGGTCGCGCCGGCAGCCAGCTGGTCAGCTTCCTGGGGGGCGGCATGGCCGCCAAGGACGGGACGACGGTCAACTACGTTATCCACGACGCCGTCGCCCACGACGGGGTGGCCCACCCCAATGACCCGCGTGTGGGCATGGTCGGCGGCTCCTACGGCGGGGAGATCCAGTTCTCGATCGCCGGCCAGGACCCGCGGGTCGACGCGATCATTCCCGAGATCACCTGGAATGACCTGTCCTACTCGCTGGCCCCGAACAACACCGACTTTGCCCACGGGGTGACCTACAACACGCCCGGGACCGAGAAGACCCAGTGGGTCAGCCTGTTCTTCGGACTGGGTATCGCCGGCACCGGCGGGCCCCCCGGGACCGTCGGGCCGCCCGATCAGAGCCACCTCGGTCAGTGCCCCAACTTCGATGACCGGGCCTGTCAGGCCAAGGCCCAGATGGACGCGATCGGCTATCCCCAGCAGTCGACGATAGACCTGGCCCGCCACGCCTCGGTGGAGTCCTACATCCAGAACATCCGCATCCCCACGCTGCTGTCCCAGGGACAGGCCGACACGCTGTTCAACACCGAGGAGGCGCTGGCCACCTACAAGTCGCTGCGCGCCCAGAACGTGCCGGTGAAGATGGTGTGGAAGTACTCCGGTCACAGCGACGGCACCGACAAGCCGGGGGAGCTCGATGAGACCAACCCCGAGACCTCCTACCTGGGGCGCACCTACCTGGAGTGGTTTGACTACTACCTCAAGGGCATAGGCGACGGGCCGGCGCTCGACTTCGCCTTCTTTCAGGATTGGGTCAAGTACAGCGGTGACGCCGTCGCCGCCTACGGACAGGCGCCCACCTACCCCGCCGCCAGCTCGAGGCTGTTCTACCTGTCGGGCGCCGACGCCCTCACGCGTGACGCCGCCAGCGTGAAGGCCGGGTCGGCCCAGTTCGCGGTGCCGCCCCCGGGAGGCGCCTCGAGCTACTCAGAGACCTCGGCGCTGGACCAGAGCAAGCCCCCCACCGACGCGCCCGGGACCTTTGCCTCCTTCAGCACACCTCCCCTGACCGAGGATATGGACGTGGCGGGCATCCCGCGCGCGGTCCTGCACATCTCGGCGCCCACCTTCGCGGCCAGCCAGGGAGCCGACCCCGGCGGCAAGCTGGTGCTGTTCGTCAAGCTCTATGACGTCTCGGCTGACGGCGCCACGACCACTCTCGTGCACCGGCTGATCGCGCCGATCCGGGTTCCCGATGTCAACCAGCCGGTGACGGTCAGCATCCCCGGCATCGTGCATCGCTTCCCCAAGGGCGACACGCTGCGCCTGGTCGTCGCGGCCAGCGACACGGCCTATAAGAACAACAACGCCCCCGGTCCGGTGAGCATTACGACCGATCCCAGCAGCCCCGGCCTGCTGATCATGCCCAGGCTGGGCCGGCCCGACGCCAACGCCGGCCTGGCGCCCCCGGAGCAGGGCCCCAACACCTCGGCGATCCAGAGGGCCGGGGCGGGCGGCCTGCGCCACCGCGTCCAGGCGGCGCGGCTGCCAGGGGCGCGGGCCTGCATCGCCCGCCGTGCTGTCACGATCCGCCTGCGCCGGCGAGTCGGCCGCGACCGCGTGGTGGGCGCGGTGGTGACGGTCAACGGGCGCCGCGTGCGGGTGCTCCGCGGCAAGCGCCTGCGGGCACCGCTGAGGCTCACGGGACTGCCCCGCGGGACCTTCCGCGTGATGGTGTCCGTGCGCACCGCGCGCGGGCGCATCTACAGCTCGGCGCGCACCTACCGTACGTGTGCCAAGGCGCCCAAGGCGCGCCGGCACGTCCGTCGCCACAAGCCCAAGAAGCGCCACCAGCGCTAGCGCGACAGGCGGGCGTCCGAGCACGATCGGCCCGCGGCCGGGCGGTACGCTGAGGCTATGGACGAGTGCATCCTGGCCGAGCGGCTGATCACCTACGACACGTCCGCGCCCGACGGGATCCGCAGCGCCGCGGGGTTCGTCAAGGGCTGGCTCGAGTCGCGCGACGTGCCGGTCACCGGCTCCACCCATAACGAGCTTCCCGTACTGCGCGCCGAGGTCGGTCCGGGGTCGGGGCCGACGGTCATCCTGCACGGCCACCTCGACGTGGTGCCGGCGCGCGCCGGGCAGTTCGAGCCCATGGTGCAGGGCGACCGCCTGGTCGGCCGCGGGGCCTATGACATGAAGGGCGGCCTGGCGGCGATGATGTGCGCCGTCCGGGAGGCGGCTGAGCAGAGCCGGGTGCGGGTGCTGTTTCTGTGCGTGCCCGACGAGGAGTCTGAGGACATCGAGGCGCGCTCGACCGATGCCCTCGTGGCGGCCGGCCTGAGGGGCGATTTCGTCATCACCGGCGAGCCCACTGACCTGCACATCGGCGTGGAGGCCAAGGGCGTGCTGGCGGTCACCGTGGAGGTCGTTGGCCGCGCCGCCCACGGCTCCACCCCCTGGCTGGGCGACAACGCGATCCTCAAGGCCCACGACGCCTTCCGGCGCATAGAGACCCTTCCCTTCAGCCGCAAGTCATCCGAGCTGTTTGACCGCCCGTCGATCAACCTGGCCCGCATCCATGGTGGGGACGCCTTCAACAAGGTGCCCGACAGCTGCGTCATGGACGTCGACATCCGTTACCTGCCCGGTCAGGACCAGGACGAGATCCTCGCCCAGATCCAGGCGATCCCCGACCTCGAGGTGGTGCGCTGCTTCACGCGGGTGCCGGCGATCGTCGCGCGCACCAACCCCTACGTGCTCGCGCTGCGCGAGGCGGTGGGACGCTCGATCCAGGGCGAGGCGCTGAGCGTCGGACGCGACGGCGCCTCCGACGCCGGCTCGTTCCTGGCTGCCGGCATGCCCGCGGTCGAGTTCGGGCCGGTCGGGGGCGGCCACCACGGCCCCGAGGAGTGGGTCTCGGTCGTCTCGCTCGGGCGCTACCGCCAGGCGCTGGTGGACTTCATCCACGCGCTGCCGGGGTGGCTGGAGCGCGAGCACCCGCCGGAGCTGCGGGCAGTCGAGGGTGGGCTGGCCTGAGGGCGCCCGCCGGATACCCTAGCCCGCTCCATGGCCGCCGCCCGTGAACCCATCGCCGTGATCGGCACCGGCTACGTCGGCCTGGTCACCGCCGCCGGCTTCGCCGAGCTGGGCTCAGAGGTCTACTGCGTGGATGTCGACGTGGAGAAGGTCGAGCGGCTGAGGCGGGGGGAGATCCCGATCTATGAGCCCGGCCTGGAGGAGCTTGTGGCCAAGCACGCCGGGCGGCTGCACTTCTCCACCGACCTCGCGCCCGCGCTGGAGCACGCCCGCCTGCTGTTCGTGGCGGTCGGCACCCCGCCGACCTACTCGGGCGATGCCGACCTGTCGGCCGTGCACGCGGTCGTCGGGGCGATGCCCGCCTCTGACCGCCACGCGCTGGTCATGAAGTCCACCGTCCCGGTCGGTACGGGCACCGCGATCCAGCGCATGTTCAAGGAGCAGGGCAAGCCCGAGTTTCGTTACGTGTCCTGCCCGGAGTTCCTCAAGGAGGGCTCGGCGGTCAAGGACTTCCTGCACCCCGACCGCGTGGTGGTGGGTGACGAGGGTGACTGGGCCGGCGATGCCGTGGTCGAGCTCTACTCGCCTCTGGAGGCACCGCTGGTACGCACCGACATCCCCAGCGCGGAGATGGTCAAGCTGGCCTCAAACGCGTTCCTGGCCACCAAGATCTCGTTCATCAACGAGATCGCCAACGTGTGCGAGGAGACCGGGGCCGACGTCACCGAGGTGGCCCGGGGGATGGGCCTGGACGACCGCATCGGCCCGAAGTTCCTGCACGCCGGGGTGGGCTTCGGGGGAAGCTGCCTGGTGGGTGAGGAGACGGTCCTGGCCCGCCACCACGGCCGGGTGACGCTCGTCAGCTTCGAGGACCTGTGGTCGCGCCTGGCGGCCGAGGGCTATGAGGAGCTGGACGGGATGCTCGAGCCCGAGGGGTTGGAGGTCCTGTCGTGGGTGCCGGGTGATACGGAGGTCCGCTACCTCCCAGTGATGTTTCTGACTCGCCGCGACTACCAGGGCGAGATCGTCGAAGTCCGCACCAAGATGGGTCGTCGCCTCCGCTGCACCCCCGATCATCCGGTGATCGTCGGCGACGGAGAGGGGCAACTGCCCGAGATCAAGCTCGCGGGCCAGCTCGACACTGCCGACTGGCTGCCGATCGCGCAGGGAGCCGCCACACCCGTGGACCGTGCCGCCCTGGCCTCGGTCACCGGCGCCCTGGAGAGCAGCCCCCGCGTGGGGGCTCGTACAGGCGACGTGCGACGAAGCGGAACCATCAGCCTTGCCGAGCTGGGCCGGGCGGAGTTGTCGCTCCGGGGGGCTCGGCTGGGGACTGCGAGCAATGGCCTGTTCGTCGGGACCGAGCTCTCGCTGGACCCGGCCTTCTGGCGCATCGTCGGTCTGTACCTGGCTGAGGGCAATCTGGCTGTGGACGGCGCGCGGGGACCGAGGCATCGGATCTGCTGGTCGTTTCATCCCACCCGGGAGGAGCATCTGGTCGACGAGGTTGTGGCCTACTGGCTGCGCCACGGGGTTCAGCCCAAGGTCGCCTCAACGCCAACCGCTCGAACCGTCTCGGTGAGTTCGCGGATCCTCGGCACCTGGTGGACAGAGGTCTTTGGACTGGCCCGCACCAGCTACGAGCAGCGTTTGCCCGACTGGATCTGGGAACGCCCGGCGCGGGATAAGTGGGCCCTGCTGTCCGGGCTCTGGGAAGGGGATGGCTCCTGGTCGCTGATCAACGGTGGTCCCAGCGCGATCCTCGAGTTCGGAACGATCAGCGACGAGCTCGCTGATGGAGTGATGCGGTTGCTCGGCGACCTCGGGATCGTCGCCTCACGTCGAATCGGGCGCACAGCAGCGTCAACCAAGGACACGCATTGGCTGCGCATCAGCGGTGCCGCCCAGATCGAGCGGGCGATCGAGCTGGTTCCGGTCCGCGATCGCACGGGCGTTCTCAGCACTCTCGCGTGTCAGGCCAAGCGCACTGCGCCAACCGGCTACCGCCGGTTCGACGCGCGGGGACCCGCCTGGGCCCGCGTAGTATCCGCCCACAGGCACCGCTTCTCCGGGAACGTGTACTCGCTGGAGGTGCCCGCCTCTCACACGTTCGCCACCAGCACCGGCGTGATCGTGTCCAACTGCTTTCCCAAGGACGTCTCCGCCCTCAAGCAGCTGGCGGGCAACTCCGGCTACCACTTCCAGCTGCTAAACGCGGTGATCGAGGTCAACGAGCTCCAGAAGCGCCGCGTGATCGGAAAGCTCCAGAAGCACCTGGGCTCGCTGGTGGGCCAGACGATCGCCCTGTTGGGCCTGGCCTTCAAGCCCAACACCGACGACATGCGCGAGGCCTCCTCGCTGGTGCTCGCCGCCCGCCTGCAGGCCGACGGGGCCACCGTGCGCGCCTATGACCCGGTGGCCGAGGAGGAGTCGCGCCATCTGATGCCCGCGCTGGAGTACGCCGGCTCGGCATTGGAAGCGGTGCAGGGGGCCGACGCGGTGGTGCTGGTCACCGAGTGGGCGGAGTTCTCAGAGCTCGACTGGGCTGCGGCGGCCGAGGCGATGCGCGGCGAGCTGGTCATCGACGGGCGCAACGCCCTCGACGGCGACGTGGTTCGCGCCGCGGGCCTGCGCTATGAGGGCGTCGGGCGTCGCTGAGCGGGCTTCTCACCGGCTCTGCGTGGGGTTACCGGTGCCAGCGTTGGTTCGCTTCGTCCCCCGGTAGGCTGGGGGGCGTGACCCCCCGGGAGAAGCCATGCAGGCGGTGATCCTCGTGGGCGGGGAGGGAACCCGCCTGCGCCCCCTGACCTCGACGGT
>DASYID010000030.1:0-14033 GCA_036252775.1 Solirubrobacteraceae bacterium
CCGGATCGGCGGGCGAAGAGCTTGGCCTGCGCGCTTGGACGTGCCATTAGGGCGGGGGCGGGCATGCCCGACAGGCGCGCCAGCTACTCGCGTAGCTCGCGGTCCTGGACCGTCGCCCACCGAAACAGACGCCGCGGTACCGCCTGCAGATCCTCCTCGCCCCAGCGCTCGGCCTCCTCGACCGCCCGGCGCCGCTCGGGCTGGACGGGAAACAGCGGGGGTGACGGGCGATGACGATCGAGTGCGCGCGAGATGCGTCGAGAGCCCTGCACGCGCTCGCCCTCGAGCAGCAGCCCGGGCACGGTCGGGCCGGTGAAGCGAGCCAGGCGCAGCTGGATGGGGTGCAGGCCCGGAGTCAGCTCGCGGACCTCGAACTCGATGCCCTTGTGCTCGAGCATCCCCCGCACGGCATGGGCGGGGTGGGAGGTCTTCAGCGAGTACAGCCGGACGGGCACTACGCCAGGCTAACGCCTGGCACCTCGGCGGGCCCGGGACCCGCGTCTGGGCCCACTCGCCCGTCGGCCCGACGTGCACGTGCGATATGTGCGCGTGAGGCGCAGATGCACGACACGTCCGTTGAGTCGAGCGTCCACCCGCAGGATGACCACGAAGCGGCCACGGTGGCGGCCCGTGAGCGAGATCCGGATCGCCGCCCCGCGGCTCGCACCCGCCCGCCGCGCTCCCACCGTCGCGGTCACCCGGACCACGCGCAGCCCGTGGGCCTGGGGGATGTGCACGACCAACGAACGCCGGCTCGTGCAGCGCTGGACTCGCACGCCGCTGAGGGGGGCCACAGAGAGTCGCGACGCCACGCTGGCGCCGGGGCCGGCGGAGTCCGGCGAGCGCGCCAGCGACAGGTAGTCGTAGGACCCGTTGACTCCGTCCTGGCTGGTCAACCCGGCACAGCCGCGGCGCAGGTCCTCGCACACGAATCGCCCACCGCCGCTGAGGCCGATGTCCAGCCGCGACGGGTAGTAGAAGGAGAACATGTTGGCGTCGTGGCTGGGATCCACGCCGGCCTCCTGGGCGTCGCGGCGCCAGCGATCGGTCATCAGGCGCGCGTCGGCCGTCGGGTCGCCCTTGACGTACTTGTCAAACCACGCCGTCGTGTACCAGGTGATCTCGTCGGCACCGCGCAGCGTGGCCGGGAACCCGGGGTTGGGAACCCAGTCGAAGTCGTAGTGGGTGCCGCCCCGGATGATGACTTCGCCCGTGTCGACGTGGGCCTTCGAGTAGGCCAGCGACACGACGGACTTCGACTGCGGGCTTGGATCGGAGGTGTTGGGGGTGGGGGGGATGAAGTAGTCGGCTGACATCCCGAGCGCCGGCTTGGTCACCGGCGCGGGCCGACGCGCGGCGGGGTCCACGCACGGGCGCTCGCCCAGCCCGGCGCCGGGGGTGGGCTGGGCCAGGTTGTCCCAGGCGACGATCGCCTTGACGCGGGGATCGGACTGTCCGATGTAGGAGACCCCAGCGGCACCGTAGGAGTGCCCGGCGATTCCCACGCGCGTGGGGTCAAGCAGGGCGGCGTAGGGATTGAAGGCGGCGTCCAGGCCCGCCCGCACCCGGCGCTGCTGCTTGGCCGCATGGCTGGTAGCGCTGTTGCAGGAGGGAACCGGCACGTAGGGACGGCTCGGGGTGGAGAAGAAGAAGTTCAGGGCGTCCTGGGTTCCGTCGAAGAACGGCCGCCCGTCGCTCTGGGCCGGAACACCCTCGTTCTGGTCGGCTCCCTCGCCCGGGGTGTCGGATTGACCCTGACCCTGCGGGTCCCAGGTCATGACGACGTAGCCGGCCTTGGCCAGGGCCTGGGCGGCGAACCAGTACACCCGCTCGGGGGCCTGCACCGAGCCGTTGGTGATAACGATCCCCGGACGCCGGGCCGGGCCGGAGCGGGTGGCCCAGATGTGTCCGGAGATCGTGGCGCCACTGCGCGCGGTGAACAGCACCGGTGTGACGATCCCGTAGCCCTTGGCCTGCCAGTCGTAGAGCCGGACGTCGCCGGCGCACCCATCGTTGCCGCTCCAGCACAGGTCGTCGACGAACATCCGCTCGGAGTCGTTGATCTGGGCCTGCAGCGCCTCCTGACCGTTGGCCTGGCTGATCAGCCGCAGCTGTTGCTGGTACTGGGGGGTCGAGTAGATCGCCTGGCGCTCGGAGCCCTTGGAGTAGTTCTGCGCCTCGACGGCGCCGTCCAGGGCGGATGCCGGCCCCGCGGCGGCGAGGGCGACGGCCAGTGACGCCGTCAAGATCGTCGTCAGGCGCCGGGCGCCGGGCATCCTGAAAGCTCCGTCCTTCGGTCGGCCCACGTGCGCTGCCTACCCGCGGTGGGGGCGAGCGGAAACCGTCAGGGTTCCCAAGCGTTCGACCGGGCGCTAGCTTGACGGCATGGGCACGGCCTGGCGGGACCTCCTTCACTACACCCGGTCGACCGGCAACATCATGGGCCTGACGCTGGGCGGATGGGCGGCGTTCGCGGCGCTGGTGGAGCTGATGCGGCGCATCGCTCTGGCGCGGGCACGCCGGCGCACCCGCGACGAGGAGCGCCTGCGCAAGGAGCTGAGCTCCTGGGCTCTGCTGGCCGTGGGCCTGGGCGTCCTGCCCTTCGCCGGCCTGCTGATCGATCACGGCCATCATCAGGCCACGCGCACGTTCTCCGGCCACGTCCAGCGCCTGACCCGCGCCGAGTACCTTTACGCGATGAGTCACCACCGCCGCTTCACCGCCGACGTCGGACGCCTGGCCAAGATCGACCATCGCCTGTCCGATGCCGCCGATGGCGCGGGCGGGGACTTCCAGCTCTCGGTGCTTCGCGCGGGGCGCTGCTACTCGCTGGTGGCCACCCCGGGAGGCGACAGCCCGGTCCAGCCGACGGTCCAGACGCATTGCACCCGGCGCTGAGTCTGCCCGACGCCGAGCGTTCTCGTCGCCGGCCGGGTGCGCATTCCCGGCGCCCATCCGGGGCAGGAGGGCTGTCATGACCCGTCGTCCCCTGCTCGCTCTCGCCGCGACCGCCGTGGCCGCCGCGGCCGGGGGGCTCACGGCCGCCGCGACGGGGGTGTCGGTCGCGCAGGTCAGCGCGCCACCCGGCGTGCCCCCTTCCGGCCCGTCGCCCACCAGCACCGACACGGCCCCGACTACGCCCAGCACTCCCACCACCGACACCACCCCGACCACCCACACCACCCCAGCGGCCCCACGGGTCCCGGGCCCCTGTCATCGGACTCGCCCGCGCCTGCTGTGCCCCGACCTGATCATGTCGGCCCCCTCGCACTTGGAGCTAGACCGTCGCACCCACCGGGGCCGCGTGCTGCTGCGCGCCGCGAGCTCGCTCGACAATCGCGGGGCGGGGCCGCTGGAGCTCCACGGCCGCCGAAACACGGGCCACACAATGCGCGTCTCGCAGGCGATCTATGACCGCCAGGGCAGGCGCCACCTGTTCGCCACCCGCGCACGCCTGGTCTTCAAGTACGTCTCGGGCGATCGCTACACGGTCGGCAACGTGGGTTCGGCTGACTACTGGAAGATGCATCTGGCCGCCAGCTTCCAGCTGTGGTCCATCGACCGCCACCACCACGCCGTGCGCCAGGTTCGCACCGGCCCCAAGCTCGATTACTGCCTGCGCGACCTGTTTCGGACCCACCCCTCCGCGCGCTCGCCGAGGTCGCGGGTCTACCCGGGTTGCAACCAGAGCCCGCGCATCCACCGCGACGTGCTCGGAACCTCGGTCGGCTGGTCAGACGTCTATCCCTATGAGTACCCGGAGCAGTGGATCGACGTGACGGGCCTGCGCGGGCACTTCGCCTACGTGCAGATCGCCGACCCGAACGGGCTCCTATTCGAACGCAACCACACCAACAACCTGTCTGAGACCTACATCTCGCTGCCCTCCGGCAAGGTCCTGGGACACCGCGTCGGGGTGGCCGCGCCCTAGGCCCGGGCTACCGCGTCGGGGTGGCCGCGCGCCCTAGGTCCGGGCTACCGGGTAGGGGTGGCCGCGCCCTGGCTTAGGCGGCCGCGTTGGTGCGGCGTGCGGAGCGAGACCGGCCGCCGGCCGGCTGGCGCGCCTGCGCCCAGGTGACCAGCCGTCCGCTGCGCTCGTCCCAGAGCTTCAGTCGCACCGCGCGCAGACCCTGCCACAGCGTCAGCTGCGGGACGTCGTGAAAGATCGGGTTCTCGTCGTGGGCGCGCTGGAGGTTGTAGTTGGGAATCCGGGCCGAGAGGTGATGGACGTGGTGCAGGCCGATGTTGCCCGAGAAGAACTGCAGCAGCCGTGGCAGCTTCAGATACGAGCTGCCACGCAGGGCCGCATCGGCATAGCTCCAGTCGCCGGCCTTCTGCCAGTAGGTGTCCTCGAACTGGTGTTGGACGTAGAACAGCCAGATCCCGGTGGCGCCCGCGAGCAGTATCACCGGGGCCTGCAACAGCAGGAACTCGCGCCAACCCAGCACCAGGCACAGACCACCGACCAGCAGAGCCAGCGCGGCGTTGGTGGCGTGCACGCTGCGCCGGATGCGCGGCCGGGCGCTGCGTGAGACCAGGCGCGGCTGGACGACCAGCGACCAGAAGGGCCCGATCCCGAACATGACCAGCGGGTTGCGAAACAGGCGGTAGGCCAGCCGGCCGCCGCGCGAGCGCGACTGGTACTCGGACACGGTGAGGGTCTCCAGGTCCCCGATGCCCCGGCGATCGAGGTCCCCGGCGGTCGCGTGGTGGACGGCGTGATTGTGGCGCCAGGACAGGAAGTTGGAGTAGACGATCAGGCCCAGAACGGTCCCGAGCCACGCGTTGGCCCGCTTGGAGGCCAAGAACGAGCCGTGCGTGCAGTCGTGAAACAGGATGTAGGTCCGCAGCAAGAAGCCCGCCGCGGGCACCGCGAGCGCGAGCGTGAGCAGATAGGAAACCTGCAGCGACAGGTACATGGCCGCCATCAGCGCCAGATAGGGCAGCACCGAGGTGCCGATGTCCAGCAGGCTGCGACCCAGGTGCGGCTCGGCGTAGGGCGCCAGCGCCTCACGCCAGTACGGGCGCTCGGGCCGCGACCGGGCGGGGGGACGATCGGTCGCGGCGAGCGTGCCTCGGGCCTCCACAGCTCCCACTCTCGCACATGAAGCTAATGTCATGGTTAAGGGCCCCTGGCGGGGCCTGCGGCGGGCCTGGGCGAGCGGCGGCGGCCACGCTGGGCACCGGCGGTCTAGGATCGGCGCCCGACGGCGAGGAGGAGCTGTGGACTTCGGAGTGATGATGTTCGCCACCGACACATCCGTGGCGCCCGACGAGTACGCGCGCATGGTGCAGGAGCGCGGGTTTGAGTCGCTGTTCTATCCCGAGCACACCCACATTCCCTCCGCCCGCACCACGCCCTACCCCGCGGGGGGCGAACTGCCCGAGGAGTACTGGCACACCTACGACCCGTTCGTGGCCCTGACGGCCGCCGCCGGGGCCACCGACACGCTGCGGCTGGCCACCGGCATCTGCCTGGTCATCGAGCGCGACCCGATCATCACCGCCAAGGAGGTCGCCTCGCTGGACCGCGTCTCGGGTGGCCGGCTGCTGTTCGGGGTCGGGGCGGGTTGGAACGTCGAGGAGATGGCCAACCACGGGACCGACGCATCGCGGCGCTTCGGCATCCTGCGCGAGCGCGTCGAAGCCATGAAGGCGATCTGGACCGAGGACGAGGCCACCTACCGGGGCGAGCACGTCAACTTCGAGGCGATCTGGTCGTGGCCCAAGCCGCTCCAGAGCCCTCACCCCCCGATCCTGGTCGGCGGCAACGGACCCAAGGTGCTCGATCGCGTGCTGGCCTACGGGGACGAGTGGATGCCCAACGCGGTGGGGGGCGAGGAGCTGCTGGCCCAACGCATGGCCGAGCTACGCGAACGGGCTCAGCGGGCCGGGCGAGCCGAGCCCGGGGTCACGCTCTACGCCGCGCCGGCCCAGGCCGACGCGGCCGAGCGCTACTCCCGCGCGGGGGTGGGTCGCTACGTCTTCTACGCGCCGTCCGCCCCGCGCGACCGGGCCGAGCAGCGCCTGGACCGCCTGGCCGCGATCGTCGAGGAGTTTGGCCGGGCCGGGGGCTAGAGAGCGGCGGGCGCGGCGGGCGTGACCTTCACGCCCGTGAGCTGCTCGGAGATCTCCCACAGGCGCTCGGCCACCGCGGTGTCGCGGGCGGCGTCGCTGGGGGCCACCGGCGTGGGGTAGCCGCGTTGCTCGGCCAGCCCGTCGGGACCGATGAACATGCCGCCCTCCACATCAGGGTGGGTGGCGGCGTAGAGGCTGGGTAGTGCGCCCATGTCCGCGCTCTGGGCTACCAACCGGTTGGTCACCGTCATCAGCAGACGGTCCAGCCGCGGCGCCGCGGCGGACTGCAGGTTGGTGGCGGCATAGCCCGGGTGCGCGGCCAGGCTGCGAGCGGCGGCGTCGCTGGCGCGCAGGCGTCGGTCGAGCTCGAGCGCGAACAGCAGGTTGGCCAGCTTGGACTGGCCGTAGGCCAGCCAGCGGTTGTAGTGGCGCTCGCGCTGCAGGTCGGCGAAGTTGATGCGCCCGATGCGGTGCGCGCCGCTGGACAGGGTCACCACCCGCGCCCCGGGCCGATCCGCCATGGCGTCGAGCAGGTGCCCGGTGAGGGCGAAGTGCCCGAGGTGGTTGGTCCCGAACTGCAGCTCGAAGCCGTCGACGGTGCGCCGACGCGGTGGCGCCATGACGCCGGCGTTGTTGATCAGCAGGTCGGGGCCCGGCCGCTGGGCCCGGTGGCGCTCGGCGAAGGCGCGGACCGAGTCCAGGCTGCCCAGGTCCAGCTCCTCCACGTGGACCTCGGCCCCCGGAACCTCGGCGGCGATCTGCTCTCGCGCCTGCTCGCCCTTGGCCGTGTTGCGGCACGCCAGCACCACCTCGGCGCCAGCGCGAGCCAGCTCACGCGCGGTGACCAGGCCCAGACCGCTGTTGGCGCCCGTGACGATGGCGAGCCTCCTCCGCTGGGAGGGAATGTTCGCGGCGGTCCACTTGGGGCTCATCGAAACGCTGACCGGTGTCGGCTCAGCCGGGGGCGCGCGCGGTGGCCTTGGCCCGGGGCTTGGGCTTCGCCTTGGGCTTGGCCTGGGGCTTGGGCTTCGCATCGGCCTTGGCCTTGGCCTTGGCCTTGGGCTTGGGCCTGGGCTTCGGATTGGCCTTGGCATTGGCACCGGCCTTGGCCTTGGCACGGGCCTTCGGCCTGGCCTTGACGGCGCCGTTTCCCGCGGCCCGGGCCGAGGCGCCCGAGGCCGCGAGCAGCTCGGCCAGGCTGTCGCCCAGCCAGTCGATCAGCTTCCAAACGTCGGGCATCTGGTCGCGGTCGGCCACGATCCCGAAGTCGAGGTTCCCGCAGTAGCTCATGACCGTGATGTTCAGCCCCATCCCGTCGGTGATCACCGAGACAGGGAAGTTCGCCTCCAGTCGCGCCCCGGCGCAGTACAGCGGAATCTGGGGACCGGGCACATTGGAGATGACCAGGTTCCAGTTGGGCCGGGCGGCGCCGCTCGAGGACAGCCTGAAGGTGAGCTGGGCGGCGCGGGCGAAGACGGCCGGCGGAATGAAGTTGTTGGCGTCCTGCAGCAGGTCGGCGGGCAGCGCCCGGTGATGCTCCTTCATGTCGGCCAGCGCCGCGTGAGTGCGCCCCAGGCGCTTGACCGGGTCGGGCTCGTTGGTGAACAGCGGCGCGCTCATCAGCAGGATGCGGTTGCCGTAGGTCCCGACCTGGTCGTGGGCGCGGACCGAGACCGGCACCTGGGCCACCAGCGACTCCTCGGGCAGCTCGTCGTGCTCGAGCAGCCAACGCCGAACGGCGCCGGCGCAGATCGACACCACCACATCGTTGACGGTCGATCCGTGGGCGTTCTTGACCTGCTTGACTTCATCCAGCGACAGGCGGCCGAAGGCAAAGCGCCGGTGGGGTGAGATGCGGCCGTTGAACGAGGTCCGCGGGGCGTTCAGGCGCTCCCCGGCGGAGAAGCTTTCGTCGCCGAGCAGGCGCCGGGCCCGGCCGGCCAACGCGCCGACCACGCTCGCCCCGGGCAGGGTGGAGAACGGGGTGTCCTCGATGTAGGCCAAGGCCGAGGGCAGGGCGGAGAGCATCCGCAGCGGGTAGCGCGGCAGCCCGACCAGCCCGCGGCCGAGCATCTCCAGCGAACCCGGGGTGGCGTCCACCTCGCCTCGCCAGCGGCGGTCGTCGGCCAGGGTGGGAGCGTCGGGCCCGAGATCGAGCAGCAGCCCCATGATCTCTGCCCCGGACATGCCGTCGATCAGGGCGTGGTGGATCTTGGTGAGCATGACCACGTGCCCGGAGTGCAGGCCGTGGATGAGGTACAGCTCCCACAGCGGTCGAGCGCGGTCCAGCGGGCGCGAGGTGATGCGCGCGACCTGCTCGGCCAGCTGAGCGTCGGACCCCGGCCGGGGCAGCGCCAGCTCGCGCACATGGAAGTCCAGGTCGAAGTCCGAGTCGTCCACCCAGTAGGGGTAGTCCAGCCCCAGGGGGACCTCGAGCAGCCGCCAGCGCAGGGGCGGCAGCAGCGGCAGACGCTCGGCGATCAGCGCCTGGATGTCGGCGACGGTCAACGTCCCCGAGGGGGTGGTCGAGGGATCGAGCAGGGCCACGCCCGCAACGTGCCCGCTCTGGCGGGCGTTCTCGAGGGCCAGGAACTGCGCGTCGAGGCTGGTGAGCTGGCGCAAGGGGCCGATGATCGCACAGTGCTGGCCCGCGCGTTGAGGGCCTCCTCTGGCATCCTCAAACCCGCCCGCGCCGGCCTCCCTCCCGGCGAAAGCCGGGTCTAACAGTCCATGAACGCGCTCGCGGACAACGTCGCGGTCCAGATCGTCAACTACAACACGCGCGCCCACCTCGAGCGCTGCGTGGAGTCGCTGCGCGCCGACCTGGACTCGTCGCCCATCGAGTACCGCATCGAGGTTCTGGACAACGCCTCAGCGGACGACCTCTCCAGCCTGCCGGGGCGCTTTGATCGTCTGCGAGTCCACCACTCGGCCACCAACCTCGGGTTCGGAGCCGGGCACAACCTGCTGGCCCGCGAGGCTTGTGCCGAACGCCTGCTGATCCTCAACCCCGACGTGCAGATCGTCGCGCCGGACACGGTGGTGCGGCTGCTGGCGGCGCTGCGCGGGACGCCGGGGGCCGCCGTGGTGGGGCCCAGGCTGGTGGACGCCCGCGGCGCGTCACAGCGCTATGACCATGGCCGCCTGCACGGCCTGCGGGCCCGCGTGGCGCTGGCCGCGGGCGACAGCTACTGGCGCGCCAGCGACCGGCGCCGGGAGGTGGCCTGGGTGTCGGGCGCGGCGATGCTCGTGATGCGCTCTGAGTTCGCGGCGGTCGGAGGCTTCGACGAGGGGCTGTTTCTCTACAAGGAGGAGGAGGACCTGTGCCTGCGGCTGCGCCGTCGCGGCGGACGCATCCTCTATGAGCCCTCGGTGGTGGTGCGGCACGAGGGCTCGGTCGTGGCGCGGCGCGAGGAGCACATCGGCGCATCGGTTGAGTACTTCGTGGCCAAGCATCACCCCCACCGCCGCCGTCAGCGCGCGCTGGCCCGCCTTCACCGCACCCTGCAGCGCCTGCCCTGAGTCCGGCCGCCGGTCTGCGGGGGTTCGACGGGCTCGTAGCTGTCGCGCCCCTCCAGCGACAGCCACGACCGCACCCGCGGCGTCAGACGGTCGGCGCGCGAACCCAGGCCCCCACCGGCCAGACGCGCCAGGTGGCGCAAGGTCGCCTCGCCCAGCGCCGCCGCGCACTCCCTGGGAGCCAGCCCGGCGGCGCGGGCGCTGCGCCACTCGGCCCCCAGACGACCACGCAGCTGTAGCGCCCAGTGGCGCGGCGTGGCGGGCTCGCGCCAACCGTAGACCTCCAGCAGCCCGCGCCAGTCATCAAACGCCCGGCGAAACTGCTGGCCCAGCGTGTAGCCGTGGGAGTGCACGACACCCGCCCCGGGCATGAACACCTTCGCGTGGCCCGCCCGCAGCATGGCCAGGCTGAGCGCGTGATCCTCGGCATAGGGCACGGCGGGGAAGGGCACCTGCTCCCAGGCCGAGCGGCGCACGCAGCCGTTGGCATCGGTGAAGTAGGTGCGCGGACCGAACAGCGTTCGGGCGGGCAGCACGCGCTCGTCGGGGGAGAGGCGGTCCACGCGCGCCGCGCCCGAGACCGACAGCGAGCCGAACACCCGCTCGAGGTCGGCGCTCTCCCCACGGCCGGCGCCGGCCCGGGGAAGGTAGGGACCGTAGACCAGCGCCACGTCCTCGGCCTGATCAAAGCCCTCCACCAGGGTGGCCAGCCAGCGGTCGTGCGCCGGCCGGGCGTCCTGGGTCAACAGCGCCACCAGCTCCCCGGTCGCCTCGGACATCAGGCGGTTGCGCGTCGACCCGTGACCAAACTCCTGAGCGGCGATCTCGATCACCCGCGCCCCCGCGTGCCGGGCCAGGTCGACTGACGCGTCGGTCGACCCCGAGTCGCACACCAGCAGCTCAACCTGGCCGTCCAGGCGCTGGGTGCGAATCGCCTCGAGCACGCCCGGCAGGTGGGCGGCGCCGTTGAGCACGGGGATGGCGACGGTGACGGAGGGCATGGCGGGTGAGCGACCCCGGGGGGGTAGGGGTCTAGCTTGCCAGGCCGCTCGGGGAGCTCTGCGACAATCGCCGCCGTGGAATTCGAAGCGGTGGCGCGGGCGGTCGCGGGGGTTCCCTGGATGACCGCCGAGCAGGGCCGCATCGTCTATGACCACCTGGTGGACACCGGCGCCCGCGACGTGCTCGAGCTGGGTACGGCCCATGGCGTGTCGGCCTCCTATCTGGGCGCGGCGGTGGCGCGCACGGGCGGACACGTGACGACCGTCGATCATGGCGCCGCGGCCTATGACCCGTCGCCGGAGAGCGTGCTCGAGCGGGCGGGGGTGCGCGACCGGGTGACCGTCGTGCGCCAGCACAGCTCCTACACCTGGTGGCTGGCCGAGCAGGTTCGGGCGCGCTCGGATGACGCCGGCAACTGCGAGCCCGCCTATGACTTCTGCTATCTGGACGGCGCCAAGCACCTGAGCGTGGACGGGCTGGCGGTGGTGCTCGTCGAGCGCCTGCTGCGCCCGGGCGGCTGGCTGCTGATGGACGACCTGGGATTCACCTGGGCCGAGCATCACCCGACGGTGCACATCGACGCGAGCACCCAGGTGCCCTTCTCGGAGGCCGAGCGCAGCCAGCCCCCCCTGCGCGCGGTCTATGACCTTGTGGTCGCGCCCCACCCCTCCTTCACCGAGCTGCGGATCCAGGACGAGTGGTGGGGCTGGGCGCGCAAGGCGCCGGGGCAACCGCGCCGGCTGGTGCTCGAGAACAGCCGCCCGCTTACGGTCCTGGTGGCCTCGGCCCTGCGCCGGCGCTGGGGGCGCAGGACGGGCGCGGCCTAGGGATCGCTAGTCGATCTCGCGCAGGGTGGTGACCTCGGCGGCGCTCTCGAGCACGCCCAGCAGCTCCCCGACGCGACAGACCAGCAGACGCTCCTCCTCGACCTCCACCCAGGCCCCGGCCGAGAACGGGAACACGACGTGGTCTCCCGGGGCCACCGGCATCTCCAGCCCCACGTGGGCCCACCAGTCCATCCCCGGCCCGGTGGCCAGCACGATCCCGTGCTGGGGGGGCGGCTCGTTGGAGCCAGGGGGGACCACCAGCCCGGACTGGCGGACCCGATCGGGCTCGAGCTCCTTGATGACCACGCGGTCGAAGAGCGGACGCAGCTGCTGGCGCATGACTGGAATCGAAGGGTAGACGGGGTCCCCGGCCGGCGCCGGTTGGGGGCCGGCCGCCGTTGAGCCCCGCGGCGCCCTCAAACAAACGTCCAGGAGACCTGAGACCGGCCGGGTGCTCGCGTCATGGAGCCATCCCCAACCCCTCCGCCGGAGCAACCCCGGCGGCGTCCAGAAAGGACCAGACCATGTCCATCTCCCTCTGCAGACCCCTGATCGTGGTCGCCCTGGCGGCTGGCCTGGGCGGTGGCTTCTCGGCCAGTGCCGCGGCCGAGCCGTTCACCTGTTCGGCCAGTGCGCTGAAGGGGTCGATCGTGGGCCAGGCCCCGATCGACCCCGTGACCGCCAACGCCGGCCAGTCGGCCTGTCGCAGCGACGCCGGGTCGCTGTCCTCGGCCCTGGCGGCACCGCTCGGTGCCGGCGCGGCTCAGGCCAGCACCGTGCTGGACGGGCCGGGCGAGAGCGCCAGCGACCAGCACGCGTCCTCCACGGCCAGCGTGGCCGACTTTCGGATCGGGGCGTTGGGCTCGCTGCCCATCTCCCTGCCCGCCCCCCAGATGCCCACTGGACTCGACGCGGTGACGGTCCGGCTGTCGAGCACCCTGCAGGGGCTTGGCCTGCCCAGCTCGATCGTGGTCGATGCCCTGCCGGCGGCGCGGGCTCTGGTTCCCAGCTCCGCTCTGCCCGACGTAGCGCTGCTGGGGGTGCGCGCGGTGCGCTCGACCGCCAGCGCCCGCTGCGGCTCGGGCTCGCCGATCCTCGACGGGAGCTCCCAGGTGAGCGGTCTGACCGTTCTGGGCCAGTCCTGGCCCGCTGATCAGCCGCTGGTGCGGTCGGTGGGACTGATCGACTCGCGGTCGATCAGCCTGTCGGGCATCGACGTCAACCAGGTCGTGCTGCCGGCCGGCCTGAGCTACAGCCAGCCCGTGGTGGGGGCGCTGCTGGCCTCCGCCGTCCGGTCGGCGCTGGCCGGCCTGCCGCCGATCCAGATCCCCGCCACCGTCGCCCAGGTGACGACCACACCCGGCCAGCGTTCGCAGGCCGACGGGACGCTCGTACAGCAGGCCCTGCGCGTGCAGGTCAGCGTCCTCGGGACCCCGGTGGCAGACCTGGTGCTCGGAGAGGCGCGGGTGGGAGGCCGGTCGGTCTCCTGTGCCTCGCCGATCGCGGCGGTGGCGCCCCGGTCAGCCCCGGCACCCGCCAGCCAGCTGGCGGTGAGCTGCTCCCGGCGCAACCTGACCCTGATCAACGTGGTCGAGCGCTCCGACCACGTGGCGCTGCTCGGAGCAGCCGACCGGCGCTACATCGGCCGGCGTGTGGCCATCGTGTTCACCGGCAGCGGCCGTCAGGTGGCCTCCGCCGTGGTGCGGGGGGACGGGTTCTTCCGGACCCAGGCCCCGGTCCCGTCGGAAGGCATCCGACACACCAACCGGGCGCGCTACGTGGCGCAGCTCGATGGCCAGCGATCGCTGGCGCTCAAGCTCGAGCGGCGGATGCGCATCAGCGCCCTGCACCATCGTGGCAACCGGGTGCTGATCGTGGGACGGGTGACCGGCCCGATGGGCGCCCCGACGATCGTTCTGCGCCAGCGGGTGTCATGCACCCATGACGTGATCGTCAAGCGCATCCACCCCCGGGCCGACGGCGGCTGGCGGGTGTGGCTGCCGGCCCCCCGTGGCCAGCAGGCGGCCATGTACCGCGCGACCACCGAGGTCCGCAAGGTTCAGTCCAACCCGCGGCTGTTCCCCACGTTCACGCTCCCGGGCTATGTCAGCCTCTGAGCTCAGCGTCCTCGCGGGCGCCGGCGCCGGCCTCGTGCCGGCGCCGGCCCGCCGCGCGGGGCTAAGCACATCTGGCGATGCTGCCGATGAGGGGACCATGGCGGCCCTGGCAGCCCCCGCGCCCGTCGACGCCCCGGCGGCGGGACCCCTGGCCCGACTCGGGGACGAGCGCCTCGCTCGGCTGGCGGCGCGCGGCAACCAGCGCGCCTTCGCCGCCATCTACGCGCGTTACATGCCGGCGCTGACCGGCTACTGCACCGCCATCCTGCGCAGCCCCGAGGACGGCGAGGACGCTGCTCAAACGGCCATGCTGCAGGCGATGGACGCGCTGGGTCGCCGTCCGGCGCCCGAACGTCTGCGCCCGTGGCTCTACCGGATCGCCCACAACGAGGCCATCTCGCTGAGCCGCCGACGCCGCCCCTCCCGGCCCCTCGACGACGAGGCCTGCGTGTCGATCAGCGTCGAGGACCCCTGCGAGGCAACTGCCGTG
>DASYID010000031.1:0-5509 GCA_036252775.1 Solirubrobacteraceae bacterium
GTTGGCGGCGTAGTGGATGGTGTCGCCCTCGGGCATGGAGCTAGGGTACGCACTGGTCTTGGCCGTGCCGATCGAGCGCCGTAGATGACGACACTCACGAGCGCACTGGCGTCGATCGTCGGTGACGATCATCTGCTGACCGAGCCCGGCCCCGAGTGGCTCACCGACGCCAGCATCGCCGGCGGCGCAGCCTCTCGCGCCGAGGCAGTCGTACTCCCCGGCGACGCCCAGCAGGTGGCCGCCGTGGTGGCCGAGTGCTACGCCCGCGAGACGCCTATCGTCGCCCGCGGCGGGGGGACCGGCTACGCCGGCGGGGCTGTACCCGTGGCCGGTGGGGTGGTGGTGTCGGTGGCGAGACTCGATCGTCTGCTCGCGCTCGATCCCGTCCGTTGGCGCATGCGCGTGCAGGCGGGCATGACCACCGCCACCGTCCAGCGCCTGGCCCGCGAGAACGGGCTGGCCTTCCCCCCTGACCCTGGCGCCGGCGAGCAATCGCACATAGGGGGCAATATCGCCACCAACGCCGGTGGGCCACACGCGTTCAAGTACGGCGTCACCGGTGACTGGGTCCTCGGCCTGGAGGCGGTCGTCGCCCCCGGTGAGCTGATCGAAGTGGGAGGTCCGATCCGCAAGGACGTGGCGGGCTATGACCTCGCCTCCCTGCTGGTGGGTTCGGAGGGGACGCTGGGGCTCATCACCTCGGCCTGGCTGCGGCTGATCCCGGCGCCCGAGGCGCAGCTGGCGCTGGCCGCCTTCTACCCGGACACCCACCGAGGCACGGAGGCGATCGAGGCGGCGCTGGGCAGCGGCGTGGTTCCGGCCGCACTCGAGTACCTGGACGCCCACACGCTGGCGCTGGCCGGCGGCTCGTTTCCCGGCGGCTGCCCGGCCGGCGCCGGCTTCCTGCTCATCGCTGAGGCCGACGGAGGCCTCGAGGCCGCCCGCCACGACCGCAACGAGCTGGCACGGGCCCTGGCGGTGGGGGCACTCGAGGTCCGTGCGCCCGCGGAGGGCATGGCCACCCGGGAGCTGTGGCGCTGGCGCTCGGGAGTCTCGCTGGCCGTCAGCGCCCGGCACGGGGCCAAGCTGTCGGAGGACATCGTGGTGCCGGTCGAGCGCCTCGGCGAGGCGGTCACCGAGACGGTGGCAATCGGCGAGCGCCACGGCCTGGCCGCGTGCAGCTGGGGACACGCCGGTGACGGAAACCTCCACAGCACGCTGCTGCTGGATCCCTCAGACCCCGACCAGCTGGCCCGGGCCGAGCGGGCCGCCGAGGACCTGTTCGCCCTGGCCATCGGCCTGGGCGGGTCGGTCAGCGGCGAGCACGGCCTGGGCCGGCTGAAGTCCGGCCAGCTGAATCGGCAGTGGCCGGCCGGCGCGGTGCGCTGGCACGCGGCGATCAAGGCCGCCCTTGACCCGAGGGGCCTATTGAACCCCGGGGTCAAGCGGCCCTGATCAGGCGCCCCAGCGCACGCCCTACCCCGGCGGGCTAGGCGCTGAGGGTCAGCTTCCGCGGTCCCGAGCGGAAGCCGAGCTCGATCAGGCTGGCCTCGAGCGGGGAGCCGACCACGGGCTCACCGTCGACACGCTCGAGCGACAGCCGGCCCACACGCCCACCCCGCACCTGCTCCGCCAGCGCCGCCAGCGCCGCTTGCAGACGAGGATCCGACGGGTCGGCGAGAGTGAGCAGTGAGCGCCCCCCGCGCTCGAGATGCAGCACCGGATCGCCCTCGACCAGGACCACGTAGGCCCCGGCGGCGCGGGAGGGACGGCGGCGATCCTCTGCCGCCGCGGCCGGCCAGGGCAGCGCGGCGCCGTAGGGCTGCCCCGGGTCGGTGGCGGCCAGCACCAGTGGCGGTCGGGGCGCTCCCGGCCCCTGGGCCCGCAGCCGTTCCACCGCCCCGGGTAGCGCGAACTGGGCGCCCCCCAATCCCTCGACGAAATAGCCCCGCCGGCACACGCCCAGGGTCTCGAGCTCACCCAGCGAGTCATACAGGCCGGCGAAGCCGCCGACGATCCCCTCGGCGCGCACCTGCTCGCGCGTGACGATCCCGTAGCGCTCGAGCAGCAGCTCGGCCAGCGCCCGCCGGCGCTGACGAGGATCCTCGGCGCTGTCAAACAGCAGAGCGCTAAGCGACCAGCGCCCCTGGACCTGGGCTCCGGCCCGCCGCGCGGCACCACGGGCCGCGGGGGAGAAGCGTCGTGGCGCCCGTCCGCGCTGCTCAAGCGCGGCCGCCCGGGCCAGAGTGAGACGCGGCGCGCGCAGGGGCGCCCACGCGTCGTTGGTCACCTCGCCCGCCCACACCAGGTCCCACAGGGCCTCCTGCAGGGCTTCGGGTGCCAGCTCGAACTCGGCGAGCAGGTCGCTGAAGAAGCAGGGCGAGTGGCGCAGGCGGTCGCGGAGACGCTGGTGCTCGGGGCCGTCGGGCGCGGGGACTCGGGAGGACGCGCCGGGCGGGCCGATCAGCGCGGCGTCCTCGCGGAAGTACAGCGCCACCCGGCCTGAGTTCCTGCCCAGTGAACCGGCCCCCACCCATACGAGCTCGCCGCTGGCGCACAGCTGGTCAAGCCACGCCGGGGAGTAGGCGCCGGTGCGGCGGGGCAGAACGTCTCGCTCCCACACCTCGACGGGGAGGGCCACACCCTGCAGGGCCACCAGGACCTCGCGCAGGCGGTCCACGCCGGCACCCGCCGCCGGGTGACGGTCGATGCCCTGCCAGGAGGGCAGGTAGGTGGCCAGCGCGCGCTGCTCCGTGGGCTCGATCTCCTTGCGCAGGGCCGCCAGCGAGGCGCGGCGCAGGCGGCGAAGGACCTCGGGGTCACACCACTCACGCTCGCTGCCACCGGGTCGCAGCTCGCCGCGGACCAGCTCACCGGTGCGCTCGAGGCCGGTCAACGCGGCGGTCGGATCCACCAGGTAGCGCCGGCGCAGCTCAGCGGTGGTGAAGGGCCCGTGGCTGCGGGCCCAGCGACGAGCTAGCGCGGTGAGGGCGTCGGGCACGTCGGCCAGGAAGGCGTCGGGCAGCCCCCCAGGGGGCACTGCACCCAGGGCATCGCGGTACAGGCCGGCGTCGTCGGCCGCCACCCAGCGCTCCTCGCCGGCCAGGCGCAGCCGGATCGCTCTGCGCGAGGCCACCAGCCGATCGAGCATGGCGGCCGCGTCCAGTCCGGCGACGACGCGCTCCTGGGTCTCCTGCGCCGTCAGATCACCGATGCGGCGCAGCACGTCGGCCAGGCGATCGTCGTCCACCGCGCGCGTGCGCGGCGAGCGGTGCTGCAGGTCGTCCTGCACCTGCTCCAGCGCTCCCGGATCGATCAGGTCGCGCAGCTCCTCTTGTCCGAGCAGCTCCCGCAGCAGGTCGCGGTCCAGCGACAGCGCGGCGGCGCGACGCTCGGCGTTGGGCGCGTCGCCCTCGTACATGTAGTTGGCGACGTAGTCGAACAGCAGCGAGGAGGCAAACGGCGACGCGGTGGGGGTCTCCACCTCCACCAGCGACAGCCGCCGGGTGTGCAGGGCGCCGAGCAGCTCGCGCAGGCCCGGCAGGTCCAGCACGTCTCGCAGGCACTCGCGGTAGGTCTCGAGGATCACCGGAAAGTCGGGGTAGCGGCGGGCCACCTCCAACAGGGTCTGGGCCTTCAGGCGCTGCTGCCACAGCGGGGTCCGCCGCCCCGGGTAGGCGCGCGGAATCAGCAGCGCCCGGCTGGCGTTCTCGCGGAAGCGGGCGCCGAACAGGGCCGAGGCCCCGAGCTCGGCCATGATCGCCTCCTCCGCCTCCTCGGGCTCGAGCATGATCAGCTCGGCCCCGGGCGGCTCGTCGGCGTCGGGGAGGTGCACGATGATCCCGTCGTCTGACCAGATCGCGTCTGACTCCAGCCCGTAGCGCTCGCGGATGCGAGCGGACAGGGCCAGTCCCCAGGCGGCGTGGACGCGACCACCGTAGGGGGACAGCAGGCACAGCCGCCAGTCGCCGATCTCGTCTCGGAAGCGCTCGACCACCAGCGTGCGGTCGCTGGGGATCACCCGGGTGGCCGCCTGCTGCTCGCGCAGGAACTCGAGCAGGTTGCCGGCCGCCCGCGGGTCGAGGTCGTAGTCGCGGGCGAGCACTTCGGGGGACTGGTCCACCGCCCAGCGCGCGAAGGCTCCGATTGCCTCCCCGAGCTGCCGCGGGCGGCCGACCGAGTCGCCGTGCCAGAAGGGGACCGCCCCGGGCGCCCCCGGGGCGGGGGTGACGATCACGCGGTCGCGTCCGATCTCCTCGATGCGCCACGAGGAGGCGCCCAGCAGGAAGGTCTGTCCCGGGCGTGCCTCGTAGACCATCTCCTCATCGAGCTCGCCCACGCGACGCCCGTCGGGAAGCGTCACCGAGAACAGCCCCCGGTCGGGGATCGTGCCGGCGTTGGTGACGGCCAGCTGCCGGGCACCGGCGCGAGCCCGGATGATCCCGGCGCCCCGGTCCCACACGATCCGCGCGCGCAGATCGCCGAACTCCGACGATGGATAGCGACCGTCGAGCATGTCCAGCACGTTCTCCAGCAGCTCCCGGGAGAGCTCGGCGAAGGAGTAGGTGCGGGTGATCAGGGCGTGGAGCTCATCGACCGCGACCGCGTCCTCGGAGGCGGCGATGGCCACCACCTGCTGGGCCAGCACGTCGAGGGGATTGCGGGGCACGACCGTCGGTTCGATGCGCCCTTCGCGCATCAGGCGAGCGACCACCGCGCACTCCAGCAGGTCGGCTCTGAACTTCGGGAAGATGCGCCCCTTGCTCACGTCGCCGACCCCGTGTCCGGCGCGTCCGATTCGCTGCAGGCCGCGGGCCACCGACTTGGGCGACTCGATCTGGAGCACCAGGTCGACGGCGCCCATGTCGATCCCGAGCTCCAGGGAGGAGGTTGCCACCAGGCACGGCAGCTGGCCCGACTTCAGCAGCTCCTCGACCACCGTTCTCTCCTCGCGCGCCAACGAGCCGTGGTGAGCTCGCGCGATGTCCCTCACCGGGACCCCCGCCTCCTCGGCCTGGGTGGCAGCGAGCTCGTTGAGACGCAGGGCCAGGCGTTCGGCTGAACGGCGGTTGTTGACGAAGACGATCGTCGAGGAGTGCTCGCCCACCAGCCGCAGGATCTCGGGATAGATGGCCGGCCAGATCGAGCGTCGCGTCGCCTCGCCCCCCGCCAGCGGCTCCAGTGGATCGGCGTCCAGTCCCTGGTCGGGCTCGACCATCGACTCCACCGGGACGTGGATGCGCAGGTCGAGCTCCTTGAGCATCGGGGCCTGGACGATGTCGGCCTGGCGGCCGGGTCCCACCAGGAACCGCGCCACCTCCTCGAGCGGGTGCTGGGTGGCACTGAGGCCGATGCGCTGCAGCTCCGGCCGAGGGTCCGGGCCGTGCTGCAGCTCCGGCCGGGGGACCGCCCCGGCGCCAGCGCGCAGGGTCTCGAGGCGCTCGAGGGTCAGGGCCAGGTGGGCGCCGCGCTTAGTGGCCGCCACGGCGTGGATCTCGTCGATGATCAC
>DASYID010000032.1:0-8108 GCA_036252775.1 Solirubrobacteraceae bacterium
TGCTGCTCGGCCCAGGCCGTGCGCGGCGCCCGAGCCCTGGCCCACGGCCTGGGCCTGCCTCACCTGACGCTCGACCTGCGGGAGGAGTTCAGGGCTGGGGTGGTCGACCCCTGGCTGGCCGACCACGCCCGTGGCCTGACCCCCAACGCCTGCGTGCGCTGCAACGGACACGTCCGGCTGGATGCCATGCTCGCGCTCGCCGATCGCCTCGGCGCGCGCGCGCTGGCCACCGGGCACTACGCCCGCCTCGGCGATGAGCGGCCGCCGCTGCTGCGGGCCGCGGCCGACCCGGCCAAGGACCAGAGCTACATGCTCGCCGCGCTGGCCCCCGAGTCGCTGGCGCGAATGCATTTCCCCCTGGGTGAGCTGCGCAAGCCCGAGGTTCGCGAGCTGGCCGCGCGGGCGGGCCTGCCGGTGGCGGCCAAGCCCGATTCCCAGGACCTCTGCTTCCTGGCGGGCACGGGCCGGTCGGCCTTCTTGGCCCGTCACGGTGGGCAGACCGAACGGCCGGGGCCGATCGTGGACACCGACGGGAGGGTCCTCGGCCGCCACCGCGGTCACCACGGCTTCACCGTGGGCCAGCGGCGCGGACTGGGCATCGGCGGCGGCCGTCCCCTGCACGTGCTGGCCACCGATGCCGCCGGCAACACCGTCATCGTCGGCCCCCGAGAGCAGCTGGCCACACGCACGGTGGCCCTGTCGGAGCTCACCCTGCACCGCGCGGCCGACCGGGTGAACCGGGTCAAGCTGCGCTACCGAGCGCCCGCCGTGGCGGCACGCGTGACCGGCGCCCTGGGTCCGGGACACCATTCCCGCGCCGCGCTCGAGCTGGAGGCGCCCGTCGATGGGGCCGCTCCGGGCCAGCTCGCCTGCCTGCTGTCGGGCGACGTGGTCGTCGGACACGCCACGATCGCAGCGCCCGCGCCCGCCTCCCCGGCGCGCTCTAGCGCGCCCCTAACATCTTCTTCCTGAGTGGATGGCGATGACCTCTGAGGAGATCCGCGAGGCGTTCTTCGCGTTCTTTGAGGAGCGCGAGCATCGGCGCATCTCCTCGGGCTCCCTGGTGCCGGGCTCGTTTGATCCGTCCGTGCTGCTCACGACGGCGGGGATGCAGCCGCTGCTGCCCTACTTCCTCGGGCATGAGCGCCCGCCCCATCCGCGGCTGACCAGCTGTCAAAAGTGCTTTCGCACCGTCGACATCGACGTGGTGGGCACGACCGCCCGACACCTGACGTTCTTTGAGATGCTCGGGAACTTCTCGATCGGCGACTACTTCAAGCACGAGGCGATCGAGTTCGCCTGGGAGCTGTCGCTGGGGGCGTTCGGCTTTGACGCCAGCGACATCTGGATCACCGTGTTCGAGGGCGACGAGCAACTCGGCCTCGGCCCCGACGAGGAGGCGATCGGCGCCTGGCAGGCGATCGGTGTCCCGCGTGAGCGCATCGTGGCGCTGCCGCGCTCGGAGAACTTCTGGCAGGCGGGGCCGCTGGGGCCGTGCGGGCCCTGTTCGGAGCTCTACCTCGACCGGGGGCCCGAGTTCGGCTCGGCCGACGATCTGCCCGGGGGGGACAACGATCGCTTCCTGGAGTACTGGAACCTCGTGTTCATGCAGTACAACCAGGGACCGAGCGGCCAGCTGGAGTCGCTGCCGGCGCGGAGCATCGACACCGGGCTGGGGCTGGACCGGATGGCGGCAATCCAGCAGGGCGTCGCGTCAGTCTTCGATACCGACCAGTTCAGCCCGCTGATGGAGCTGGGCGAGCAGCTGTCGGGACGACGCCGCTCAGAGAGCGCCGAGGTGTCGCGCTCGCTGCGGGTGCTCGCCGACCACACCCGCGGCATGACCTTCCTGATCGCGGACGGCGTCGTGCCCTCCAACGAGGAGCGCGGCTATGTCCTGCGGCGAATCATGCGCCGGGCCATCCAGCAGGGCCGCGGGCTGGGCATGGCCCCCGGCTTTCTGGCCCGCTACAGCGGGCGCGTGCGCGAGCTCATGTCCGGTCGTTACCCCGAGCTCGACGAGCAGCGCGACGCCATCGTCAAATGGCTGGGGGCCGAGGAGGACAGCTTCGGGCACACCCTCGAGCAGGGCACCGGCCTGCTCGAGGAGCTGATCGTCCGGGCGCGCGAGAGCGGTGCCACCAGCATCGAGGCCGCCGACGCGTTCGCCCTGCACGACACCTACGGCTTTCCCTTCCACCTGACCCAGGAGCTGCTGGCCGAGCAGGGCCTAAGCGTGGAACAGGCCGGCTTTGACGCGCTCATGGACCAGCAGCGCGCGCGGGCTCGGGCCGGGAGCGCAGCCGGGGGCACGGCGGGAGCCGGGGAGGAGCGCCAGGCGGCCCAGCAGCTCGTCGCCGAGGCCGCCCAGAGCACGCAGTTCACCGGCTACGCCACCGTCTGTCAGGCGACGACGGTGGCCGCCGTCGCTCCGGCGCCGGGGGACGCCAACGGCGCCCATCGTCTGCTGGTCAAGCTCAGCGAGTCACCGTTCTACGCCCAGGGCGGCGGCCAGGTGTCGGATTCCGGCGTGATCGAGTGTGATGACGGCGACTGTCGCGCGCAGGTGGCCGAGGTGTTTCGCCTGGGTGACGATCAGGCGCTCGCGGTGACCGTCGAGCGTGGCGAGCTGCGCGAGGGCGAGCGGGTGACAGCCCGGGTGGATCCCGCGGCGCGCCGGGCCACCGAGTGCAACCACACCGCCACCCATCTTTTGCAGGCCGCGCTGCGCGCGCGCCTGGGCAACCACGTGCGTCAGGCGGGCTCCTACGTCGGGCCCGACAAGCTGCGCTTTGACTTCAGCCACAGCCAGGCGCTGAGTGCCGAGGAGCTGCGCGAGATCGAGCACCAGGTCAACGCATGGATCCTCGACAACCACCCGGTGCGCCCCATCACCACCACGCTGGACGAAGCGCGGCGGCTGGGGGCGATGGCTCTCTTCGGCGAGAAGTACGGCGATGTGGTGCGCATGGTCGAGGTCGGCGACGGCGAGTTCTCGCGCGAGCTGTGCGGCGGTACGCACGTGCGTCGCACAGCTGAGATCGGCGTCATGCGCATCCTGAGCGAGACCTCGAGTGCCGCCAACGTGCGTCGTATCGAGGCGCTCACCGGGCCGGCGGCGGTCAGCCTGCTGCTCGATCACGACCACCAGCTGCGCGAGATCGCCGACCATCTGCGCACACGTCCCGAGGACGCCCTGCCCACACTGGTTGAGCGTGAGAGCCGTCGGCGGGAGCTCGAGAAGGCTGTCCGAGGCGGGGCGGGCGGCGCGAGCGCCGAAGTGGACGTCGAAGCTCTGGTGGGCAGGGCGAAGGAGATCCACGGGGCCCAGGTTCTCGTCGAGCGTGTGGCGGTACCCGACGCGCGAGCGCTGCTGGAGGTCGCCGACCGGACGCGGGCCAAGCTTGGTGAGGCAGCCGTCGTGCTCGGATGCACGGTCGAGGGCCGGGTACATCTGGTGGCGGGGGTTGCTCCGGGGCTCGTGGCCCGTGGGGTTCGGGCGGGCCAGGTGGTCAAGGCCGCCGCCGCCCTGGTCGGAGGCGGGGGAGGCGGGCGAGACACGATGGCGCAGGCGGGCGGTCGCGACCCCGAGAAGCTGCCCGACGCGCTGGCCGCCGGCCTGGCCTGCATCGAGGCCGCGCTCGCTAACGGCTCTGCCGCGTGAGAGTGCTGGCGCTCGACTACGGCAGCGCCCGCTGCGGCGCGGCGATCAGCGATCCGACCGGCACCCTGGCCACCCCATTGGCCGTCGTTCACGCGGCGGGCACCCGACGGGGGATGGGCCGGATCGTCGAGCTCGTCGGCGAACGCGACGTCGAGCGGGTGGTGGTCGGCCTGCCGCTGTCGCTGTCGGGCGGCGACAGCGCGCAGACGCGTGAGGCCCGTGAGTTCGCCGCCCGCCTGCAGCGCCGGCTCGGCTCGAGCGTCCCCGTCGAGCTGCACGACGAGCGTTTCACCACCGTCCTGGCCCAGCGTGGGGAGGGGGCCGCCGCGGCCGAGGACTCGCGAGCTGCCGCCCATCTGCTCGAGGGCTGGCTGGCGCGGCAGCGAAGCGGGGTGCCGCCGCCCCCGGGCGCGGCTGAGCTGCCTACCGACAGCGAGGGCGGGTAGCCTGCAGCTCTGGCCCGGGCCAGCGAGACTTCCGCCCGCGCCGCACCCCATGCGATGAGCCCGTTTCGTCGATCAGAGCCAAGCCGCGAGCGCACGGCTGAGGAGCGCGAGCGTGAGCGCGCCGAGCGCGAGGCGCGGCGGGCGGCCCGCGGCGCGAATCCCGACCTGCATCCGGGACCGCTGGAACAGGCCCTTCCCATCGATCCGCCCACCCAAGTGCCGTCCGTGGCCGTCGAGCCCGCCGCGGGGGCCGAGCTGCCGCCCCCACTGCCGCCTGAGCCTCCGCTTGCGCCCGAGCCGCCGCCTGCGCCCGATCCACCGGCTGCACCGCCGCGTCCGCCCGAGTCGCCCCCTCCGGCTCCGCCCGAGCCGCCGCCTGCGCTCGAGCCACCTCCTGCGGCTCCACCCGAGCCGCCGCCTGCGCTCGAGCCACCTCCTGCGGCTCCACCCGGGCCGCCGCCTGCGCCCGAGCCACCGCCTCCGGCTCCGCCCGAGCCGCCGCCTGCGCCCGAGCCACCGCCCGAGCGTCACGGGGGAGGCCTGCCGCCGCTGCCGCCGTTGGACGGAGCGCGCCGGCGCGCCGCGGCCTCGCGGCGGCGCATAGCCGGCCGCCCCGTCCCTCCCCGGGGCCCACGCCCGACGATCCGTATCGGACCGCCCGGGCGCGGCGAGGCCAGCGGCCTGGGGGCGGGCGTACCCGGGCTCGACGCCGGCGCCCCGCGGTCGCGGTGGCTGACCCGGGCCCGCGCCCTCGTGCTGGTGCCCGTGATGCTGGCGGTGGTCCTCGTGTGGCTCGGCGTATCGGTGTTCCAGCCCGGCCACGGCAAGGGCCACGGCCGGGTCGACGTCGCGATTCCCGCGCGCTCGAGCACAAGCCAGATCGGATCCATCCTGTCGAAGGACGGCGTGGTGTCCTCGGGCCTGTTCTTTCGGCTCCGCGCCGTGCTGTCGGGCCGCCGCTCGGACCTGCACTCCGGTCATTTCGTGATGGCGCGCGACATGAGCTACGCCGCGGCGATCGACGTGCTGGCGGCCAAGCCGGTGGTTCCCAAGGTGGTCAAGGTCACCATCCCCGAGGGCAAGTCACGCCACGAGATCGCGACCATCGCCGAGGACGACGGGCTGACGGGCAGCTACCTGACCGCCTCGGCCAGGTCGCCCGCCCTGAGCCCCCGGCACTTCGGGGCTCCGAGGGCGACGAGCTCCCTGGAGGGGTTCCTGTTTCCGGCCACCTACCAGCTTCCGGGAGGCGCTCCCGCCAGCCGCCTGGTGGCTGAGCAGCTGGCCGCATTCAAGCTGAACCTGTCCCATGTCCGGCTCGCGGCGGCTCGACGCAAGCACCTGACGCCCTACGACGTTCTGATCATCGCGTCGATGGTCGAGCGCGAAGCGCAGGTCGCCCGCGAGCGGCCTCTGATCGCTGCGGTGATCTACAACCGCCTGCATAGGAGGATTCCCTTGGGGATAGACGCCACCACTCGCTATGAGCTCAACAACTGGACGCGCCCACTGACCAACGCCGACCTGGCGCGCAACACCCCGTACAACACCCGCCGCCGGCGGGGTCTTCCTCCTACCCCAATCGGCAACCCCGGGCTGGCGTCGATCAAGGCGGCGGCCCGGCCGGCTGGCGTCCCGTACCTCTACTACGTGGTCCGGCCCGGCTCCTGCGGCACCCACGCCTTCTCCAGCACGGCGGCCCAGTTCCAGCGTGACGTGGCGAGCTACAACAGCGCGCGCGCCCGCAGCGGCGGCCGGTCCCCGACGCGCTGCTAGTGGGCTGGCGCCTCCCACCACCAGGACGGCAACGCTGATGGCGCGCCTGGGCGTTCTGGGCTGGCCGGTGGCCCACAGCCGCTCGCCGGCCATGTTTGCGGGCGCCTTCGCCGCATCGGGGCTGGACGGGTGGCGCTACCAGCTGCTTCCCGTGGCGCCCGAGCTGTTCGCCGAGACGGCCGGCGCGCTGCCAGCCGCCGGCTTTCTGGGCGCCAATGTGACCGTGCCCCACAAGGCCGCCGCGCTGGCGCTCGCCGACGCCCCCAGTCCGGCAGCGCGGGCCATCGGTGCCGCCAACATGTTGACGTTCACCGGGGACTCGGTGGAGGCCGACAACACCGATGCCCCTGGGCTGCTCGCGGCGCTGCCCGAGCCCCCGGCGGGGCGCAGCGCCCTGGTGCTCGGCGCCGGCGGCAGCGCCCGGGCGGTGGCCTGGGCACTGCGCGAGGCGGGGGCACGCCGGGTGGCGGTCTGGAACCGGACGCCCGAGCGCGCCCGCGCTCTGGCCGCTGACCTCGGCGTCGAGGCGGTGGGCCGGCCCGTCGCCGCCGACCTTCTCGTTCACTGCACATCGGTCGGCCGTGGAGATTCGCCCGAGACGTTCAAGCAGCTGCCCGTCAGCGCCGATGGTCTGGCCGAATACGCGTGCGTGGTCGACCTGGTCTACCGGGACGGCCCGACCGAGCTGCTCGCTGCGGCCCAGGCCCGGGGGGCGACGGTCGTGGACGGCCTGGAGATCCTGGTCCGCCAGGGAGCGCTGAGCTTCGAGCGTTGGACGGGTCGTCCCGCCCCGCTGGAGGCGATGCGCTCCGCCGCACGGGCCTGACCTCCATCACCGCCATGCCCGACCAACACCCCACCCACCTACGTGCCCTGTCTGCGCCCGTCGAAGCCCCCACCGAGGGGGCACTGGCCAGGCAGACCACCGAGGTGTCAGGCATCACCGCGCCCACGCGGCGCGGAGGCTCGGCACGGTTTCTCACCGACGTGATCGTCGAGCTGGGCCTGGTCCCCGCCGAGCGCGTGCAGGAGGCCGTCGTAACCGCACGGGGCGCCGGTACCACCCCGGAGGCGGTGCTGAGGGAGTCCGGCGCGCTCAGCGCCGAGGGCCTGGCGCGGGCGCTGGCCGAGCGCCACGGCCTCGACTACCTCGACCTGACCGTGTTCCCGGTGGACATGGGGGCGGCCAACCTGATCACGGCCAGCGCCGCGCGCCGCTATGACGCCGTCCCGGTCTCGGTCACCGAGGGCCGCACGCTGCTGTTGGCCATGGCCGATCCGGCCAACGTCCTGGCTCTGGATGACATCGCCATCATGACGGGCCACGAGGTCCGAGCGGCGGTGGCCAACCGCGAGGACATCCACGACCTGCTGACCCGCATGGCCCGCTTGGACGACGTGGTCGAGACCGAGGTGACCGACGAGGCGCCGGCGGAGGTCGTCGACCTGCGCGAGTCCGCCGACGACGCCCCGGTGATCAAGCTCGTCAACCAGGTGCTCGCTCGTGCCGTGGACGAGGGAGCCTCCGACGTGCACTTCTCCCCCGAGGACTCAGAGCTGCGGGTGCGCTTTCGGATCGACGGCGTGCTGCACGACGCCACCAGCGTGCCCCGGCGCATGGCGGCCGGGGTGATATCTCGCCTGAAGATCATGTCCGAGCTGGACATCGCCGAGCGTCGCCTGCCCCAGGACGGACGCGTCGGTATCAAGGTCGACGGCCACCACGTCGACCTGCGGGTGGTGACGCTGCCCAGTGTCCACGGCGAGTCGGTGGTGATGCGGATCCTCGACAAGGACTCGGTGGTCATGGAGCTGGGCCGTCTGGGGATGGCCGACTCCGAGCGCGAGCGCTTCGAGAGAGCGTTCGGGCGCGCGCACGGGGCGGTACTCGTCACCAGCCCGACCGGCTCGGGCAAGTCGACCTCGCTGTACGCCGCTCTCGGGATGCTCAACACCCCCGAGAAGAACATCATCACGATCGAGGACCCGGTCGAGTACGAGTTGACCGGGGTGACCCAGATCCAGGTCAACCCGCGCGCCGGTCTGACCTTCGCCAACGGGCTGCGCTCGATGATGCGCGCCGACCCCGACATCATCATGGTGGGGGAGATCCGCGACAACGAGACGGCGACGATCGCCGTCGAAGCCGCGCTGACCGGCCACCTCGTCCTCTCGACGCTGCACACCAACGATGCGCCGACGGCCATCGCCCGGCTCATCGA
>DASYID010000033.1:0-4434 GCA_036252775.1 Solirubrobacteraceae bacterium
CGACGTCAACCTGCTGACCGAGGCCTTTGGCACCGGGGTGGGACAGGACGTCGCCTACTGCGTGATCGGCGTCTGTGCCCTGATGTTCGTACCGAGGCTGGTGGAGTCACTGAGGGTCGACATGCGCGGCCACGGGATGCACCCCCGCGGCACCTGACCCGCAGCCCTCGGCGCCCTCGTCGGATGCGCTGAGCCCTCCGTGCGGCGTCCAGTCCGGGCGCCGCACGGCGCGGTCCGTGGCGTGCACCCCGGGCGCCCGCGACGGCGGCCCGCGGCGCCCACACCAGGCGCCGCGCGACGACGGCGGCGGGCGATGATCGCCCGCCGCGCAGCTCGCTAGCATCGCTGCCCTCGTGCAATATCCGGTCGAGACCTTCAGCGAGTCCGAGCGCGCCCGCCTGGCCCCGCACTTCTCCAACCTCGACCGGCCCGTGTTCGCGCTGGTCAACCTGCCCGAGACGGTCAAGGGTGCCCTGTTCGCGCGCTACTCGCGCTATCCGGGAACCCTGCGCCGACTGTTCCTGGAGGAGTTCGCCGACAGCCTGCCCGAGACCCCCCCGTGGGAGGGCGACGAGGGTCATCGCGCGGCCGAGCTCTACGAGCGCATCTTCGTGGGCTACGGCGACGACTCCGTGGCTCAGCTCGGCGGCGCCCACGTGGCCTGCGAGTGGACCTCCAACGTCCTCACCAAGATTCTCCAGCGGCCGCGTCTGGGGGCCTACCTAGAGCAGTCCACCCGCTACATCGCCTACGACGCGCCAATGCCTGGCGGCGGCTACCGCTACTACCGCGACGAGGAGCTCGGGCCCGACTACGCCGCGGCGATGGATCAGCTGTTTGGGATCTACTCCGAGTGCCTGCCCCGGGTCACGGCCTGGGCCGCCCGGGTGTTCCCGGCCGCGGCCGGCGAGGCCCCCGCGGCCCACGAGCGCGCGATCCGGGCCAAGGCCCTGGACCTGCTTCGGGGCCTGCTGCCGGCCGCCTCGCTGTCTCACATGGGGATGTTCGCCACGGGGCAGACCTACGAGCAGCTGATCCTGCACCTGCTGGCACATCCGCTGCCCGAGGCCCGCTACTACGGTCGCCAGATCCTCGAGGCCGTCCAGGCGACCATGCCGAGCTTCGTATCGCGGGTCCAGCGCCCCGAGCGCGGCGGCGAATGGATCGGCTTCCTCGAGGCCCGTGAACAGGCCGCCCGCCGGTGGGCCAGCCGACTGGGTCTCGATCGAGGCGACGAGGGCCAAGGCGCCGAGGGCCACGACGCCGAGCTGGGGCCGTCGGTGACCCTGACCCGCGTGGAGGGTGACGAGGACGACGCGCTCAGCGCGCTGCTGTTCGAGGCCACCGCCACCGACGAGCAGCAGACGCGCGCCGCGGTCAGCGAACTCGATGTCGACGAGCGCGCCGAGCTCCTGGCCGATCTCATGGGGTTGCGTGCCAACCGTCGCCACCGGCCGGGCCGGGGTCTGGAGGCGTTGCGCTACCGGTTTGAGATCGTCTCGGACTACGGCGCCTTTCGCGACCTTCAGCGCCACCGCATGCTCACCTGCCAGTGGCAGCAACTGACCCCGGACCTGGGCGCCGGTGTGCCCGAGGAGGTTGACCGGGCCGGATGTGGCGACGACTACCGGCGAGCGCTGGACATCTCGCGCAGCGCCTACGACCAGCTGCTCGGCGCGGGCCTCGAGCGTTGTGCCCCCTACGCCCTGTGCCTCGGCTACCGGATCCGCTACGTGCTCGATCTCAACGCCCGGGCGGCGATGCAGCTGATCGAGCTGCGGTCCGGGCGCGAGGGCCACCCGAGCTACCGCGCCGTCGCTCACGAGATGCACGCGCAGATCGCGGCCGTGCATCCCACCGTGGCCGCGGCCATGGTTCACGTCGACGGCGAGACCGAGCCCCGCCTGGAGCGCATCCTGTCCGAGATGCGCTCCCACGCCCGCGCATGACCGCGACGGCGGGCGGGCATACAGATCTCGGCCCATGGACGAGGTGACCATCACCCCCTACCGTGACGGTCCGCTGCTGATCCGCGGTCCGTTTCGCCTTCAGGACCAGCAGGGTCGCGAGATCGCCGCCGACCGAGAGACCGTCGCGCTGTGCCGCTGTGGACGCTCACGCATCCGTCCCTTCTGCGACGGGAGTCACAAGCTCGTTCACTTCCGGGCTCCGTCGGAGCTCGAGGCCCGCGGCTCCGGCGACGCGTCCAGCTCCTCCGGAGACACGTCCAGCCCCTCCGGAGACACGTCCAGCCCCTCCGGCGAAAGCTCCTAGCCCCTCCGGCGAAAGCCCTAGCCTCTCCGGCGAAACCCCCAAGGCTCTCCGCCAGCCGCCCCACTGGACTCCGGCCGCTGGTGCAGCAACGCATGGCCGCCGCGACAGCGCTCATCTCCCACCTCGGCGCCCCGCCCGCCCGGCGCGCCGCCGTCCGCTGGCTGCTGCTCGGCTGCGCCGTGTTCTGCCTGGGCGACATCTACCGGGAGAGCTCGGGAGGCCATCTCTGGGTGAGCGACATCTCGCGCTTTCGCGAGATCGGACTGGGCAGCGGGCTGCCCTACCGCGACCATGCGGTCGAGTACCCGCCGCTGGCGGTGGCGCTGATGAAGGGATTGGCGGCGCTCGCTCCCGGACGCCAGGCCTTCGGTAGCTCCTTCACGCTGGCGATGTCGGCCACCGGCCTCGCCGGGCTCTGGCTGGTCGGGATCGAGTGGGGCCGCGCCGCGGCGGCCACGCTGACCGTTCTGGCCACGCCCCTGATCGCCGTGCTGGTCACGCGCTTTGACGTCCTCTCGGTCACGCTGGCGCTCGCCGCGGTAGTCCTGCAGCGTCGTGGCAGACCCGGGCTGGCCGGTCTCGCCTTGGCGGGCTCGGTCGGGGTCAAGCTGTGGGCGCTGCCGCTGGTGGCGCTGCTGGCGCTGCGCTGTGAGACAGAGGCCAGGCGCCGAGCCTTCCTCGCTGCCGTGGCGACCGGCCTCATGATCGTGGCAGGCCTTTGGTTGGCCCCCGCCGGCCCCGACGGCCTACGCCAGGTGCTGAGCTTCCGCGGGGCGCACGGGTGGCAGGTCGAGAGCGCGCTCGGGTCGCTGGTGCGGCTGCTGGCTCCGGCGTCGATTCACCTGGAGAGCGGCGCCGCGCGTTTCGGCGCCGTACCCAGCGGACTGGCGCCCACCCTCTCTGCCCTGGGACTGGCGGGCGCGGTCGCCTTCGCCTGGACGGCGGGACGCCTGCGCGGCGCGATCGGCGCCGGGTGGGTCGGCGCGGTCGCGGCCCTGATGCTGAGCTCCACCGTGCTGTCGCCCCAGTACGTGCTGTGGCTGCTCCCCGGCGCGGCCATCGCCGCCACCGAGGGTGCGACAGCGGTGACTTTGGCCGTCGCGGCGGTGTCGCTCGCCACCTCCCTGGAGGTGCTCGACTACCACGCGCTGCTGCGCGGGACCACCGGCGGGCAGGCGCTGGTGATCGCCCGCAACCTCCTGCTGGGTGTCGCGATGGTCACCGCGGCGCGGCACCTGACGCGGGCTCGGGGCGCCACGGTGGGTTAGGAGGCCTCCAGTGCTCGGCCCAGGGCGTGCGCGCGGGGCAGGCCCTGCCCTAATTGCTCACGCGGCCGCCGACACCGGCAACGCCCGCCACAACGAGCTGCGGTCCTGCGCCCAGGCCGACAGCACGGCGGCGGCGAAGCGGCCCTCGAGCTCGACCAGGGCGCTCGCGCCCCACAGCACGTCGGCGGCCAGAGCCGGGTCCTGCTGAACCAGTCCCCCGGCCAGATCGACCGCGGCGATGTTCTCGTGCACGGCGTCGGCGACCACGTGCTCGTCGAAGAAGGCGGTGGCCCGCGGACCCTGGCCCAGGCGCCGCAGACCGTTGGCGTAGCGCCGGTTGGGTAACGAGGACGCCATCTCAAACAGGGCGAGATGGCCGACGATCGCCCCCCGCCAGCGTCGGTGCAGGCCCAGCAGCGACATCAGGTTGACCGTGGCCAGGGTGACGCCCGGGATGTGGTCGACGTAGGCCCCGTAGCGAGCGTCGAGACCCAGGTCCGACATGGTGTCGGCGAACAATTGGGCGTGGATGCGCTCGGGGCGCCCGCCGCCGTACTCGTCGGCCTGGATCTCGACCAGAGCCGCCTTGGGGACCCCGCTCAGGCGAGGCAGCGCCCAGGAGTGCGGGTCGGCCTCCTTGAGCTGATAGGCCGACCGGTGCACGACGAACTCGACGTACTGCTCGAGCGTTCCCTCGCGCTCCAGGTGGCGCGAGAGCGACGGGGCCTGATCGGCGTCAGCGATATCGCGCAGCGCCAGGTCCATGTCGGCAGGCTCGACCTCGCGCGCCACCCAGGGGACGGCTTCCAATAGTCCTGCCTCGAAGGCCTGCTCAAGCTCGGCCCGCACCGAGAGCAGGGATGGATCCCACTCCCGCCGGTCGTCCACCCCG
>DASYID010000034.1:0-9469 GCA_036252775.1 Solirubrobacteraceae bacterium
TCGGGCTCGGTTACGCCCTGCTCGCCCATGAAGACCTGGCGGCGCAGCGCGAACGCCCGCTCGAGCTCGGATGGGCTGCCCACCGGGCGGATCTCGGTCACGGGCCCAGGGCGTAACGGCGGATGTCACGGTTGAGGTCGGCCTGGTGCTGGTAGACCCCCGGGTGGATGTAGGGGGCTCCGCCGCGGGAGGCGTAGAAGAGCGTGGCCGGAAAGTAGCCGCCCACGCCCGCCGCCCGGGCGACCCCATCGGAGGGGTCCAGGTAGCTGGGGTAGGGGACGGGCAAGCGCGCCAGGAAGCCCCGGGCGTCGGCGGTGACGTCGGCCGAGTTCAACCCCAAGAAGGCCACCTGGCGCCCGAAGGTCACCCCCGCGCGCTGAAACAGCGGGAACTCGCTGCGGCAGGGCGGACACCAGGCCGCCCACTTGTTGACCACCACGGGAAAGCCATGCAGCTGTCTCAGGCGGGCGAAGAACGGCCCCGGGCCGGGTCCGAGCAGCTGGTTGGCCTGGGCGTGAAGCGCGGCCAGCGGCGCGGGCGAGCCCGCGAAGGCGCCCCGCAGCTCCGCGTCGGTGGGGGCGGCACTGCGCGGCGGCGCGCCGGGACCGCCGGTCTGGCTCAGGCCGACCACGACGGCGCCCACCAGGGCCAGCGTTCCGATCAAGGGAAGGAGTCGTCGCATCGCCAGAAGGGGACCTGCTCGACAGCGTGCCAGATGCGGGCCCGCCGGCCGGAAAGCACCACCCGGCCAACCCCGCCGGCAGCGGTGGCCCAACCACCTCCCTGGGTGCGGTATCCTCCTGGAAGGCGCCGTAGGGTCGTTCTCGGAGGAGGGCCCTGTGGTGTTCCGGCAAAAGCCGGGCCGAACCGCGCGTAGCCCCAGCCGCGGTTCCTCTCGAAGTCCAGAGCCTTCCATGGCCGATACCAAGTCAGCGGACGCCCTGTCCGCGTCCGTTGCAGATTCTGACCTCGCTCGCGCGGAGGATTTCGTGCGCGAGCGCTTCCTGCACGAGGGCGAGGACCGCGCGGTGGCCCTGGGACCCGGCACGCCCCGGCGCCGGGCCTTGGATCAGGCCCTGAGTGAGATCGCCGCCGGCGCCGAGCACCCCTCGACCCAGTGGCGGCGCGACTTCTCGCTGCTGCTCGGGCTAGAGCGACTGCTGTCAGAGGACGAGCCCACGCTGGTCGACGGCACGGTGCTCAGCGCCCATCAGGTGGACGCGCTGTCGGGCACCCTCGCCGCCCTGCTGGCCGAGGCCGAGCGTGTCCACGGGCAGACCAACGGCCAGGGCAAGCTGGCGGCGGCGCCCGACCGGCTCGCCTCGGCGGCCATCCTCGGGGTCGAGACCGCCGTCGCGGAGGTCAGCGCCGAGCGGTCCAACGGCCAGGCCGCCGCCGCGCTCGAGGCCGAGGAAGAGGCCGAGCAAGAGGCCGAGGACGAGGCCGAAGATGACGAGATCGATGAGCTCGACGACGACCTGGATCTCGACGACGACGATGAGCCCGTGTCGGTCGCGCCCCCGCCCGAGGAAGACGAGGACGAGGATGACGACGACGAGGAGCTCGATTCCGCGCTCGCGGTCGACGCGGAGGACGATCTGGAGTCCGTGTCGGAGCTGGTGGCCGAGACCGAGCTGGAGGACGAGCCGCGCGACTGGGTCGACGACGAGGCCGACGCGTCCCAGCTGCCCGAGCAGCCCGAGGACCCCAACGCCGCCAAGCGGTTCTGGTTCGAGCACGCCACCGGGGCGGGCAAGACCGTCGCCGCGCTGGGCTTCGTCGAGGCCACCCGCACGGGCGGGGTGCTGATCCTCACCCACCGGCGCAACCTGGTCGACCAGTTCAACGGGGAGCTGCGCGATCGCGGCTACCGCGACCGTATCTGTCCACCGCTGCTGACGGGGGAGGACTCCGCCCGGGGCCCGGTGACCGTCGAGACCTACCAGTGGTTCGTGCGCAACGCCGGCAAGATCTCCTCGGCCTACACGATGGTCATCTGCGACGAGGCGCACACCGCGCTGGGCGAGAAGACCAGCGCCGCCATCCGCGAATGGACCGGCCCGATCTTCGTGGGCATGACGGCGACGGGCGCGCTGATCGCCCGCCACGTCACCGACCTGTTCCCCACCCAGACCTCGCGCTTTGACCTCGCGCAGGCGGCCCGCCGGGGGGTGATCTCGCCGTTGCGGTGCGTGCGGATTCCACCCGGGCCAGGGGTGCGCACGATCGCCAAGGTGCCGCTGCGCCGCGGCGAGGTCGACACCGAGTTCGACCAGGAGATGCTGGCCGAGCTGCTCGACCAGCAGCCGTTCAACCTGGCCGTGGCCGACCTCTATAAGACGCGCTTCAACGGCGTGCCCGGCGTCGTCTACGCCGCCGGCGTGCGCCACGCCTACAACCTGGCCAGCGCCTTTCGTGACGCCGGCCTCAAGGCCCAGGCGGTGTCAGGGGAGACGCCCAAGCGCGAGCTGGCCACCATCCTCGCCCGCTACGAGCGCGGGGACATCGACGTGCTCATCAACGCCCAGCTGCTGGCCGAGGGATGGAACTCCCCGCGCGCCACCGTGTGCATCCACCTGGCTCCCACCGCCTCCAAGCGCATCTACCAGCAGCGGGTGGGCCGGGTCACCCGCCGCCATCCGGGCAAGGAGGCGGGCCTGGTCGTGGACTTCGTCCACCCGGCCACCAAGCACGACGACCCGGTCGTCACCCTGCATTCGCTGCTGGACCGCGACGTCTACCGCGGCGGCGCGATCGTGGTGGGGCCGGTGCGCCGCGGCCGCGGCCGGCGGGTGCGGGTCGAGCGCCGGGTGCTGCCCGTATGCGCCGATCCCGACCGCCGGGCCGAGGTCTTCGAGCGCGAGCTGTGGCGGATCGCCGTCGAGCACCTCGACTACGGCGAGCAGCACGTGTGGGCCGCCCTGGCCGGAGCTCGGGTGGCTCCCAGTGGCTGGCGCCGGGCGCGGGCGATGCTGCATTTCGACCGTACCGGTGAGCTCAAGAGCCGCTTTCTCATCACCGCCGTGCAGCGCAACCGCAACGCCCAGCTGCGCATCCGGGCACTGGCCGAGATCGCGGCCGCCCGTGACCCCGAGGCGTTTGACACGGCGATCGACATCATCGGCACCTGGTCGCGCGAGGAGCGCCGCGAGGCCACCAAGGTGATGTTCCAGGCGCTGGCCGAGCGGCGCATCGGCCGGCGCGATCAGGCCAACGCCTGGATCTGGAGGCTGGCGGAGTACACGCGCGAGGTCCACGAGGAGTACGCGGTGCAGCGCTGGCCGGAGACCAAGCGGCTGCTCGGTCTGCTGGTCAACTCCTCCGGCGGCGCCCATGCCCGCAACGCCCGGCGGCTCGTGCACGCCTCACGCAAGCAGGACCGTCGCCTGGCCGCCGCGCTGCTGGCCGCCGCGCTGGCCCACACCCCCGAGGCCGAGGAAGTCCTGCGCGGCGCTCGCACCCGCATGGCCCGCAAGCCACCGGCGCTGGCCCGCGAGCTGCTGCGCAACTTCCCCAAGCGCAGAAGCCGCAACAACCGTCGCCGGCGCAAGAACGGGAAGACAGGGAACGGACGCCCCGGTGGTCGGGGCGCCCCGGCCACGCCGCGCGCGGGCTCGCAGAGCCCGCCGGCGTCTTCGGACGCCGGCCCCCCCAGCACCTCCACGGCCCCACCGACGGCGGGCGGCCCCAGCACCCCGCCGGCTCCCGAGCGGGTCATCAGCGCCGTCGAGGGCGCGGCCGCCGCCGTGGCCCAGGCGCGAGCGGGGGAAGGCAAGGCTCGGACGGGCAAAGCCGCGCGAGCGGGGGAACGCGACGCCGCTCGGTCACCGGAGTAGGCGGGCTTGGGTGTGAGCCCGCGGCGAGCGGGTAAGTAGGCAAACCATGCCCGCCCGCGACCTGCTCCCCGGCCTTCCGCGGCGGGGCCAGCGCGACCTCAGTCGCTTCTCCGCCCGTCGGGACCTGGCGGCGCTGTGGGCCAAGCACTTCGAGGACCCGCGGGAGGAGCGACTGTTCATCGGCACCGCGTCCTTCTTTGCCACGTTCGCCCTGACGCGGGCGATCACCCACTCGATCCGCGCGGGGATCGGGCCGTTCGGCAACCTGTCGCCCGGGGGCAAGCACATCCATCACATGACCTTCGGTATCACCGCGCTGATGATCACCGGGCTGTTCTGGATCAACGAGGTCGGCGTGGGCTCCAGCGCACATCGACGCCGGAGCTCACGCATCACCGCGTTCTCCTACGGGGCGGGCTGCGCGCTGACCCTGGACGAGTTCGCCCTGTGGCTGAACCTCGAGGACGACTACTGGAGCAAGGAGGGCCGCGAGAGCATCGACGCCATCGTGGGCTTCGGCTGTCTGCTGCTGCTCAGCCTGCTGGGGCGCAACATGCTGGCCGAGTTGACCGGCACGCTGATGCACTCGCGTCGCCAGCAGGCCGCGATCCGCGCTCGTCGCGCGGCCCGCACCGGACCTCGCCGGGCCCTGGCGGCTGCCCGTGCGCGGGTGGCCTCCGTCTAGCTTTCGAGCGGCTGCTCAGGGGAGGACCCGAGGTGAACCTCGCCGGCGTCCAGGACCGTCTGCCCGCCGGCGCTCAGCGCCACCACCAGGCGCCCGTCGCCGTCGATCCCGGCGCCGACACCCTCCCCGCCCGCCCAGCGCACCGGGGCGCCGAGTAGGGCGTCCCGCGCGCGCCAGGCTTCGAGCACGTGCTGCTCGGTGGCCTCCAGGGTGCCCGCCAGTCGCTTCAGTACCCGGCCCAGAACCATCTCGACGTCCGCCGGCTCGAGCCCGAGCCCGATCGCGGTGGGGCGCAGCTCCGGCGGCAGGTCCTCGGCTGCCACCGCTGCGTTTAGCCCGATGCCCAGCACCGCCCATCCCTCCTGCGGCCGGGCCTCGACCAGGATCCCGGCCAGCTTGCGTCCCCCCAGCAGGACGTCGTTGGGCCACTTGATCGCCACCCGGCCGGCCGGCGGGCCGGGATCGGCCGCCCCCAGCGACTCCTCGGCGGCCTGCGCCACGGCGACGGCCGCGGCCAGCGGCAGCAGCGCGGGAGGCTGGCGCAGGACCAGTGACATGAGCAGCGCTCGTCCCGGCGGTGCGCTCCAGCGCCGCCCCTGGCGACCCCGCCCGGCGGTCTGCTCGGACGCTGTCACCAGAGTGCCGTGGGGGGCGCCGGCACCCGCCAGCAGGCGGGCGCGCTCGTTGGTCGAGTCGGTGCGCCGCAGGTGCAGGCGCGGTCGGCCCAGCGGCCCGGCGTTCACGGGGGCCGATCGGCCCAGCGGTCCGGCGCTCACGCGGGCCGGTCGGCCCAGCGGTCCGGCGCTCACGCGGGCCGGATGCGCAGCTCCGCGTCCCGCGCCACCCCCAGCTCGTCGGCGGCCGAGCCGCGGTTCAGAGCCAGGGCCAGGTGGTGCTGGGCGTCCTCGTAGAGCAGCACGGTGCCGGGCGGCGCGTCGGCAAAGGTGCTCAGAAAGCGTCCCGGCACCCGGCGACCGTCGATCTGGACCTCGACCGCGGTGCCCAGCTTCAGGCCCCGCTGCAGCAGCTGCTCGTGGGTCACGTTGAGGATCACGTTGCCGAAGCGGTCCTGGGTCAGGGCGTGGGCGATCAGTGTGTCGCCGTCGCTGCGCGAGCTCGGCAGCTCCAGCTCGACGAGCTCGGAGGGGTCCAACGGCTCGCCCGCACCGGCCAGCGGTTGGCCGTCGGCCAGCGCCGCCGCGACCGGGGCGAAGATGTCACGACCGTGGAAGGTGGCCGAGACGGGCTCCAGGCGGTGCGTCGAGCGCCCAACCTCAACCGCCTCCACGACGCCGCCGAGGTTCTCGGCGGCCAGGGTCAGGAGTCCGTTGTCGGGGCCGACCATGAGGCGGTCCTCGCCCGTGCGCAGCGCCACGCTGCGCCGCTCCGCGCCCACCTCGGGATCGACCACGGCCAGATGCACGCCCGGCGGGCAGAACGGCAGCGCGTCGCGCAGGGCGAGCGCGCCGAAGCGCACATCGTGACGTGGGACCCCGTGGGTGATGTCGATGACACGAGCCGAGGGGCAGCGCGTGGCCATCACCCCGTGGCAGATGCCGACGAACGGGTCCTCCACACCGTAGTCCGACAGGAACGTGATCAGCGGCGCGGACACGCAGCGAGTGCTATCACGCCGATGGGGGTAACCGCTCGCTCGATGGACGGCACCGATCGACCGCCCCCAGGCGACGAGGACCCGGCCCCGGACGTTCCCTCCGGTCTGCCCGAGGAGGCCTCCGACCAGCCCCTGGGTGTCCCCGAGGCCGATCCCGAGGGGGAGGGCGAACCCGCCCGCGGCCACGAGGCCATGCCGGGCATCCCCACCGAGGGCGAACCTCCCAGCGCCGGCTGACTCCCGGCGGCCAGCCCACCGCGCGCCGGCTGACTCCCGGCGCCCAGCCCACCCCGCGCCGGCTGACCACCCGGCGCGCCGTGCCCTCAGCGACGCAGGCTGAGGCGGTGCCTGACGGTGACGGCGGGACCGCCGTGCAGTGGTCGGGCGATGCCGCGGACGGTCATCGTCAGCGGTGAGCGGTGACGGACGTGTCGCTTGGCGGCGGCGGTGAGCCGCACGGCCAGCTTGCGTCTGACGCCGGCGCGCAGGGTGATGGTCGCGTGTCCCACGACGGCCTCGCGGGGCTTGTGCAGTCCGGTGGAGCGGGTGCGCAGCCCGACGGCGCGTGCTGTGCGCGCGTCGAGGACGAGCTGGACGGTCATGCGGCAGGCCACCGAACAGCCGGCCCGCACGTCGAGACCGTGGGACAGCAGGCGCTGGAGGCGCTCGGAGAACCAGGTCAGGGTGGCCGAAGGGGCCGTCGGGCGCAGGACGATCCGCGGCCCGGGCGGCCCTCCGGTTGAGGCTATGGGCGTCCCTCCGGGCAGCCCGGAAGGTGGCCTACTCGCGGGCGCGGTGACCGCGACGGTCTTGACCGTCTGGGCCGTCACCGGGGAGCCGTCGGACACCGTCAGCGTGGCGGTGTGGGTTCCCGTTGTCGTCCAGGCGTGGCTGACCGCCGCGCCGGTGGCTGCGGCGCCGTCGTCAAAGGCCCAGGCGAACGTCAACGGGCCGTGCCCGGGGTTGGGGTCCGTCGAACCGGAGCCGTCGAAGCTGACCGGCGTCCCCGCCACCGCCGTCGTCGCCGATTGCGTGGCGCTGGCCACGAGCGGCTGATACTCATACGCGCCGACATCACGGCGGCCATGCACCACCCGAGGGAGACCAGAGAAGTCCGTCGTGGACTCACCCGCCGGCGCCGCCGGATCGCCCGCATCGATCAGAGGCGAGGCGGCGCGGAGGTGGAAGTCGCCGCCGGTGCCGGTGGCTGGCGCCAGGAACAGTGGATCGGTGAGTCCGCCGCCGGATGTACCCAGGTAGTGGGTCTCCTCGCTCGGCGCGACTCCCGTGTCCCCGGTCTTGGCGTAGTCCGAGTAGTCGGTCGTGATGTGCGCGGTGGTGCCGCTGCCCACCACCGTGGCGAGCAGAGCGGCGTCTACGTTGGCGATGACCGAGTTGTGAAGGGCCGCGCTGACACCGCCCGCAAAGCTGCTCTTGGCCTCGACGCCGTAGGAGTAGGGGTAGGGCTGGTCGGCGACACCGTAGATGGTCAGGTGTCGCCCCTGGAGCGTGCCAGCCGTCCCGGGGCTGTCGAAGATCTGCAGGGCGTTGACGTCGGGGCTGCCGCCACCTCCCCCGGTCACGGGGATCTGCGTAATCACGTCGTCCTCGGCGGTCAGCGAAGCGCCCGTCACCCTGATGCCGTTGAGGCCGGCGATCCGGCTGCGGAGCACGTTCGTCGCCCCGTCGTTGAGATTGATCGCCAGCGTGGCGTTCGCCGAGGCGTTCAGGGGCCCGCTCATCGTCACCTGACTGTCCTGGATGGTCAGCGTTCCCCCACCCGTCCCGCGGGTGATCCCGACGGACAGCGGGCTGGCCACCGTGACGGCGACGTGATCGAGGGTCTGTGTGCCCACGCTCGCAGGCGCCAACAAGGAGGCCTGGACGTTCCCGGTGGAACCGGCTCCGTCGGTGATGTCCACCCGTTGCAGGTCTCCCAGGGTGTTGGAGGAGAACCCCGAGGTGGAGCCTGAGGAGGGGACGATCACTATCGCCAGGTCGGTCACCGTCACCGGGCCGGCGGACACCGACAGCACCCCGCCGGTGCTCGCTGAGGCCGTCGTCAGCGTGGTCTGAGTGCGGCCGGCACCGGTGATCGTCAGCGCGTGGACGGGGCCGGGCGCGTAGCTGAACGGACCGCCTCCGGCCGCCGTGAACGGCGCACCCGACACGTTGGGGCCGATCTGGATCGTGTTGGACGCGATGTTGGCCTGAGCGGCGTTCAGGGCGCTCTGCAGATCGGGCTCCGAGGTGCCGCCGGCGGCCACGCAGGCGCTGTTGGCCACGCAGTAGGTGACCGGCGAGTCCGCCCGCGCCAGGTCCGCCTGCGCCCAGGTCAGTCCGATGGTCAGCGCCACGACGCCTGTGGCCACGGCCCCCGCTCCACGGGTCCCCATCCGCCTCATCCGCACTCTCCGATTCCGATCGCCTTCGCTGCCGCTCACCCTAGCGGCGTCCCGCGTCGTCCACCAACTCCGCCAGCAACCCATCGATGTGGTGCTCGGAGGCTTCCAGGTCGGGCTCTAGGCCGTGCTCGCGCAGCGTGGCGCTGGTCACCGGTCCGATCGAGGCGATGCGTGTCCCGGGGGCGAAGCCGGCCGACCCACCGGCCGCGTCCAGGAAGAAGCGCACGGTTGAGGACGAGGTGAAGGTCACGTAGTCGGCGCCCCGCACAGCCGCCAGCGCGTCGGCGTCGATCGCCTCGGCGACCGTCTCATAGAGGTCGAGCACCTCCACCTCCGCGCCATGCTCGCGCAGGGCGTCGGGCAGCACGTCGCGCGCCACCAGCGCCCGGGCCACCAGGGCGCGGCGCACCGGCCGGTCACCCAGCGCCTCGATCAGGCCTTCGGCCACGAAGCGCTCGGCGACGACGTCGGCGGCGATGCCCTCAACCGCCAGCGCCCGTGCCGTCCCGGGGCCGACGACCGCCACCGTGGCGCCGGCCAGGGCGCGGGCGTCGAGGCCGGCGCGCCGCAGGCGCTCAAACAGCAGCCGCACAGCCGTCGGGCTGGTCAGGCAGATCAGGTCGTGGGCGCCGGGCGTGGGCGCCGGGCCGGGCAGCTCGGCAATCCGGATCACCGGCGCCTGAACCACCGCTGCTCCCAGCGCCCTCAGACGCGCCGCCAGCTCCGAGGCCTGCGGCCGCGCCCGCATCACCGCCACCGACCGTCCGGCCAGTGGCCCGCGCGCAAACCAGCCGAGCTCATCGGCCAGCCCGGCCGCCGCGCCCACGACCGTCACGGCGGGAGCGCCGATGCCCGCCTCGTGCGCCGCCTCGGGCAGCGACTCCAGGGTGGCGGCGACCACGCGCTGGTCGGGCCAGGTTCCGCGCTG
>DASYID010000035.1:0-4434 GCA_036252775.1 Solirubrobacteraceae bacterium
GAGGGCGGGAAGTTCTCAAACGCATCGCAGTTGGTCAGCACCAGCGCGCCGAGGCGCTCGGGATGATCGGCCGCCACCACCTGACACAGCGCACCACCGGTGTCGTTGCCCACCAGCACGACGTCGTCCAGGTCCAACACCTCCAGCAACGACGCGATGATCCCGGCGATCCCGCGGGGGGTGACGTCGGCTCCCGGCGCCATCGGCTCGGGATGGGCGCCCAGCGGCCAGGTGGGCGACAGGCAGCGCAAGCCGCGCTGGGCCAGGCGCCCACTCAGCTCGCCGAAGAGCTCGCCGCCCATCAGGTAGCCGTGCACGAACACGACCGGTCGGCCCTCGCGCGGTCCCTCCTCGGTGTAGTGGATGCTTCCTGCGGGCAGCTCGACCACCGGCATCGGGTTCCTCCTGGATTTGCGTACAGATTGCCGGTAACTTACAAACAGACTGAATGGAAGTCAAGCACCGAACCCAGGAGCAGCGCAGCGCCGCCACGCGCCGCGCGCTGATCGACGCCGCCCGCCGGCTGTGGGCCGCGCGCGGCTACGCCGGGGTGGGCACTCCGCAGATCGCCGCCAGCGCGGGCGTGACCCGCGGCGCGATGTATCACCAGTTCCAGGACAAGGCGGCACTGTTTCTGGCCGTGGTCGAAGAGGTCGAGAGCGACCTCACCCAGCGCCTGGCCGCCGGTGTCGCGGCCAGCGCTCCCGAGCATCCGGCGGCCGCGCTGCACGCCGCGGTCGACGCCTGGCTGGCGGCGTCACAGGAGCCCGAGGTGCGCCAGCTGGTGCTGCTCGATGCGCCGGTCGTCCTGGGCTGGGACGGCTTTCGCGACGTGGCGCTGCGTCATGGTCTGGGAGTCACCGAAGCGCTTCTGCAGGCGGCGATGGACGCCGGGCAGCTCGATCCCCTACCCCGGCGAGCGCTCGCGCATATCTTCATCGGCGCCCTGGACGAGGCCGCCATGGCCGTGGCCACCGCGCCCGACCAGCAGGCCGCCCGCGCCGAGGTGGCCGAGGTCCTGCACGCCCTGCTCGCCGGGCTGCTGAAGCACTGACACCGGCCGGTCAGGCCAAGCGGCCGGATAGCATCGCCGTGTGCTGACCGCGCGGGTGCAGCGATGGAGCGAGGGGGGCGAGCTGGTCGAGGTGGCCGGCCGTCGCCTGTTCGTGCGCCGGCGGGCCGGGCACGGCCCCCTGCTCGTCTTCCTGCACGGCTTTCCCTCGAGCTCCTATGACTGGCGTGAGCTGCTCGCCCACTTCGAGGACCGCCGGTCGCTGGCCATGGACCTGCTCGGCTACGGGTTGTCAGAGAAGCCCTCCGACCATGTGTACACGCTGGGCGAGCAGGCGATGCTGGTCAGCGAGCTGGTGGCGCGCGAGGCCTCGGCTCCCGTGTTCCTGGTCGCCCACGACATGGGAACCTCGGTGGCCACGGAGCTGATGGCCCGCGACCTCCGAGGCGAGCTGGACTTCGAGCTCAGCGGGGCTCTGCTGTTCAACGGCAGCATCCTGCTCGAGCGCGCGACGCCGACGGTCGGCCAGCGGCTGTTGCGCGGCCCACTGGGGCCGGTCTTCGCGCGCCTGACCACCGAGCGCACCTTTCGAGCCCAGTTCGCTCGCGTGTTCTCCGCCCGCCATCCCCTGAGCACGGAGGAGGCGGCCGATCAGTGGTCGCTCATCGCCCACCACGGGGGCCACCGCATCGCGCACCTGCTCATCAACTACATGAACGAGCGCGACCGCCTGACCGATCGCTGGCACGGCGCGTTTCGCGACTGGCCCGGGCCGCTGTCCCTGGCCTGGGGGCTGCTCGATCCCGTGGCGACGACGAACGTCCTGGACGGACTGCGTGAACTGCGTCCCGGTGTGGCGGTGCACGAGCTGCCCGACCTGGCCCACTACCCCCAGATCGAGCAGCCCGCGGCGATCGCCGCCGCCCTGGAACAGGCCCTCAGCCGCAGCCGGTAGCGGGAAGGCGCAACCCTGGCCGCCCGCCGGTGTCTGAGCCTGACGATGACTCCCGGCCTCCCGTCATCGACCCGGCCCGTCGGCCCCCCGCGGTCACCTAGGGCGGTGCGCGCCGTCGTCGCGGCCGCCAGCGTCGCTGCCACGATCTGCGGGCTGGCCGCTGACGCCTCCGCCCGCCGGCCAGCGTCCGCCCGTCCTCCTGCGTCCGCCCACGCTCCTGCTAGCCCCCGTTCTCCTGGGCCCGCCGCCCGGGTGGCGGCCAGCTCTCAGGCGGACTTCCTCACCCGGGCCGAGCGGGGGGTCGCTCAGGCCCGCCGGTCCTGGCGCGACAACGTGCAGGGGCTGTGGAACGGCAAGCGCAACGTACGCCTGCGCTGGTACGACGAGCGCCTCGGGCGCCGGGCGCGCTATCCGCTGGCCACCATCTGGGGCGTCGTTCCGCTGTTTGAGTCCTTGGCGGCGGTGGCCATCGCCCACCCAACGGCGGCCAACCGCCGCGCCCTGCAGGTCTTCGCCGAGGGCGACGCGCCGCACCCCGCCGCGCCTCCCCAGGCGCGCGCGAGCCGCGCGCGCCATGGGGCCGCCCGCAGCGCCCGGTCGCGGTCCACGGGCCGCGCCGTGTACCTCGGCGCCGAGTCCTACTGGGATCCCGTCGTGTCTGGCTTTGCCCCCTACCCCGGCGATCGGGGACCGGTGAACACCTGGTTTGACGACAACGCGTGGTGGGGCCTGGCGTTCCTGGATGCCCACCGTGCCCTCGGCCGGACGCGCTACCTGCGCGATGCCCAGACGGCGTTTGACTTCATCGTCCGTCGCGGCTGGGACCCGGTCTCGGGGGGAGTCTGGTGGAACACCGCTCACACCCCGGGCGGCCAGAAGTCCGGGGAGCCACTGGCCGGCGGGGCCCTGCTGGGTGCCCTGCTGGGCCGCCACTACCTGGCGGCATCGCGGGTCGAACGGGGTCGCCAGGCCCAGAGCGATCTGGCCCTGGCCCGCGCCGACCTGCGTGCCTCAGCCCGCTTTCTCGCCTGGGGCGACGCCCACTTCGCCAACGACAACGGGCTGTACTGGCGCACCGGTGACGATCCCACCCCAACTCCCTACATCGCCGGTCCCGCGGTCGAGGCCAAGCGCGTGCTCTGTCAGACGCTCTCACAGCCCGCCTACTGCGATCAGGCGGCGGCGCTGGCCAACGCGGCCTTTCAGCGCTTCGCCTACCGCCTGAACATGGGCCCGCAGTTCGACGTCATCTACCTGCATCGCATGCTCGACTACGGCCGCGCCACCGGCGACCGGCGCTGGTCGGAGATGGCGCGCCGCATGGCCCAGATGGCCAGTGCCAACGCCCATGAGCCCGGCAGCTCCCTGTACCTGAGGGCCTGGGACGGCAGCGACATGTCCGGCCACCAGGCGGCGCCCGGGATGCTGCGCACCCACGCCGCCACCGTGCAGTTGTTTGGCTGGCTCGCCGCCGAGGGCGCCTGACTCAGGCCACGGCCGAGTCCACGGCGGGGGAGGGGAGCTAAGACCGCACGCCCGCGTTGTCGATAAGGACGTCAATGCGCCGAGTCGGACTGATCCTCACGCTGGCCATGCTCAGCCTCGCCAGCGCCGCCTCCGGCTCGCTGGCGGCGACTTCGGCGCCTATCCACCGGGCGGCGCGCGCGTCGGCGCCTGACAGCTCCCCGGCGCCTTCCACCGAACCCACCCCGGCCGGCGTCCCAACGGCGAGTGCCGACGGGTCCACGCCCAGCGACGCGTCGGCGCCCGTCGACGGCTCCTCAGATCCGAGTTCGCCGGACACGACCGGCGACGCAGGCTCCACCACCTCCTCCTCCACGACCACCCCTTCGACGACCCCCACCGCCGGCGGCCCCATTCCCGCTCTGCCCGCCGTCCCGCTCGTCCGTCCCAAGCCGCGCAAGCCCCCCAAGCACTCGATCCGAGTGGAGCCGATCCTGTCCGGGCCCACCGTCCCCGGCCGTGTCGCGCGCATCCTGGCCTCCGGACGTGCGGCGGCGCCCGCCGGCGCCCCCCGGTCGGTCAAGGTGCTGATCTGGACCGCCAACCGGCTGATCGGTCTGCACTACAAGTGGGGCGGTGGCCACGGCACCTTCGCCGACCGGGGCTATGACTGCTCCGGCGCGGTTTCCTACGCCCTGCACGCCGCCGGACTGCTCAGCGTGCCAGAGGTCTCGGGTGAGCTGGCCCACTGGGGACGCCAGGGCAAGGGGCGCTGGATCACCGTCTACGCCAACGCCACCCACGTCTGGATGATCGTGGCCGGCATACGCCTGGACACCAGCTCCGAGGGTGATCCCGCTGGGCTGTCCGGACCGCGCTGGCGCCCGGCTGAGCGGTCCACGCGCCGCTTCCATCCCCGCCGTCCCCTGGCCTGAGAGCGGTCCCGGTCGGGCTGAGCCCGGTACCGGTCGGGCGGATGACACGACCCGCGACCCTGCTCGTC